>JBDTLK010000011.1:0-45482 GCA_039934835.1 Edaphobacterium sp. (SeqCode) | reverse complement strand
TGTCCACCCACACCGGACCCATGGCGATTTCGCCGCGGTTGAGCATGTCCAGCGTGCCGGCGTTGCCAGGCGTCATCACGACATACTGGTTGAATTCCTTCAGCCCGCCGAGCGCCTTGTCAATCGCCGCCTTCGAGTTCGCGTCATAGGGGCCCTTCTCGAGCTGGTCGGCAAGGCCGCTGTACGCCGAGACCCATCCGGTCACGAAGCCCACGCCCGACATGCCACCCTTGACGCCGTTGTAGCCGAATTGCTTGGGATTCTTCTTCACCCATTCGTTGAGCTCGACGAAGGATTTTGGCGGCGCCTTCACCAGGTCGGGGTTGTACGCGAACGCGATCTGGCTGTGGAACATCGGCAGCACGTAACCGTCGACGTTGGCGCCCAGCGCGTTCTTCGCGGTGTCGCGCGAGACGAGCTTGCCGGCGCTGATGTCGTTGCGATACGGCATGAGCAGTTTTTCGTTGACCATCGTCGCCGAGGCAAGCTGATGGATGACCGCAACGTCGACGTCCCATTCGGCGCTGCCGGCCTTCTGCTGCGCCGACAGCTTTTCGTAGATCTTCTGCGAGCCGCCGTCGCCAGGGCCGGTGCCGACTGCTCGGACCTTCACGCCCGGATTCATCGCCTCGAACTTCGGCGCGAGGTAGTTGTTGACGTAGTCGACCATGTTCTGGTCGCCGGCGGTGACGACATTGAGCGTGGTCTGCGCCGCGGCCGTGCCGGCAACCGCGGCGGCGAGCGCGAACAGCGCGAGGGAAAACAACTGTCGAAGCTTCATGGCAACCTCCAGGGTGGTACGTGGTTGAATCACTGCAGGGTTGATGCTGCACCGGGAAAGAGCAACAACGCATTGCGCGGCACGACCACGCGGGCCGCCGTTCCTTCGGCGACGCGTTCGGCCGCGTGGACCCAGATGTCGGCCTCGCCCGCGCGCACGCGGTAGCGATAGCCCTGGCCGACATAGACCGACTGCGCGACGATGCCGTCGAGAACCAGATCGTCGTGAGCCGCAGGACCAACGGCGCCCGCAAGGCGCGCCGCATCGCTGCGAAAATGCGCACGTAGCCGCTGGTCCGCGGCGGTGCCGCTGCCCGCCGCCGCCAGCGCCCCGTCGGGTGCGCGGGTGAGATCGAGCGCGTTGTCGGCGCCCATGAAGCCGGCCACGAACGCCGACGTCGGATGATGGAATATTTCCTCGGGCGCGCCGAACTGGACGACGCGACCGGCGTCGATCACGGCGATGCGATCGGCGAGCGTCAACGCTTCTTCGCGATCGTGCGTCACGTACACCGCGGTGATGCCGATACGTTTCTGCAGAGCGCGCAATTCGTGGCGCAGCTCGATGCGCACCTTGTAGTCGAGGTTCGACATCGGCTCGTCGAGCAGCAGCAGGTGCGGATCGATCGCCAGCGCGCGCCCGAGCGCGACCCGCTGGCGCTGCCCGCCCGAGAGCTGCGTGACCGGTCGCGGACCGAACCCGTCGAGCTGCAGGAGCTTGAGCATTTCCTCGACCCGGGTTGCCATCGCGTCCTTTTTCCAGCCGCGCATGCGCAGGCCATACGCGATGTTGCCGGCGACGCTCATGTGCGGCCAAAGCGCATACGATTGGAACATCATGGCGGTCTCGCGCGCCTCGGGCGGGAGCTGGGTAATATCCTTGCCGTCGACGCTGATGGTGCCGGAGTCCGGCAATACGAATCCGGCGATCGAGCGCAGCAGTGTCGTCTTGCCGCAACCGCTGCTCCCCAGCAGCGCGACCATTTCGCCGCGCTCGACATCTAGACTGACGCGATCGAGTATGCGCGTGCTTCCGTACGAGACGGTCAACGCTTCGATCGACAGGTAGGATGGCATCGTGGGTGCGCGAAGCAGGTGGCAGACTTTAGCTATTGAGTATGACGCGGATGTGACCGCTGTGCCAATGGCAGCATTTTTGCGGCGCAACATCGGTGCAGCCCGCCGCGAGTGGCGCGGGCACTGGTGCGGCGCAATGCAGGCCGATCCGCAGGTGGTCGGTCGCGCGCCCCACGTTGCACTCAGCACCAATGCTGTCCAGTGCGCATTTCGCGCCATGAACTCACTGGCTGCATGTGATATTCTTCTGCGATCACATCGATAGCGCCCGCCCCGCCAGGACCGATGCCCACGCCCCGCGCCAGTCACCTGTTTCTGCCGCTCCTCTTGCTGACACTGGCCTTCGCCTCACCTTCCTCACGGGCTGCGGAATTCGTGATGTCGGTGACCGAGGGCATCACCTATTACCAGACCAACAAGGAGATCACTGCCAAGTTCGCGCCGCTGGCCGAGCTGATCTCCAAGTCCATCAAGCGCCCCGTGCGACTGGTCGTCGTCAGCGCCTACAACGACCTGCGGGACGGCCTCGACAAGCAGGAGTTCGACCTGTCGTTCGTGCACCCGGCGCAGGTCGCGCTGGGCGCCATCAAGGCAGGCAAGTACAAATCGGTCGCCTGGACGACGGGCTTCACCGAATACTCGGTCATGCTGCTTGCCAACAAGGAAGCGCCTTACACCAAGCTCGAAGACCTGCGTGGACGCACGATCGTCAGCCCCGATCCCGACTCGATCACCGCGTGGATGCTGCGCGCGATGCTGCGCGATCAGAAGCTCAAGCCCGAGACCGACATCAAGATCATCACCACGCGCTATCAGGACGCGGTGCCGTTTTATGTGCAATATGGCTTCGCGCAGGTCGGCGCCACGGCCGCCAAGGCCGTGGCCAAGGATTGGACCGAAAAGGGCGGTAAGGTCATGCTGTCATCGCGTCCGGTGCCGATCAAGCAATGGATCGTGTCGAACAAGGTTCCCGCCGACGAGGTCGAGAAAGTCCGTGCCGTGCTGCTCGGCGCCGCTCAGAACGACGTTGGCAAGCAGGCGCTGTCGGCGCTGGGCTACCGGGGTTTCGTTGCAACGAGTCACGAAGACGAGCTCAAGGCCATTAGCTGGCTCGGCCTGTAGCGTCTCCAGGCCCGCCCGGTCGTTACGCGCCGGGATCCACCGGAATCGGCCGCACCGACAGCACGCCCTCGATGGCGGCGATGGCGCTTATCGCCGAGGCACTGATCGGGCTGTCGACGTCGACCAGCGTGTACGCGACTTCGCCGCGCGATTTGTTGACCATGTTGTGGATGTTGAGGCCGGCGCCGGCCATGGCGGTCGAGATCTGGCCGAGCATGTTGGGTACGTTGGCGTTGGCAATCGCTACGCGGTGTGGCGACTCGCGATGCATATCGACGCTGGGGAAATTCACTGCGTTGGCGATCGTGCCATCCTCGAGAAACGCACGTACCTGGTCGACGACCATGATCGCGCAGTTTTCCTCGGCTTCCTCGGTCGACGCGCCCAGATGCGGCAGCGCCGCGACACCGGGCTCGCCGAGCAGGCGTGCGCTCGGGAAGTCGCACAGATAGTACTTGAGGCGACGTGAACGCAGCGCCTTGATCACCGCGACCTCGTCGACGATGGCGTCGCGGGCGAAATTGAGCAGCACTGCGCCCTGCTTCATGATCGCCATCCGCTTATCGTCCAGCAGATGGCGCGTTGCTGCGATCAGCGGTAGGTGCAGCGTCACGAAATCGGCGTGCTTGAGCAATTCCTCCACGGAGTGTGCCTTGCGCACGGTCGACGGCAGGCGCCACGCGCCATCGACGGTGATCTCGGGGTCGAACCCGGTCACCTGCATCCCCAGCTTGATCGCCGTGTCGGCAACCAGACCGCCGACTGCGCCCAGGCCGATGATGCCCAGCGTGCGTCCGGGCAGCTCGACGCCGGCGAACTGCTTCTTACCTTCTTCGAACAATTTGTCGAGATCGGGCGCATCGGGCTTGAGGCCGCCGACATAGCTCAAGGCCGGGACGACGTTGCGCGCCGCCATCAGCAGTGCCGCGAGCACCAGCTCCTTCACTGCATTGGCGTTGGCTCCCGGTGCGTTGAACACCGGCACGCCGCGGCGCGACATCTCGGTCACCGGAATGTTATTGGTTCCCGCGCCCGCCCTGCCGATGGCCTTGACGCTGCCGGGAATCGGCATCTCCAGCATGTTGTGCGAGCGCACCAGGATCGCGTCCGGATTGTCGACCGACTTGCCGACGGCGTAGCGCGCGTCCGGAAAGCGGCGCAGTCCCTGCGCGGAGATCTGGTTGAGCGTGAGAATGTGATGCCTGGTCATGAGGTCAGCCGTTCCTCTTTTCGAATTCGCGCATGTAATCGGCGAGCGCCTGCACGCCTGCCATCGGCATGGCGTTGTAGATCGACGCGCGAATGCCGCCGACCGCGCGATGTCCCTTCAGCTGCACCATGCCGCGTTCCTCGGCGCCTTTGAGGAATGCCTTGTCCTGCGCCTCGTCGGGCAAGCGGAACACAACGTTCATGCGCGAGCGATCTTCCTTGCGCACGTTATTGCGATAGATGCCACTCTGGTCGATGCAGTCGTAGAGAAGGCGTGCCTTGGCGATGTTCTGCTGTTCCACCGCGACGAGCCCACCCTGCGCGAGCAGACGTTCGAAGACCAGTCCGGCGATGTACAGCGCATACGTCGGCGGAGTATTGAGCATGGACTCCGCCGCCGCCTGCTCCTGCCAGTGGAACGCCGACGGGGTGATCGGCAACGCGCGATCGAGCAGGTCGTCACGAACGATCACCACGGTCAAACCTGCGGGCCCCATGTTCTTCTGCGCGCCACCGTAGATCACGCCGTATTTGGACACGTCGATGACCCGCGACAGGATGTGCGAAGACATGTCGGCAACGATGGGGATCTCACCCGCATCGGGCGCCCACTGGTATTCCACGCCACCGATGGTTTCGTTCGTGCAGACGTGGACATACGCCGAGCCTGGGGTGAGCTTCCAAGTCTGGCGCGCGGGAACATACGTGAATTGCTTGTCTTCCGCCGATGCTGCAACGTTGACAATGCAGTACTTGCCGGCTTCCTTGATCGATTTCTTCGACCACTCGCCGGTGTGGATATAGTCGGCGACGGTACGCCCGCGCAGCAGGTTCATTGGCACGATCGCGTTCTCGGCGATCGCCCCGCCCTGCAGGAACAGCACCTTGTAGTTGGCCGGGATCGCGAGCAGGCTGCGCAGGTCGGCCTCGACCTTGGCGGCAATCGCGATGAACTCCTTGCCGCGATGGCTCATCTCCATCACCGACATGCCGCTGCCGTGCCAGTCGAGCATCTCCGCGGCGGCTTTTTGCAAAACGGATTCCGGCAGCACCGCCGGGCCGGCGCTGAAATTGAACACTCTCATGAGGTCGTCCTGATTCGATGGGGCGCGGCAACGCAAGCCCCGAAAGCGAAATGCCCTATCACCGTCCGCCATTTTACTCGATACGGGCGGCCGGCTGCGACTGGACCGTCTGTCCGGAATCGACGACGCCATGGCCGACGCAGTGCGCCTGAAGTTTCTGGCGGCGCCGCTGACCAACCCGTAACTCGTCGAGCTGTTCAAGTATTACGTGTGCGCCGCGAAGTGACCACAGCGCGCTGCCATCCCGCGCCTTCCGTCGTAGCACAGGCCGCAGCAATTGGCAGGGACAATGCCCTACCAGCGCTAAGGAAATGTAGGACGCCGCTTAAGCAAAAATCAGACAACCGCCGATGGTTCAACGCGCCGACTTGGGCGATAAAGGGGACGGATCGAAATCCGTTGGGTACGCAAGACCGGTACGGCTGACTACGGTTCGAGCCTAACCTCAGGAGGATAAAGCCATGGCAAGCGTACTGACGCGATCTGTTTTGTCGTTCCTCGCCGTGCTCCCTGCCACTTCCGCAATGGCGGATTTCACGGTATTCGAGTCAGATAACTTTGCCGGTCGTCATGTCACGATTGATCGCGGAACATCCGACTTTGGCAACGTAGGCTTTCCCGATCGCGCCCGTTCCGCGATTGTCAACGACACCTCGTGGGAAATCTGTAAACGTGCCAACTTCACCGACTGCACAATTCTCGCGCCTGGCCGCTACCGGACCCTTGGCGAGATGGGCGGCGGAGTCGTTTCCGCACGTCCTCTTAGCGTTGTGCCATTGGCGGCAGCCGCGTCCGTGCCGGGTTCAGTCACGTTTTACGAGGCCCCCAACTTTGGTGGGCGAACAATTTCCGCAAGCGGGCAGATGCCAAATCTAGGACCAGGCGGAATGAGCGGCAACGTCCAGTCGGCGATCGTGGAGGGTGGTCTATGGGAAGTCTGCGCGAACTACAGTTTCGCTGGAGAATGCACGATTCTTGGGCCCGGTCGCTATCCAACGCTTGGCGCATGGTCAAACCGCATCATCTCGGCGCGACCGGCGTCGTCTCGCACAGTTGCAGCGCCGCCCCCGAGCACGTCGCAGGTCGCAGGCGTGCTTACTTTTTATGATGGCGAGAATTTTACTGGGCAGCATGTCGCCATTGATCGGGGCGTCGCCAATTTCGCGGCGATGGGAATCAATGACCGAGCGCGCTCGGTTATTGTCGATGGGATCGGTTGGCAGATCTGTGTTGACTCGGATTTTCACGGTGATTGCCGGTCGTTCGTGCCAGGCCGTTACCCGACGTTGGGCGGCCTGGGTGGTCACGTCAGTTCGGCTCGCCCGCTATACGACGCGAACGCGGCAATCCCGCTTGGCAGCAGTGCCCACGCTCTCGCCCGAACTACTTTATATTCGGGGCCGAACCTTACAGGCCGTGCGTTCTCGATAAGCGGGCAAGAAACCACTAACTTGGATGGACTATTCAACGATCGCGCATCGTCACTGCGCGTCGACTCTGGATACTGGATCTTCTGTAGCGATGCGAATTTCTATGGCGAATGTCGCACGTTCGGCCCTGGAGAGTATCCCCGCCTGCCGCCAGAGCTCGATAACCGCATTTCCTCAGGCCGCATGATCTCCGATACTTATCCGTACTTGCAGAATCCGATGTGGCGGTAGGTGTCCATACAGCGAGAGTTGCAGCGTTGTCTAGGCTCGCGCGTCCTGTACCAGCGCCGGGCGACGCGGCCAGAGCGCAGCGTGCGCGGCGATCAGTTCGGCGAGCAAGCCGAACGGCTGTAGGAGGATCGCCTCTCCGGTCAACGGTTGTCGCATCGCAGGCACGTCGCTATCTGAACTTCGCCAGCTCCAGTCGCCCGATCTGGTTGCGATGCACTTCGTCGGGTCCATCGACGAGGCGCAGCGTGCGTGCGTGGGCGTAGTCGCGGGCGAGACCGAAGTCGTCGCACACGCCGGCGCCGCCATGCGCCTGGATGGCCCAGTCGAGCACCTGGCACACCATCGCCGGGGCCGCGACCTTGATCATCGCGATCTCGGCTTTGGCCGCCTTGTTGCCGACGGTGTCCATCCTCCACGCGGCGTTGAGCGTGAGCAAACGCGCCTGGTCGATCAGGATGCGCGCTTCGGCGATCCGTTCCAGCGTCACCGTTTGCTCGGCGATGGGCTTGCCGAAGGCAACCCGTGACTCGACGCGTCGGCACATTTTCTTCAACGCGCGCTCGGCCAGTCCGATGGCGCGCATGCAGTGGTGGATGCGCCCGGGGCCCAGGCGTCCTTGGGCAATTTCGAAGCCGCGTCCCTCGCCGAGGATCAGGTTGCTCGCCGGCACACGCACGTTCCTGAAGTCGATCTCCATGTGGCCGTGCGGCGCGTCGTCGTAACCGAACACCGGCAGGAAGCGCAGGATGTTCATGCCGGGCGTGTCGCGCGGCACCAGGATCATCGACTGCTGGCTGTACTTCTGCGCCTCGGGGTCGGTCTTGCCCATGACGATGAAGATCTTGCACTGCGGATTGCCGGCGCCCGACGACCACCACTTGCGCCCGTTGACGACGTATTCGTCGCCGCTGCGCACGATCGAGGTCTGAATGTTGGTCGCATCCGACGAGGCGACCGCCGGCTCGGTCATCGAAAACGCGGAGCGGATCTTGCCGGCAAGCAACGGCTCCAGCCACTGCTGTTTCTGCTCGGGCGTGCCGTAGCGCTCGAGCACTTCCATGTTGCCGGTATCGGGCGCGGAACAGTTGAACACCTCCGCCGCCCAGAGCACGCTGCCCATGATTTCGCACAACGGCGCGTATTCGGTGTTGGTAAGCCCCGCGCCGCGCTCGGACTCCGGCAGGAACAGGTTCCACAGGCCGGCGGCCTTGGCGCGCTCCTTGAGTTCCTCCACCACCCGTGTCGGCTGCCAGCGATCACCCTCTGCGACCTCGGTGTCGTAGCGCAGCTCATTCGGCACGACATGTTCGTCCATGAACCGCTCCAGGCGCGCGCGCAGACCCTGCACCTTGGGAGAGTAGTCGAAATCCATGAATTTCCTTGGGCTTGGGTAGTTTGTTTTCAGTGTCCGCCGCGCATGCGCTCGACCTGTTGCCAGCCAAGCTCGGCCATCGGCCGCGCCCTGTTTCCGGCTTCCAGCGCCTGCGCGCTCGCCGCATTGCCGGCCAGGGCGCGCGCCTTGACGCCCTGCAGAATCCCCGCCATGCGGAACATGTTGTACGCCATGTAGAAATTCCACTCCGTCGAATCGGGGACGGCAGTGGCGCCAACCCGGCGCAGATACGCGGCCAGATACTCGCGTTCGTCGGGAATGCCCAGCGCCGCCAAGTCGCTGCCACGCAGGCCGCGAAACTCGTGCGGCGCGAGTCGCCACGTCATCATGTGATACGAAATGTCCGCCAGCGGATTGCCGAGCGTCGACAGTTCCCAGTCCAGCACCGCCAGTACCCGCGGCTCGGTGGGATGGAAGATCATGTTGTCGAGTCGATAGTCGCCGTGCACGATCGCACTCTGCTCGCCCTGCGGAATATTGGCGGGCAGCCACTCGATCAGGCGATCCATGGCACCGATGGTGTCGGTCGCCGAGGCCTTGTATTGGCGCGTCCAGCGATCGATTTGACGGCCGAAATAGTTGCCGGACTTGCCGAAGGTCTCGAGCCCGAGGGCGGCGTGGTCGACGCGGTGCAGCGCTGCGATGACGCGATTCATTTCGTCGAAGATCGCGCTGCGCTCTGCCGGCTTCATGCCGGGCAGCAGCGGATCCCACAACACGCGTCCTTCGACCAGCTCCATGACATAGAACACGGTGCCGATCACGGTCTCGTCGGTGCACAGGCAGTAGGTAAGCGGCACGGGAACGTCGGTGTGCGCCAGCGCGCTGATGACGCGATACTCGCGATCGACTGCGTGCGCCGACGGAAGCAACTGGCCGGGAGGTTTGCGGCGCAGGACGTAGCGTTTACCGGGGGTCGTCAGCACAAACGTCGGGTTGGACTGGCCACCCTTGAACTGCGCGACCTCGATAGGCCCGGCAAATCCGTCGATGTTGGCGCGCATATAGTGTTCCAGCGCACCGACGTCGAAGCGATGTGCGTCGACTACCGGCCGTGTGCCAAGGAACTCGTCGTAGCCGCTCATGACTGCACGATCACGCAGGCCTGGCTTCCACATCCGTTGCGGGCGCGCGCTCGCGACGCAGCATGAACGTGCCGCTGGCGGTCGCAACCAGCTTGCCCGACGTGTCGCGCACTTCACCTTCGCAGAAGGCGACCGTCCTGCCAGCATGCACGCAGCGCCCGTCCGCGACCAGCGTGCCCAATCCCGGCCCGACGAAATTAACCTTTAGCTCGACGGTGATCGCGCCCTTTTCGGTCGCGTCGAGCGAGCGTAGCGCGACCGCCAGGGCGATGTCCAGCAGAGTCATGGTCGCACCGCCGTGCACCGCGTCCCAGCTGTTCATCAGTTCCGGGCGCACGTCGAGCTCGAGCCGCGCCTTACCCCCGCCTTTGCTGATCAGGCGAATGCCCAGATGTTTCGCGAAAGGCAGCTTGCGCCCGAGAGCCTTTTCGATATCCATGCGATCTCAGATGATGGTCACGCCGCCGTCGACGGCAAGGGTCTGGCCGGTTATGAACGACCCCGCGTCGGATGCGAACAGCGCGACGACGCCCTTGAGGTCTTCGGGTCCGCCGACGCGCTTCAGCGGCGCCTTGTCGGCGACCGCGTCGCCGAGCATTTCCATAATCCCCTTGGTCATCTTGGTCGGGAAAAAACCCGGAGCGATCGCGTTGACGTTGATGTTGTACGGCGCCCATTCGGCGGCGAGCGAGCGCGTGAAGTTCACCACGCCACCCTTGCTGGTGTTGTACGCGATCGTCGCCGGCCGTCCGGGATCGCCGCCGCCGACCAGCCCGAGAATCGACGCGATGTTGATGATTCTGCCCGAGCGGCGCGGCAGCATGCAGCGCTTGCCGACTTCCTGGCTCATCAGGAACATCGCGGTGAGGTTGAGGTTGAGGACTTTCTGCCACGCATCGAGCGGGTGCTCGACCGTCGCGGCGCCCCAGGTCGTTCCGGCATTGTTGACCAGAATATCGACGGGGCCGAGCGCAGCGATGGCACTCGCCACCAGCGGCGCAATAGAAGCGGCGTTGGAAAGATCGGCTTCCAGTGCGACCGCTTCGATGCCGAGCGTGCCCAGGTGCGCCACCGCGGCGTCGAGCTCGGCGCGCTTGCGCGCCGTGACGGCGACCCGCGCACCCATCTCGCCCAACGCCTCGGCAATCTGCAACCCCAGACCGCGCGATCCGCCGGTCACCAGCGCGGTACGCCCGCTGATATCGAATAGTTTGCCGACGCTCATACGCCTCCTGGTTCGCACGCAAAGTGGGGTCCGAATACGGGACAGTCTCCGCCGCCTCTCCCCTGCATTCTAAGTTAACATTCTCCATCTCGGGCGCACCGAATCGGCACGGAGTGACGGACGTCGCAACGCCGACGCGAGCAGCGTCAAGCAGGCAGACCATGGATCTCAACTATTCCGCGGCAGAACTGGCCTTTCGCGAAGAAGTCAGCGCGTGGCTGAAGCAAAGTCTGCCTGACGACCTGCGCGACAAGGTCGCCAGCTACCGACACTTGTCCAAAGACGACCTGTTGCGCTGGCACAAGATTCTTGCTGCCAGGGGCTGGATCGCGCCGGGTTGGCCCGCCGAATGGGGCGGCACCGGCTGGAACGTCGTGCAGCGCTACATTTTCGAGGAAGCGTGCGGGTACGCGGGAACGCCGCCGCTGGTGCCGTTCGGCCTGACCATGTGCGCCGCGGTGCTGCTCAGGTTCGGCACCGACGCGCAAAAGCAGCGTTTCCTGCCGCGCATCTACCATGGCGACGATTTCTGGTGCCAGGGCTATTCCGAACCTGGTTCGGGATCGGACCTGGCGTCGCTGTCCACCCGCGCGCTACGCCAAGGGGATCGCTACGTTGTCAGCGGCCAGAAGACCTGGACCACTCTCGCGCACATGGCCGACTGGATTTTCTGTCTGGTACGCACCGACCCGGGACTCGAGCGCCGACAGGACGGCATTTCGTTCCTCCTGATCGACATGCAAACGCCGGGCATCACGGTACGGCCGCTGCGCCTTATGGACGGTGGACACGAGGTCAACGAGGTCTTCTTCGATGACGTTGAGGTGCCCGCGCAAAACCTGGTGCACGAGGAGGGCAAGGGCTGGACCGTCGCCAAGTACCTGCTTGGCCACGAGCGCATGAACACCGCGCGCATCGGCGCCTCGCAGCGCGAGCTTGAGAAACTGAAGGACTTCGCGTCGCGGCAGATGAAGAACGGCCGGCCGCTGCTGCAGGATCCGCGCTTTCGCGACCACGTGTCGCGCGTCGAGGTCGACCTGATGGCGCTCGCGATCACCAACCTGCGCTTCCTCGACCAATTGCGCGGCGGTCGCGCACCCGGCGCCGAAGTATCGATGCTCAAGATCAAGGGCACCGAAATCCAGCAGGCGCTGACCGAATTGATGATGCTGGCCGTCGGCCCGCTGGCGCAGCCGCGCGTCGCGCTCACCGACGACCACGACTTCGACACATTCACGGCGGCGCTGGCACCGCGCTACTGCAACTATCGCAAAACGTCGATCTACGCCGGATCGAACGAGATCCAGCGCAACATCATCGCCAAGCTGGCGCTCGGCTTGTAAGGGTCCGCATGAACTTCGACTACAGCGAAGAACAGCAACTGCTTGCGGCGTCGGTTCGCCGCTTCGTCGAAAAGCAATACGCTTTCGAGGCCCGCGCAAAGATTGTCGCGTCGGCGGAAGGCTGCAGTTCCACTGTCTGGGCGACGCTGGCCGAACTCGGACTGCTGGGCCTGCCGCTGCCGGGCGAATTCGGCGGCTTCGACGGCGGCGCGGTCGACCTGATGAGCGTGATGGAGGCGTTCGGTGAAGCGCTGGTCGTCGAGCCCTATCTCGCCACCGTCGGCCTGGGCGCTCAATTCATCGCGCGCGCCGGGAGCGCGGCGCAGAAGCGGCAACTGCTGCCGCGCATTGCCGCCGGCGAACTCAAGCTCGCGTTCGCGCAGACCGAGCGCGAATCGCGCTACGACCTGGCGCAGGTTGTCATGCGCGCGCGCAAGAGCGCGGACGGGTACATCCTCGATGGCGAAAAGCTCATCGTCGTGCACGCGCCGTGTGCCGACCAGTTGATCGTTTCCGCGCGTACTTCGGGCGAGGTCGCCGACCGCCACGGGGTGAGCCTGTTCCTCGTCGACGCCAAGGCACCGGGTCTGATGCTGCATGCGTATCGCACTATCGACGGGCTGCGCGCGGCGGATGTCGCCTTCCGCGACGTCAGGGTTGGGGGCGAGGCGCTGATCGGCGCAGAGGGCGGTGCTGCAGAGCTGATCGAAGACGTCGTCGACTACGCGACCGCGCTCATTTGCGCCGAAGCCGTCGGCGCCATCAAGTACGCCACCGACGCCACGCTCGAATACTTGAAGACGCGCAAGCAGTTCGGCGTGACCATCGGCAGCTTCCAGGCGCTGCAGCATCGCATGGTCGACATGGTGATCAGCGGCGAGCAGGCGCGCTCGATGGCGAGTCTTGCCTGCGCCAAGGTCGACGCGGAGACGGATCCCATCGAACGCAAGCGCGTGGTGTCGGCTGCCAAGATTCGCGTTGCCGACGCCTGTCGTCACGTCGCGCAGGAGTCTGTACAACTGCACGGGGGCATGGGCATGACCGACGAAATGAAGGTGAGCCACACCTTCCGGCGACTGACAATGATCGCACAGCAGTTCGGCGACGCCGATCACCATCTCGAGCGCTTCGCCGGGTTGCAATAAACCGGACCGCGCGCGGCAACGCGCGCCCTTCGATTCAGGGACACTCCATGACCATCGTGAACAGACAGGTACTGCTCGCCAGCCGTCCGCAGGGTGCCGTGACCAACGACAATTTCAGCATCGTCGACGTGCCGCTGCCGCCAGTCGGCGCGGGCGAGGTGCTGGTACGCAACGAATGGCTGTCGCTCGACCCGTACATGCGCGGGCGCATGAACGACGTGAAATCGTACGTGTCGCCGGTGCAGATCGGCGAAGTGATGGTCGGGCAGACCGTCGGCGAGGTGATGGAATCCAACGCTGCGCAATTGCGGCCGGGCGAGCGCGTTCTGACGCAGCTCGGATGGCAACGCTATGGGGTCGCTCACGCCAAGGACGTGACCAAAATCGACACCCGGCGCGTGCCGGCGTCGTGCTACCTGGGCGTGCTGGGCATGCCCGGCCTGACCGCCTGGTTCGGACTGCACGAGATCGGCCAGCCGAAGAGCGGCGAGACCGTGGTCGTGTCGGCGGCGTCGGGCGCGGTGGGCAGCGTGGTGGGACAACTCGCGCGCATCGAAGGCTGTCGAGTGGTCGGCATCGCCGGCGGCAAGGCCAAGTGCGACTTCGTCGTCAACGAGCTGGGCTTCGACGCCTGCGTCGACTACAAGGCGGGCAACCTGCTCGCCGATCTGCGCGGGCACTGCCCCAAGGGAGTTGACGTCTACTTCGAGAATGTCGGTGGCGCGATTCTCGATACGCTGCTGCGTGTCATGAACCTGCGCTCGCGCATCGTAGTCTGCGGACTCATCGCCGAATACAATGCGACCGAGCCGTACGGCTACAAGATGCTGCGCTCGGTGCTGGTCAACCGCATCAGGATGCAGGGCATGATCGTCTTCGACTGGAAGGACCGTTACGCGGAGGGCCTCAAGGGACTGGCCGGTTATCTTTCCGACGGCAGGCTCAAGTACCGCGAATCGATCGTCGACGGCATCGACAATGCGCCGGACGGCCTGATCGCGTTGCTCAAGGGCGAGAACTTCGGCAAGCAGCTCGTGAAGCTAAGCTGAGTCGGCGCACCTAGCCAGCGGATCAGTCGCGCAACGGCGTCCGTCCGACGCCCGATGCCGCGAGGGTCAGCAGCGCCAACACGCAGAAAACCGCACCGGCAAGAAACGTATACGGCGCCCCGAGGCGATCCCAAAGGAGTCCCGCCAGTGCGCTCGCGACGAGCATAGCGACGCCACTGACCAGATTGAACAGGCCGAACGCAGTTCCGCGCAAGTCGGCCGGCGCGGCGTTGGCGACCATCGCCGCCAGCAGGCCCTGAGTCATGGCCATGTGCAGGCCCCACAGGGCGACGCCCGCCCCGACCCAGGTCCAGTGATCGCTAAACGCAAGCACGGCGTCGGCAAGCAGGAGCACCAGCAATCCGCCGCCGAGCAGCACGGCGTGTCGTGTGGTGTCCGACAGCCTGCCGAACGGATACGCGGCGAGTGCGTAGACGATATTCATCACCACCAGCACCAGCGGCGCCAGCGCCAGCGGCAGGCCGCCTTGTTGCGCGCGCAGAATGAGGAACGCCTCGGAGAAGCGCGCGAGCGTGAACACCGCGCCGATCGCCACTACCCACCAGAACGGTCGCGACAGGCGCCGGAGGTTGTCACGCGTCAGCGGATTCAGGTGGCGCCGACGAGCGGGAGCGGACGGTTCTTGCACGCCGAACACGAGCAGAGCGACCGAAAGCCCCGCCGGAATCACCGCGACCCAGAACACGGCGCGAAAGTCGTCCGCCCACAGCACCATCAGCCCGATCGCCAGTAACGGACCGACGAACGCACCGACCGTATCGAGCGACTGGCGCAGCCCGAACGCCGCGCCGCGCACTTCGGGCGGGGTAATGTCGGCGATCAATGCGTCTCGCGGCGCGCCGCGAATGCCCTTGCCGATGCGGTCGAACAGTCTCGCCGCCAGCACCACTCCCGCAGTGCCGGCGAGCGCGAACAGCGGCTTGGACAGCGCCGCCATGCCGTATCCCAGAACAGTAAGCGCTTTGCGCTTGCCCAGATAGTCGGACAGCGTCCCCGAGAACACCTTGACGATTAGCGCGGTGGATTCCGCCGCGCCTTCGATCAGGCCCACCGTCAAGGCACTGGTGCCAAGCACCGTCACCATGAACACCGGCAGCAGGCTGTGCACGAGCTCGGACGAGACGTCCATGAGCATGCTCACGCAGCCCAGCACCCAGACCGCCGCCGGGACCTTTGCTCGCGCCGCGGCTGCGGTGTTATCCGCCGTGGCCGAACCTCCTGCCGACGTCCTTGCCATCGCGCGCCTCTTGCAGGCCGAAGTCAACCGTAGGCATACGCGTCACGCCTACTGCGGATTTTCGGCAATGCGCACCATGACCAATTGCGTTCCACAGGGGACGAAATGGTAATAGTTCGCGAATTTCTTGCCCTTGGAATTCACGCCCAGTGTGTGCACGTACGCAGTGCCGGGCCGCGCGGTGAAGTCGTCGGCATTTCCCGGACTTAGGAAGCGATCGGCATAAACCGCGAAATCGGAGTCGATCCCGTCGAGACCGCGAATCGCCGCGACCTGTTGCTTGTCGAATCCCTGTGCCGCGAGCAGCGCCTTGAGATCCTTCTTCATCGCCGCATCGTGCAATGCCTTGTAGGCGACGGTCACCGCTGCTTCGGTCGGTTTGGGCAGGGTCTTGTCGTAGCGAAGCCCATCCGAACTGTCGCCTTCGCTAAATTCGTTGACCTGAGGCGTATAGAGCGGCATGTCGAATTCGAAGTGGCCGTAATTTCGGTGCACGACGTTGCCGGCCGCGTGACCCGCGTCCTGCTTGAGCCGGGACTGCCAGTAGCGGCCACCCGGACTGGTGTCCTTGCTGCTGCCGTTGAACGCCGTTCCGGCAGCGAAATATTTGGATATTCCCCTGCTGTCGAGCGTCACCTCCATATAGTTGGCGTCGCGCAATTCGGTGAGTGCGCGCGCCATGGTCATCGGGCACGCCGAGTCGGCGAGCAGCGGCGAGGCGATCGCCTTGCTGGTGGCATAGACCACGGTGCCGGCGTTGCCCGTCGCGGTGTACGCGATGCCATCGACGACATCGAATTCGCCGATGTTGACTTCCTTGTAATGCCCCTTGACCGGCGCGGGGTAGGTATAGGGCGGCGGCTTCACCTCGACCGCCTTCTTCGCGCTCGCCACCGCTGGTTTCGCGGCGGCGGACTCGTCCTTGCCACAGCCGACGACGACTACCGCGGCGGCAACGAGCAGACAAAAAGGATTGAGCATCTGCCGCATCGGTCTTCTCCCTTTTGACGATCCCGAGTACCCGAACGAATGCGCTATTTTCCCGTCGCGCGCTTGACGAACGCCTGCGCGCGCGCATCGGTGGCCGACCCGCTCACCATTTGCACCTGGGTCGAGGATAGCCGCGCGCCGCGCGCAACCAGCGCGTCGGCCGCGTCCGGATGATGCATGATCAGCGCCATCGCCAGCGGAGTAACGCCACCGCGATTGGCGACGTTGATTTCGGCGCCGGCGGTGGCCAGCTGCGTGACGATTTTCGGGCCGCACATCTGCGCCGCGCTCATCATGATCGTGTTGCCGTTGTCGTCGCGCCGCTTCAAGTCGGCGCCCGAGGCAATCAGTACACCGACGGTGCTGGCGAGCGCGTCGCTCTCCCCCTGCTTCGCGCCGCAGCCGGAGAACACCGCAAAATAGATGGCACTGTCGGACAGCCCCGCGCCGCTGTTGACGTTGACGCCGGCGTCGACGAGCAGCTGCACCTCGTCCGCTTTCCCCTGCAGCGACGACCGGCGCAGCTGATCGGCGGAAATGCCCAATCCGCGCGCCTTGAGCGCGGCAGTCGCTTTTTTCTCCCGCTCGCCGCCTCCGCCCTTTACATCGGCAGCGGCGCCGGCGACCGGCATCCCTTTCATGAAATTGCGCAGGATCTCGCCGCGGCTGCGCACGAAGTCGTCGCGATCCTGCTCGGCAATGGTTGCCGCCTGATCGAGGACGGCACGCGACGCGCCCATGTTGCGCAAGGCCATCAGCGCTTCACCACGCGCGAATGACGTCGGACCGGTCTTGCCGACCTGCAGCAGCAACGGCGTGGACTGTTCGAGCAGATAGTGCTTGACCTCGGGCGGGCTCGACCCGCTGGCTTCGCCCAGCGTTTCGATCTTGTCGATCGCGCCGCGCAGTTCGTCGGTCGACCCAGGAGCGCGGAGTATGGCGACCAGTGGCGCCAGGTCGCGTTCGGGCACCAGCTTGCCGGCGGTGATCGCGCGTTTGGCGTTTTCGTATAACGCGGAAGGGTTCGCTGCTTGGGCCGAACCGGCAAGCCATGGCAGCGCGCCAAGCGGGCCTGCCGCCAGCATTCACGCCCACAAGGTCAATCGACGCATCCTGGGTCCCCTTCGCGCACGATCAAGCGCGTATTGTAGGGGAAGTGCGCATGTGCGGCGCATGCGCTCGTAGCGCGCGCCGCGTCATGCGGGCGCGCGCCCGCAATGCAACGGCTGCTACGGCGCGCGGCGAGTCGCGCTGAAGTAGCCGTTCACCGGACAGGTCGGCGACGAAAACAGCCCAGTCCAGCGACCGGTGACCGACCGCTGGTTAACGCTTAATTCGGACATGTCGGCGCTTCCGGATCCGCCCACGGTGCAGCTCATGGTACCGCCCACGGCCTTTCCGAACTGGCCGTCCTGCGACAGCGGCCCGGTGACGGTGCAGGTGTTGCTCGACGCGGCATCGGTCCAGACCATGGAGATAGATGACGCGGTCTGCGTTATGCGCATGTCGGACTGAAGGACCTCGTGGACCCCGTTGCAATCACCGTAGAAGAGCGTCGCGGCGTAGTGGCCCGCGTAGTTGTCGACCGCGATAAACTGGCGCACGACATTCTTGACGACAAGCGCGCCGTCCACTGTATACGAGAGCCTTCCGGTCTCGGCATAACCACCGGTGTTCTGCCAGGTCATCGTTCCGACGCGGCGCAGTCCGACGGGGGTCATGAAAGGAGTCGCGAGGTACCACGTGCCGGTTGTGACGTACAGGTCGCCCGACCAGGTGGACACTCCCTGCTGGGGAACCATCGTGGCGGTAAACCAGGTCGGGTTGCCCAGGGGATCGTAGACGAACATCGTGGAAAAGATGACTTCGCCGCGCTGCACGAGTTGCAGCCCCCAGCCCGACTCGCTGGGATTCCAGTACAGGTCGCTCTGGTCCACCGAGAACGCGGTTGCCCACGCTGGCGCTCCAGCGACGGAGGTCAATGCGAAGAGCAGCCCGAGGAACAACTTACGGGCGGGGCTTCTTAGCTGCGACAGCGAGATCGATCTGTTCAAGGTAGTCCTCTGGAGGTGTCGAGTGCAAATTTATCGATTCAACGCTGGCACACGGCGCTCAGCATCCGCTTCATGTCCACTATAACGGCACGAGTTTGAAGCGGCGCACGGGGCAGCGGCGTCCGAAAAGCGCTGATTTTCATGTAGGACAAGCGGGATAGTCAACCCGCAGCACGGTCGCGGTCTGTGCGCGGCCGCACCAAGCGCCAAGGCGGCTCGCTCGATGGCCCGATGCGGCCGTTCAGGCGATCTCGAACAAACCTGCCGCGCCCATCCCGCCACCGATGCACATAGTGACCACGACCCATTGCACGCCCCGTCGCTTGCCTTCGATCAGCGCGTGGCCGGTCAGCCGCGACCCGGATACGCCATAAGGATGACCCACGGCGATTGCCCCGCCGTCGACGTTGAGTCGATCGTCGGGAATCCCGAGCCTGTCGCGGCAGTAGAGCACCTGCACCGCGAACGCCTCATTGAGTTCCCAAAGGCCGATGTCGGCGACGCTTTTACCGGCACGTTCGAGCAGTTTCGGCACCGCGATCGCTGGGCCGATGCCCATTTCGTCGGGCTCGCAGCCGGCGACCGCAAAGCCACGGAAAATACCCATGGGTTGCAGTCCACGACGTGCCGCTTCGCGCGCGCTCATCACCACGCACGCCGAGGCGCCGTCGGAGAACTGGCTGGCATTGCCCGCGGCGATGACACCGCCGGGCAGCGCTGGTTTGATTTTCGCGACGCCTCCCACAGTCGTGTCGGCGCGGATGCCTTCGTCGGCGGCAATCGTGACTTCCTTGGTGTAAAGGCGCCCGCCAGCCGCATCGGCGACGCCCATCGTGGTGGTCATCGGCACGATCTCAGCCGCAAAGCGTCCGGCTGCCGCCGCCGCCGCGGCGCGCTGCTGGCTTTGCGCCCCGTACGCATCCTGGCGCTCGCGCGAAATGCCGTAGCGCTTAGCAACCGTCTCGGCCGTCTGCAGCATCGTCCAGTACAACTCGGGCTTGTGCTGCGACAACCAGGGATCGCGCAGCATGTGCTTGTTCATCTCGTTCTGGACACAGGAAATCGACTCGACTCCGCCGGCGACGAAGACCTCGCCCTCGCCGGCGATGATGCGTTGCGCCGCCAGCGCGATCGTCTGCAATCCGGACGAGCAGAAGCGATTGACGGTCATGCCGGCGACGTTGACGGGGCAGCCAGCACGCAAGGCGATCTGGCGCGCGATGTTGGAGCCGGTAGTACCTTCCGGAAACGCGCAGCCCATCACCACGTCCTCAACGTCTCCAGCGTCGAGCCTTGCCCGCTCGATGGCGTGGCGCACGGCATGTGCGCCCAGGGTCGCGCCGTAGGTCATGTTGAAGGCGCCGCTCCACGACTTGGCCAGCCCGGTGCGCGCGGTGGAGACGATGACTGCGTCGGTCATGATCGATGTCTTTCGGTGATCGCGAACTGGCTGTCGCGGGTGCCGGTTCAGCCGCTGAAGGTCCTGTTGTCGGCGGCCAGGCGCGACAGAAGCGGTGCCGGTTGCCAGAAGGCCGAGTCGCCGCCGGGCTGCGCGGCGAAGCGCTCGGTGCTGCGCACGACGTTGTACAGGCCCACCGTGTCGGCGTAGAACATCGGGCCACCGCGATACAGCGGAAATCCGTAGCCGGTCAGGTAGACGACGTCGATGTCGGACGCGCGCTGGGCGATGCCGTCCTCGACAATACGCGCGCCTTCATTGACCAGCGCGTACACACAGCGTTCGACGATTTCTATATCGGCAATCTTGCGCGCCGCGATGCCGCGCTCGTTGCGATAGTCGGCGATCATCGCGGCGACGACCGGATCGGGCAGCGCATCGCGGCGTCCCGGCGGATACCGGTACCAGCCCAGGCCCGTCTTTTGTCCGAAGCGGCCGAGTTCGCACAATTTGTCCGCGATCTTCGAATACACGACCTGCGGCCGCTCGACGTAGCGGCGCTTGCGGATATACCAGCCGATGTCGTTGCCGGCAAGGTCGCTCATCCGAAACGGCCCCATCGCCATGCCGAAGTTCTCCAGCGCACGGTCTACCTGCTCCGGCGAAGCGCCCTCCTCGACCAGGAAAAACGCCTGCCGCAGATATTGCTCGATCATGCGATTGCCTATGAAGCCGTCGCAGACGCCAGACACCACCGCCGTCTTGCGGATCTTCCTGGCAACCTGCATGACGGTGAGCAGGACGTCGGCCGCGGTTTTCTCGCCGCGCACGACTTCGAGCAGCTTCATCACGTTGGCCGGACTGAAGAAGTGCATGCCGACGACGTCCTGCGGGCGCTTGGTGAACGCCGCAATCGCGTCGACGTCGAGCGTCGAGGTATTGGTCGCGAGGATCGCGCCGGGTTTCATCACCGCGTCGAGTTGAATGAACACCGCCTGCTTGACCGCCATGTCCTCGAACACTGCCTCGATCACGAGGTCCGCCTGCGCAATATCGGCATAGACCAGCGTCGGCTTGAGCAAGGCCAGCGTCTGCGCCAGTTTTTCCTGCGTGAGCCGGCCCCTCTTGACCGAAGCTTCGTAATTCCCGCGGATCGTCGCCAAACCTTTGTCGAGTGCAGCCTGGGTGGATTCAAGGAGTGTCACCGGCACGCCGGCGTTGAGAAAATTCATGGCGATGCCACCGCCCATCGTGCCGGCGCCTATTACGCCGACCTCGGCGACCCTGCGCGCCATAGTCGCCTCGGGAATGCCGGGAATCTTGGTGGCCGCGCGCTCGGCGAAGAACGCATGGCGCAGCGCCTTCGACTCGGTCGTCACGACAAGCTGAGTAAACAGCTCGCGCTCATAGCGCAGGCCTTCGTCGAAGGGCATCGACACCGACGCCGCCACCGCGTCGATGCATTTCAGCGGCGCCGGAAAGTTCTTGGCCAACGCGCCGACCGACGTGCGCGCGAACTGGAAGAAAGCCTCGGCGCCGATCAGCATCGGCTTGACATCGCGCACGCGCTTGAGCGCGCGCCTCTCCGCCACGATCTTGGCCGCGAAGCCCAGCGCACCTGCAAGCAGCTCGCCCTCGACGAACTCGTCGAACAGCGCCGTATCCTTGAGCTGCGCCGCAGGCACCGGCGCGCCCGACACGATCATGTTCAGCGCGCGCTCCACGCCGGCAGCGCGTGGCAGCCGTTGCGTGCCACCGGCGCCGGGAACGATCCCGAGTTTCACTTCGGGCAGCGCGATCTGAGCATCCGGCGCCGCCACCCGAAAGTGGCAGCCCAGCGAGAGCTCCAGGCCGCCGCCCATGCAGGTGCCGCCAATCGCGGCGATCACCGGCTTGCTTGCCGCCTCGACGATGCCGATTACAGTGCGCAGCGTCGGCTCGGTGCCTGCCTTGGGCGTGTTGAACTCGCGAATGTCGGCGCCGCCGGAAAACACCTTGCCGGCGCCGATGATGACGATGGCCTCGACGTTGGCATCCGCCAGCGCGCGATCGATCCCCGCGACCAAACCCGCGCGCACCGCCAGGCCAAGACCGTTGACCGGGGGATTGTCCAGCGTGAGCACCGCGACGGCGCCCTGCACTGCGTACGATGTGTTTATGGTCCGCTCCATTGCGACTAGCGTTCTCGCCTAATCCAAATCCAACTGTCATTCCCGCTTTCGCGGGGACCCACAAAAAACTCAAACCTCCAACCAATCCTTGCGCACGCGGTCATTTGCGCGCAGGTCCGCGGGCGTGCCTTCGAACACGATATGCCCCTGCCCCATCACATACAGTCGCCGCGAGATGCTCAGCGCGATGGTAAGTTTCTGCTCGATTAAAAGGATGGCGATGCCGCGCGCGGCGATTTTTTCCAGCAGCTCACGCACCAGTTCGACCAGTTTCGGCGCCAGTCCTTCGGTCGGTTCGTCGACCATGATCAGGTCCGGATCCCCCATGAGCGTACGACAGATCGTCAACATTTGCTGCTCCCCGCCGGAGAGTACCCCGCCGGGCGCATCGGCGCGCTCGCGCAGCACCGGGAACAGCGCGAACATGTCGTCGACGGTCCAGCGTCCCGAGGGCTGCGCCGACTTCATGCCAAGCATCAGGTTCTCGCGCACCGTGAGGCCCGGAAATATGGCTCGGTCCTCCGGGACGTAGCCGAGCCCGCGACGCGCGATCTGGTGCGGCTTGAGGCCATCGATACGCTCGCCACGGAAGTGAATGCTGCCGACCGGCACCACTTCACCCATGATGGTCTTAATGGCCGTCGAGCGCCCCGCGCCGTTGCGGCCCAGCAGGCTGATGATCTCGCCCTCGCCGACGTGCAGCGAGATTCCCTGCAGGATGTGACTCTTGCCGTAGTACGCGTGCAGGTTCTCGATCTCAAGCATGCGCGGGCGTGCCCAGGTAGGCGACTTGCACCGCCTCGTTCTCGCGGATGCGCTCGGGCACGTCGGTGGCGATGATCTCGCCGTAGACCAGCACCGAGATCCGGTCGGCGAGATCGAACACCACGCCCATGTCGTGCTCGACCATCACCAGCGTCCTGCCTACCGTCACCGACCGGATCAACTCGACCGCGCCGTCGGTCTCGCTGCGGCTCATGCCGGCGGTGGGCTCGTCGAGGAGAATGACCGCGGCGTCGCCGGCGATGGTGATGCCGATTTCCAGCGCGCGCTGCTCGGCATAGGTCAGCACGCCGGCGACGGTGTCGCGACGCGCCGTCATGCGAATTTGCTCGAGCGTGAGGTCGGCCTTGTCGCGCGCGTCGCACAGCGCATCGACGTTGCGCCAGAAGTTGTACCTGTACCCCAGCGACCAAAGGATGCTGCAGCGGATGTTTTCGTACACCGACAGCCGCGGGAAGATATTGGTCACCTGGAAGCTGCGGGCCAGGCCGCGACGATAGATCGCCGACGGAATGTCGCCGGCGATTTCCTGATCGTTGAGCTTGATCGAACCGCTGGAAGGCGCGAAGCGGCCGCTGATGAGATTGAACAGTGTCGACTTGCCCGCGCCGTTGGGACCGATGATGGCGTGGCGCTCGCCATTTGCCACGTCGAGCGATACGCCGCGAATGATCGGCGTGATGCCAAAACTCTTGCGCACGTCGGTCAACTGCAGGGCACAGGGGCGCCGCGCAGCGTGATGCGCCGCGGACTGCGTCATGGGGCAGCCCATTCGCGATGCGCGCCGGCCTCGTCGGCGGCGCGCTGCCGTGCCGCGGCGACCACCGGCCAGGTCCGGCGCAATGCGAACCAGCCGCCCAGCATGCACAATCCGGCAACCAGCCATGGCCACGGCGTCGACGTGTCGATCGCGATGCCGTAGAGCTTCATGCGCGAGCCCGCTTCGGGCTGGGTCGACAGACGGTAATTGATTTCGAGCAGCGCGATCGCGCCCGCCAGCATCAGCGTCGCGGGAATCGCCGCGAGCGCGTAGCATCCGAGCACCCGCGCAAACGCCTTGGTGCGCAAGATCGGCGCATGCATCAGGATCAAGCCCGCGAGACCGCCGGGCGCATAGAGCACGATGGCCATGAAGAACAGGCCGAGATAGAGCTGCCACGCCGTCGTGTAGTCGCTGAGACTCACCTGCAGCCAGGTGATGGTAATCGCGCCGATGATCGCGCCGATGAAGTGCGCTTCGCCGCCGATATAGACCATCAGCAGCACGCTGCCCGAGCGTGCTGCGCCGACCGCGTCGGCGGCGACGATTTCGTAGTTGATCGCGTGCAAACCGCCGGCCAGCCCGGCGAACATCGCCGCGACGGAAAAGACGATGAAGCGCACGCTCTGCGTGCTGTAACCGACGAAGGCGGCACGCTCCGGATTGTCGCGCACCGCGTTGCACATCCGTCCCACTGGCGTTCGGGTGAATGCGTACATCAGCACGGCGGCAAGCAGCGCCCAGAACGCGACGATGTAGTAGACCTGGAGTTGCGACGCGAAATCGAGCCCGAAGGGATGCGGACCGCGGGCACGGTTGGCGGTGATGCCCTCCTCGCCACCGGAGAATCCCTGCAGCATGCGCGACGCGGCGAACACCAGCTCGCCGATCCCGAGCGAGATCAGGGCGAAAACGACGCCTGCGCGGCGCGTGGTCACCGCCCCGAACAGCAGGCCGAACG
This sequence comes from Edaphobacterium sp. (SeqCode), assembly GCA_039934835.1. Lineage (GTDB taxonomy): Bacteria > Pseudomonadota > Gammaproteobacteria > Burkholderiales > Casimicrobiaceae > PALSA-1003. Next base: position 20,932 of record JBDTLK010000011.1, on the reverse strand, counting down.
CCAGCCCTGTTGCAGCGCCGACCAGCGGCACCAGCGGCATCGGCACGGGCAAGCCGCCGTTGATCGCGCGCATGAAATGAATCGCGGCGAAGCCGCCGAGTCCGAAATACACCGCATGGCCGAAGGAGAGCAGTCCAGTCTGCCCGAGGAGCAAATTGAACGACAGCGCGAACACCGTCGCGATGCCCATCTGGCTGAGCAGCGACCGGCCGAAGTTCGAGCTCAGTCCCGGAATGTGCGGCAGCACCAGAAGCACTGCCGCCGCCGCTATCCAGATGCCGTAGTGACGCCACCTTTCGTGCCGGCTGAAAGCGGGCCTGGTTGTGGACGCCGCCACGATCCCCTCCCCGATCATGTTTCTCGCGTGCCCAGGAGCCCGCGCGGGCGCAGGATCAGCATGAGCACGAGCAGCAGGTACGGAATGATCGGCGCCGCCTGCGCGATCTTCACCGCATACACCTCGTGCAGCGGCGACGTCGTTGCGACCGTCACGTTCAGCACGTGCAACAGGTCGAGCAAGGAATAGTCTAGCGCAACCGCAAACGTCTGCACGATGCCGATGAGCATCGATGCGATCAGAGCGCCGGGAATCGAGCCCAGTCCGCCAACGACGACGACCACGAACACGATCGGCCCCAGCGCGGCGGCCATGTTCGGCTCGGTCAGCAGCGCAAAGCCGCCGATGACGCCGGCGAGCCCGGCGAGCGCGCTGCCCACCGCGAACACCAGCACGAAGATGCGCGGCACGTCGTGCCCCAGCGCGCCGACCATCTGCGGATGGGTCAGCGACGCCTGGATCACCAGCCCGACGCGGGTGCGCTTGAAGGCGAGATAGAGGAAGGCGAACATCGACACCGAGATCGCCATCATCAGCGCCTTGTAGAACGGATAGCTGGTGCCGAAGAGAGTGAACGCCGGAAAGTCGATCACCGCGGGCACCCGGTTCTCGATCGGGTTGCGTCCCCAGAGCATCACCACGATCTCGACGATGAGATAGGCGAGGCCGAAGGTGAAGAGAATCTCCGCCACGGCGCCGTACTTGTGGACATGGCGCAGGCCGTAGCGCTCGACCGCCGCCCCCAGCAGTCCCACCAGCAGTGGCGCGATCACCAGCGCCGGCCAGAAACCGACGTAGCGGCCGATCTGGTACGAGAAATACGCGCCAAGCATGAACATGCTCGCGTGCGCGAAATTGAGCACCCCCATCATGCTCCAGATGAGGGTCAGGCCGCTGGAGAGCATGAACAGCAACAGCCCGTAGACGACGCCGTTGAGCAGCGAGAAGGTGACCAGCTCGACCACGGCGCCCGCTCCGTCGCGCTGGCCGCTAGAGCGCTACGAAGGCCGCTGCATCTTGCAGGTCGTCGGCAATGCCATGTCTTTGCCGTTGATCTTCACCTCGGTCTTGAAGCCCAAACCGGTCTTTTCGGTGTCGAATTTCACGTTGTCCGAAAGCGTCGAGACGAACATCGGCATCAGGATCTGGTGATTGTCGGCGCGCATTTCCACGTCACCGACCGTGGTCGTGATTTTCAATCCTTCGAGCGCCTTCGCCACCTTGACCGGGTCGTTCGACTTGGCCTTGGCCGTCGCCGCGGCGAACAGATCGAATGTCGTCTTGAGGCGATAGTAGCCGAACTCGTCGTCCTTGCCGGTGAATCGCTTCTTGAAGTTGGCGACGTCGGGATCGAGTTCGGGCAGCGCGTTGTTGTGATATTCGCTGATCTGCTTCACCGTGCCGACACCGTCCTTGCCGATCGCGCTGGGCGCGCCCAGCGCGCCGCCGTAATAGGTGTACCAGTTCACCTTGAGTCCAGCGTCCTTGCCGGCCTTAATCAAGAGCAGCATGTCGTTGCTCCAGTTGCCGGTGATGACGGTGTCGGCGCCCGAAGCCTTGATCTTGGCGACATAGGGCGAGAAGTCCTGGACCTTCTGCAGCGGGTGCAATTCGTCGCCGACGATCTTGATGTCGGGGCGCTTCTCGGCGAGCATTTTCTTCGCGGCGGCGGAGACGGCGCGCCCGAACGAGTAGTCCTGGTTGATTAGATAAATGCTCTTGATCTGCGGCTGCTTGGCGATGGCGTCGGTCAGCGCGCCCATTTTCATGTCGGCGTCGGCGTCGAAGCGAAAATGCCAGAAGTTGCATTTGTCGTTGGTCAGTGCGGGATCGACCGCGGCGTAATTGAAGTACAGGACCTCCTTGCCGGGATTGCGCTCGTTGTACTTGAGCACGGCGTCGGTGATCGCCAGCGCCACGCCGCTGCCGTTGCCCTGGAAGACATAGCGCGCCCCGTCGTCGAGCGCTTTCTTGAGTGCAATCAGCGATTCCTGCGGATCGACCTTGTTGTCGAAGGAGAGCAGCTCCAGTTTCTCGCCGTTGAAGCCTCCGGCCGCGTTGACGCGGTCGATGAGGTAGATCATGTGCTTCTGGGCGTTGATGCCGGCGCTGGCGGCGCCGCCCGACAGCGGATCGATGTAGGCGATCTTGATCTGCGCGACGGCTGGCAACGCCATCGACATTCCGGCCAGCGCCAACCACGCGAGACGTCGCGATTGCTTGCTCATAATTCCTCCTGGGACGGTTGCTCCCTCCGGAACTTTCGCGCGGTACGCGGCCGGTAGGTCACAAGTAGGGGCATGCTACCGGGCCGGCACGACGCTGACAAGCTGATCCCGGGCGCTGACCCCGGGCGCTTCGTCGCGGTGCGAATTCCGCGAATCGGCGCTACCATGTGCGCCGGGACATCGATTCCCAGGCCAAGGGAGGACTCAATGAACAAGATCAAGACGGGAATGGCGTGCATCGCCATCGGCGCGGCAGCGGTTGCCGGCCCTGCCGCTGCGCAGCAGGCCGCGGCATCATTCTTTGTAGCGAGCGTCGGTTCCGGCAGCGGCGGCTGGTTTGGCGGGTTGCAAGGCGCTGACTGGCTCTGCCAGACGTTGGCCACCGCGGCAGGTTCGGGCGGCAAGACCTGGCGGGCATACCTCAGCAACAGTGCCACCGCCGGCACGCCGGCGGTCAATGCCCGCGACCGGATCGGCAAGGGCCCGTGGCAGAACGTCAAAGGCGTTGTCATCGCCAAGGACCTCGCCGAATTGCACGGCACCAACCAAATCACCAAGCCGACTGCGCTCACCGAAAAAGGCACTGTCGTCAACGGCTTTGGCGATACGCCGAATCAGCACGACATCCTTACCGGGTCGCAGCCGGACGGAACCGCGTTCGGTGGTAACGACGACAAAACCTGCGGCAATTGGACCAAGAACGGCGAAGGCTCGGCGATAGTCGGACACGTCGATCGCACCGGGACCAACCCGAACCCGGTGGCGAACGCGTCCTGGAATTCAGCGCACGGGACCGCTGGCTGCAGCATCGAACTTCTGGCGAAGTCCGGCAGCGCCGGCTACCTGTACTGTTTCGCGGCGAATTAAATCGGTCCGCCGGCGCCGGAGCGCCAGCGTTATTGGCAGACAGTCCCCGGTGCACGAAACACTTCGCGCGTGATGTCCTTCGTTTGCATGACGCCGCCGAGGACATAGGCAAAGCTAGCCGAGTTGCCGTTGGCAAAGGTGACGGTGGCTGTGCCGACCGGTGTGCGCGACACGTTGGCCGGATCGAAAGGCGCCGCGCTGAAAGCGGGCCCGGTCGATCGATACAACGCGCCCACGTAGCCGCTCGCGCCGGAGGGCGTCAATGTTGCCGACAGCCACATCGGCGCACCGCCATGATCGTAGGTGAACCAGGTCGCAAACATCGTGCTGCCTTGCTGGACAAGGTTGAGTCCCCACCCTGACTCGGAGCCAGGCGGCGCGTTCCACCACAGGTCCTGGTAGTTGGTCGCCAGCGTCAGATCGGGCTGCGCACCGAAGGTGCACACCGGCAGCGGACCGAACACCTGACGCGTGATGGTCTTGGTCTGCGTGATCGCATTGACCGTGTAGACAAAGGTGCCGTGGTCATCCGCGTCGAAGGTGAGCGTCCCCGCGCCGACCGGTGTCAGCACCACGACCCCGGGATCGAACGGCACCGCGTCGAACGCCGGGCCATGCGACCGATACAACGTGCCGCTGTAAGTACCGGTGGCGATCTTGGTGGCGGTCATCGACAGCCACCAGGGGTCACCGCCAATGTCATAGGTGAACCACGTGGCGAAGATGACGTCGCCCTGATGCGCCAGATTGATGCCCCAGCCGGATTCCGACGCCGCGGGCGCGTTCCACCACAGTCCATCGAAGTTGCTGGCGAGGTTGCCATTGAACTGGATGCGCACGCTGTCCTCGCCGCCGCCAGCTACGCTGGCCATCCGCGGCAGCGTCTCGCGCGCGGCAGGCACGCCTTTGACGTAGGCGTCGAGAAAGGTCAGCGCCCAGGTAAAGATATCGTTGGTCGACGGAACGTCGAAACCGTGGGTCACACCGTTGAGGGTCACCAGTTCGCGCGGTCCCGCGAGGTGATTCATCCCTTGGATCGTCTGCACCAGCGGCGCGGTCGTGTCAGCCGTGCCGCTGATCGCCAGAAATGGCAGCGTCACGTCATCGAGTCCATGCTCGTCGCGACCGAAGGCGGGAAAAATCGGCTGCCCGAAATACGGCACGTAGCCCACCGCCGCCTTGAGCCGGACATCGGTACCGGTCTTTTTCCAGGAAAACCCGATCGAGGTCGTCAAGCCGCCGCCCGCCATCAGCAGCAGCGACTCGGCGCCCAGGCTCGGCCCAAAGCCTCCGACGCGAGCCGCGTCGATGTGATCGCGCCATTGGGGGTTTGCCAACAGGACGTCCAGGGTCGCTGACAAAGACAGCGGGCGCAGCGCCTGCATGCCGGTAAAATCGCGGAAGTGCGCAACCAGGTTGATGACGTCGCCGACATTGGCGATGTCGAACGAGGAAAAGCGCGGATCGCCGTGAAACGGCGCGGCCACGACGTAGCCGTTGCTGGCCAGGGTCTGGATCCCTTCGATGTAGTCGTCGCCCAGCGGACTGCCCTTCAGCCCGGTCGAGAACAGCAGGAAGGGGTAGTGCGCAGCGGCGTCGGCAAGCAACGGCGCTTCGCTGCCGCGCTGCATGTGGGGGACCGACTTGCCGCTGGGCAGCGGGTAGTCCGCGCGCGAATTCGCAGCCGAGGTCGGATAGCACACCAGGATGACATAAAGATAAGTCTGCCCGGCGAACGAGCCGAAAAGCTCGCTGTCGCCGGGCGCGGTCACCGACGCGGAAAGCGTGCTGCCGGGATCGGCGAGCAGATCGGTGATATAGCGCGGGCTACTATCGCCGCGGGGAGCCCCGTCCCAATAGGATTGCGCGCTTTCGCCCTGGACGAGGCGACTGAAGTCCTGCGCCACGTTGCTGCAGGCCACCGGATACGGTCCGGGCAGCGGCATCGGCGGCACGACCAGTTCCGGGTCGGCCGATGCCGCCGCGCCGTTCAGCCAGACGAGCAGCGCAAGCGTGCACCGAATCAATGTCCGCCGATTGCAAAAATGGGTTTTCATAGGTAAATGATGCTAAGGGCAGTCATCGCCGCACTCCAGTGGTGACCCGCTGATGCGCGTGTAGGCATAATGGAAGTGCTCAGGCATCGCGACCGTCGCGGCCTGTATGGCGCGACATTTTTCAAGCCAGCGTTCGCACCTTTGCCTCGCGTTCCCACTGCCGGGTCTGGGCTCCGGCTATGAACGCCTTCCGATCGCCACAGTCGATGACTCCCGAATCCTCGGCGACGCTTGCCGCGCGCAGAAGCGAACGTCCTCCATCATCCACGGCGATGGCTTTGAGGTGACCGAAGGCGTCGCGCACGAAATCAATCGCGGCGCCCTCCTTGGCCAGACTCTTCGCACCGGCATCGGACAGGATGACCGCCACCGCGTCGAACAGCGTGGAAGGCGTCCCCGCAAGCTGTCCGTCAGCGGCCAGCACCGACGCATCCTTGAGTTTGGTTCCTCCGACCTTCGGGGCGATGATCTTGACGCTTGCCCCGGCCGCGAGCGCTGCTTTGCGCAACGCCGCAACAGCCAGTCCGTCCGAGCCCTCGGCAATCAGGATTCCGACTGCCCGTCCTTCCAGCGTCGCCTTCATTTTTCCAATCGTACGCAGTGCCGGCGATGCGGCCATTTCCACGATCGGTGCTGCCGCGCTTGGAGGCTCTGGCAGCTTGTTCATTCCCATACCATTCGCCACGCGCTTTGCCAGCGACTCGTCGATGTGGCGTAGATGCCCGACCATCGCCGCGCGAACATGTGCGTGGTCCACCTTGGACAGTTCGAAGACGAGCGCGGACGCGATGTGCGCCTGTTCGTGCGCGGTCTGGCTGCGAAAGAACATGCGCGCCTGGCTGTAGTGATCGGCGAAGCTCGCGGCACGGATGCGGCCGCGCTCACCGCTTTCGGCGATCGCAGCACTACGAAATCCGCGGGCGGGGGATTCCCTCGGCGAGCTGTCCGAGAGCGAATTCGGTTCGTACGCCACGCGCCCCTTGGGCTGTTCCATCTGCATGTGCGCGTCTCGCTGCTGATTCGCGAACGGGCATTTGGGCGCATTGACCGGGAGCTGATGAAAATTGGGCGAACCCAGGCGCGACAGTTGCGTATCGAGATACGAGAACAGTCGTCCCTGGAGCAGCGGATCGTTGGAGAAATCTATTCCCGGCACGATGTGCGAGGGACAGTACGCCACTTGCTCGGTCTCGGCGAAAAAATTGTCCGGCCAGCGATCCAGCACCATCCGCCCGATGACCTGCAACGGTACCAGTTCCTCGGGGATGAGCTTGGTCGCGTCCAGGTGGTCAAACGGAAACCGGTTCGCCTGTTCCTCGGTGAACAGTTGCACCGCGAACTCCCATTCGGGAAACGCGCCGGAATCGATTGCCTCGAACATGTCGCGGCGATGGAAATCAGGATCAGCGCCGGCGATCTTGACGGTTTCGTCCCAGATCGTCGATTGCAGTCCGAGTTTCGGCCGCCAGTGAAACTTCACAAAGGTCGATTCGCCGCTCGCATTGACCAGGCGGAAGCTGTGGATGCCGAAACCCTCGATCATGCGCAGCGACCGCGGCAGCGTACGATCGGACATGATCCACATCACCATGTGCATAGCTTCAGGAGTCAGCGAGATGTAGTCCCAAAAGGTGTCGTGCGCCGTGGCCGACTGCGGAAATCCGCGATCGGGCTCCATCTTCACAGCATGGATCAGATCCGGGAACTTGATCGCGTCCTGGATGAAGAACACCGGAATGTTATTGCCCACCAGGTCCCAGTTGCCCTCTTTGGTGTAGAACTTCACTGCAAAGCCACGCACGTCGCGAGGCGTGTCAACCGAACCCGCGCCACCCGCCACCGTAGAAATGCGGGTAAACACGGGAGTCCGTTCGCCGACCTCGGTGAGGATCCGGGCTGTGGTATAGCGTCCGAGCGACTGCGTCAGTTCGAAATAGCCGTGCACACCGGTGCCACGCGCATGCACGACGCGCTCGGGTATGCGTTCGTGATCGAAGTGGGTGATTTTTTCGCGCAGGACGAAGTCTTCGAGCAGAGTCGGTCCGCGCGGGTTCGCCTTGAGCGAATTCTGGTTGTCGGAAATCGGCAAGCCCTGATTCGTCGTCAGCACCGCCCGATCGCCGGTTGCGACCTGGTGCAGTTCGCCACCCGTTCCGGTGGCGGTTTGCGCGGTGGAGCGCACTGGATGGCGCTTTGCCGCTACTGGGGTGGCGCCGCGAGCTTTGGACTGTTTCATTGGCTTACCTTTCCGATCGTGATGTTTTCGAGTAACCGCAATTAAACCGCGTTGTTCCTGTCGCAATTGCGCGGCCCGACCGCGTGCACCGTTGGCAATCAGCGCCTGCCAAGGCGCCTTGCGTTGGCCGTTGCGCGCGCATGAACCGGCTTTAAGCCACGCCGAGCCACACGCGCGCTCGACGTGGCGAGTCGGGATGCGCTCGCTGCCGCGTCATGCATCGTGCGCAACAGCGTCGCTTGCCGCGCCCCGAGCTGAGCGGCGCTACGGCTGGACATGACGGAGAACATCGCCGACAAGCCCGACAGCATCTGCCGGGTCGCGCGTGCATTCGCCCTCGCGCCCGATCCTGTCCATTGCGTCATCATCGCCAACGCCGATTCCGTCGCCGCGTCGATCTTTTCCTGCCCCATCCGACCGAATTCCTTGCGATCGCGCCCGCTTGGCGATGCGCCCGCGGCGAGTATACGCTGGCTTCGATGCTGTATGACCTGCGCCGAGGCCAGTAGCATTTCGCCGGTCTTCATTGCTAGATCGGTCCATAGCCAGAAGGGGTTGGCGCCCACTCGGTTGCGTCTCATCCTGGTGGCCGGTCAGGCGCGCAGGAACCGCAGCACATCGGCGGTCAGCTTCTGCTTGTGCGATGCCAGCAACCCGTGAGGCGCACCGTCGTATTCGATCAGCGTGCTCGTGGCGATTCCGGCGGCCGCCTTGCGTGCGGAGGCGTCGATCGGGACCGTCTTGTCGCCGGTTCCGTGGATGATGAGCGTTGGCACCTTGAACGATGCCAGGTCTGGACGGAAGTCCGTGCCGGCAAAAGCGTTGGCGCACGCCAGCGTCGCCTTCAGGCTTGCCTGCATCGAGACAGCTCGCGACCACTCGAGCACTTCGTCGCTGACCGGGTGGGACGCAAATCCGACGCCATAGAAATCCTGGAAGAAACCGGTCCAGAACGCGGCGCGGTCGTCCTTGATGCCTACCGCCATCTTGGCGAATGTTTCGCCGTCGACGCCGTCGGGATTGTCTGCTGTCTTGAGCATGTATGGCACTACCGACGCGATGAGGATCGCCTGCCTGACGTTCATCCCTCCGTGTCGCGACATATAGCGCGCGACCTCGCCACCGCCCATCGAGAAGCCAATGATTGTCGCGTCCTTCGCGTCTGTGTTTTCGAGGACATCGGCGAGATCGTCAGCGAGGGTGTCGTAATCGTAACCGTCCCACGGCTGATCGGAACGGCCGAAGCCGCGCCGGTCGTACGAGATCGCGCGCATGCCCGCGTCGGCGATCGCGATCGACAGGTCGTCGAACGAGTCGGCCGAAAGCGGCCAGCCGTGCATCATCACCACCGGACGGCCGGTGCCCCAGTCCTTTACATACAGTTGTACGTTGTTGCGGGTATTGATATACGCCATGCCCTGACTTTCTTCGGAATGCGCGCTAGATCGGGCGGGGGATAACACCAAACCAAACAAAGCTGGGCGGCGCACCGCGCCGCCCAGTCATAATCGCTGCTTTATTTACTTTGCCCTGGCTTTGTTGGTTACACCGTTGCCTGGGGCGCCGGTCGTCATGCCGGGACTAGAGGCACCGGTATCCGTATTCCAACCGTTCATGCGGCCAACTTCCTCCGAAGTCAAGCCTTGCCGGTTCTTGTCCATCGCATCCCAACGTCGACCCGATTCATCCATATAGGCCTGACGCGAAATGCGACCCTGGTTGCTCTTCGAATATTCGGTCGACCACTCTGACATTGAGCCGGGCGCTGTCGCCTTCATCGTGTTGTCGGGTGTCATCCTGCTGTTGGCGCTGGTTGGCGGGACAGCCATGCCGGGTGCTGACTCTTTGCCTATGGTCTGGGCCGACGCCGTCGTTGCGAAGCCTGCGGCGAGTACAAGTGCGATTGCAGTGGAAGCAGTTTTCGGGATCATCTTCATGGAATGTTTTCCTTTGAGCGCTTTCGCGCATTGACTTCGAATCGATTCGACGAGTGTCGCTTGCGCTGAACCGATAGTCCGGTCGGGTCGGGTCGGAACGAGGATCGGCGACTGCCCGCATAACGACGCCGAGAATGCCAACCTTCCCGACGTGTCGCCATCGGCCCATATCCGATTCACATGTAGGACGAACAGCAATCGCCGTAACGCTCGTAACGTCGAGAATCTGCCGAGGTAATGTTCGCTAACGAACAGTGCATTTGTAGGATCCGCATCAAGATGCGCGCGGCCCAAAGCTATGGAGCCGTGCACACCGGGCTCGTACGGCGAGCTGCCGCTCGATCGGTGCTTACCGGAGCGCTTGCCGATAATCGAATGCGTGCATCCAAACCGCGCTTCGCCTCGTATGTTTTGACGCGGGGGCCGGTCGCGACTCGATTGCACACGGGTAAATCATTGTTTAAATGGAGAATGACATGAAATTCAAGCAAAAAGTCCTGTCTGCGCTGGCGGTGTCCGCAGCCTGTGGCGCACTAGCGTTGCCCGGAACGGCGATGGCATCAAGTCACCGGGAGGCTCCGCTGATCACCCAGAGTCCCGCCGTCGACAACACCGACACTTACGTTTTTCGCAGCTACGAGCCGGGCCGCGAAGGCTACGTGGTTTTCCTCGCTAATTACATTCCACTGCAGGATCCGTTCGGCGGCCCTAACTATTTCCAGATGGATCCCGATGCGCTCTACGAAATCCATGTCGACAACAACGGCGACGCCCGCGAAGACCTGACGTACTCGTTTCGATTCTTCAATAACGTTCGTGGAACCGCGCTCAACATCGGCGGCGTGAACGTCGCGATTCCTCTGGTCAACTCCGGACAGATCACCACCGGCAGCGTGCCGGCGCTCAACGTGGTTCAGCAATTCACCGTCGACCTGATCCGCGGACCGCGGCGCACGGGAGCGCGCGAACCGGTGTTGCCGCTCGTTGGCGGTACGCGATTCGAGAAGCCGATCGACAACATTGGCAACAAGTCGATTCCCAACTATGCCGACTATGCCGGCATGCATGTCCGCGGCATCAGCATTCCCGGGTGCACTCCACCGACGGGGACGTTTCCGCGGGTGTTCGTCGGCCAGCGCAAGGAAGGCTTCGGCGTTAACCTGGGCGAGATCTTCGACCTCGTCAATATTCCAACCGCCAAAGTCATCGGATCGCGCAGCGGCTCGGCGAACGCCGTTGCCGGAAAGAACGTCACGACCATCGCTCTCGAAGTTCCCATTTCCTGCTTGACGGCGGGCGGTGATCCGGTGATCGGCGCGTGGGCGACGGCGAGCCTGCCGCCGCGCAAGGCCGGCCTGCCCGACTCGGCCGCTGTCGGTGGCTACGTTCAGGTTTCGCGCCTCGGCATGCCGCTGGTAAACGAGCTGGTCATCGGCTTGCCGGACAAGGACAAGTGGAATTACAGCGAGCCGAAGGACGATGGACAGTTCGCCACCTACGTGACCAACCCGACGCTGCCCGCGCTGATCGCTTCACTGTATGCGGCTGACGGTGTTCAGGCGCCCAGCGTGTTTCCGCGCTCGGACCTGGTCGCGGTGTTCCTGACCGGCGTCGCCAACGTCAATCAGGCGCGTACGGTGACTCCTTCGGAAATGATCCGGCTCAATACAGCGCTGCCGGTCACACCCAAGGAGATGCAGAACAGCCTCGGCGCGGCGGCGTGCTTCGTCAATGGCGCGCTCGTCCTTACCAATCCGGGCTGCGATCCCGCCGGTTTTCCGAACGGCCGCCGACCGGGTGACGATGTCGTCGATATTGCCTTGCGCGTAGTCATGGGCTATCTGCTCCCGCCCGGACCCGGGAAGCCGGCGAGCGCGGCTCTGCCCTATACCGACGGCGTCCTCGTCGAGTCTTCGCAGTTCAGTGTGGGATTTCCGTTCCTGTTGACACCGCTGCCGGGCTCGCCCAATGGCGCAAACGGCCTTCCGCCAAACATGTAAGCGGACGCAACGACACTGCCTTTTGCATATACTTGCGCCCGGGATCGTACCCGGGCGCTTTTCTTGATGCGTTCGCGGTACTGTGAGAGCGCACCACCGATGACCGCATTCGACTTCGCACGAATACCGACAATGTCTCCTGTGCCGCTGCTTGCGAGGGCTGTGGGCATGCCCGCGCTGTTGCTGTTGGCGCTGGCGGTGGTGGCGGCGCCATTCACGCCGACCGACGACGCGCAGGTACTCGAGCAGTTGCCCAGTCGCGCCACGCCGCAATTCCGCGAGCTGCGGACGCTGCAAGCGGCGGCGGCGCAGGCACCCGGCGATCTGCAGCGCGCACTGGCACTGGCCACGGCGTATATCCGCGCCTCGCGCGTCGAGGGCGATCCACGCTTCCTAGGCTACGCGCAGGCAGCATTGGCGCCGTGGTGGAAAAATCCCGAGGCTCCCACCAGTGTTCTGGTGTTGCGCGCCACCATTTTGCAGAGCAATCATCAATTCGACGCGGCCATCATCGACCTGGCCCGGGTACTCGAGCGCGAGCCGCGCAACGTCCAGGCGCTGCTCACGCGCGCAACGGTTCTGACGGTGCAGGGGAAATACGTACCTGCCCGTGCCGATTGCGAGCGCCTGGTCGGCGCCGCGCCGGAGATCTACCGCGTAATCTGCCTCGCCGGCATCGACAGCGTGAGCGGCAAGGCAGCCTCCGCGTATGCGAGTCTGCAGCAAGCGCTGCGCACATTGCCACGCGTCGATGGCGCTGCCCGGGTATGGGGTGAGACCCTGCTCGGAGAAATTGCCCACCGGCGCGACGACCCGGCGGCCGAGAGTCATTTTCGAACCGCGATGGGCAGCGGCGACAAGGACACCTACCTGCTCGGCGCCTACAGTGACTGGCTGCTCGATCAGGGGCGGCCGTCTGACGTCGTCGCGCTGCTGCAGAACGACGCACGCGTCGATGCCTTGTTGCTGCGGCTGGCGCTGGCCCAGCAGGCGCTCGGACGCGCCGACGCCACGGCCTCGATCGCCACGCTGCGGGCGCGGTTCGACGCCAGCCACGCCCGCGGCGACACCGTGCACGCGCGCGAAAACACCCGCTTCGAACTCGCGCTGCGCAATGACGCGAAGAGCGCCCTGCCCTACGCCATCGGCAACTGGAAAGTGCAGCACGAAGCCGCCGACCTGCGCGTGCTTGCCGAAACGGCGGTCGCGGCCGACGACGCGGCAGCGCTGGCGAGCGTGCGCGAATGGATGGCGGAGTCCGGTCTCGAATACGCTGCCGTCACGCGAATCCTGGGCTCCGCCAAAGGCGCGGCGAAATGAACTGCCGGTTCCTGATGCTCGCCGCCCTGTTGACGGCATGGTTCGCCGCGACCTCGCCCGCGCAGGCGCACAAGCCCTCCGACAGCTATCTCACGCTCAAGGTCGACGGCGAGCAGATCGCCGGCCAATGGGACATCGCGCTGCGCGACCTCGACTTCGCCATCGGCCTGGACGCCAACCAGGACGACGCGATCACCTGGGGCGAAGTCAAGGCCAAGCATGCCGACATCGCCGCATACGCGCTGGCGCGGCTGCGCCTGGGTCCGGAGAGCGCGCCTTGTCCGGCGCAGGTCACCGAACAGCTCATCGACAACCACAGCGACGGCGCGTACGCGGTGCTGCGCTTTACCGCGACCTGCGCTGCCGCACCGAAGACATTGACCGTTGCCTACAAGCTCTTCTTCGATCTCGACCCACAGCATCGCGGCCTGATCCGAATCGACTACATGGGCGCCAATCGCGCCGGCATCCTCGGTGTCGACCACGCCGAGCAGAAGTTCACGCTGGCGGAGCTTTCCCGGTGGCAGCAGTTCCTCGACTACGGCCGCGAGGGCGTGTGGCATATCTGGACCGGTTTCGACCACATCCTGTTCCTGCTGTCGCTGCTGCTGCCGGCGGTGCTGGTGCGCTCGCGCCTGCCCGGTCAGCGCTGGGAGCCCGCCGGCAGCTTTCGCGCAACGCTGGTCGACGTGGTCAAGGTGGTCACCGCCTTCACGTTCGCGCATTCGCTCACGCTGTCGCTGGCGGCGCTGGGCGTGGTGACGCTGCCGTCGCGGCTGGTGGAATCGGCGATCGCGTTGTCGGTGGTCCTCGCCGCGCTGAACAATCTCTGGCCGGTGGTGTTCGAGCGGCGCTGGGTGATCGCCTTCTGCTTCGGCCTGATCCACGGTTTCGGCTTCGCGTCGGTGCTCGCCGATCTGGGACTGCCGCAGGAATCGCTTCTGCTGGCGCTGGTCGCGTTCAACGTCGGAGTCGAACTGGGACAACTGGCGATCGTCGCGGTGTTCCTGCCGATCGCCTACAACCTGCGCCGGACGGCGCTATATCAGCGCGGCATTTTCGTCTTCGGCTCGGCAGCTATCGCTCTGGTCGCGCTGGTCTGGCTGATCCAGCGCGCGTTCAACCTGCGGTTGATCGGCGGCTAAGCGCGGCTTGTTTGGGCGGATCATTGCCCGAAAATCACGACCGTCGCGCTGCCGTCAACGGAATCGACGCGTCACTGCTGCCCGACGCAAGGCAACGTATTGCCTGTCGCCCTGCGAATACCGCATCGACGCCGAGCTCGCGCTCGATGCGCAGGCATTCGTTCCACTTGACCATGCGTTCGGAGCGCGCGAAAGAACCTACCTTGAGCTGGCCGGCGTTCCAGCCGATGGCGAGATGCGCGATGGTCGTGTCCTCGGTCTCGCCCGAGCGCGCCGAGACGATCGTGCCCCAACCGAGCCTCTCTGCCGCGCGCAACGCGGCTATCGTCTCGGTGATGGTGCCCACCTGATTTGGCTTGAGCAGCACCGCGTTGCATGCACCCTGCTGCGCGGCTGCTTCAATTCGTGGCGCATTGGTCACCAGATAATCGTCGCCGATGATTTGCACGCGATCGCCGATTGCAGCGGTGATGGCGATCATTCCGGCAGTGTCGTCCTCGGCGACCGGATCCTCGAGCGAGACGATCGGATAGCGCGCGACCCAACCCAGAACGATGTCGATCCACTCGCCGGTGTCGTATTCGCGCTTGGCCAGTCCCGGCGCGTAGCGCTCGTTGACCCGAAACTCCGAGGCCGCGATGTCCAGCGCAATCAGCACCTCGCCGTGGCGATATCCGGCGACATCGATGACGCGCGCCAGCATCGCGATCGCTTCTTCATTGCTTGCGAAATCTGGCCACCAGCCACCTTCGTCGGCAACGCCGTTGCGCCGCCCTGATTCGGCCATCAGTTCGCCGGCCACGCGATACACCTCCGCGACCATCACCAGCGCCTCGTCGAACGATTGCGCACCGACCGGCATGACCAGCAGGTCCTGCACGTCGATGCGGCGCCCGGCATGCGCCCCGCCACCAAAGATCTGGATTTCGGGAAGCGGCAGCCTGACTTCGCGCCCCTCGCTGACATAGCGCCAGAGTGGCAGGCGCGCCTGCGCCGCGGCGGCGGCGAGCACTGCCATCGACGTCGCAATGGTCGCGTTGCCACCGAGCATCGACTTGGTCGGCGAGGCGTCGAGCGCGAGCATGGCTGCATCGACGCCGGACTGGTCGCGGGCATCGAGTCCGGCGATGGCGGCTGCGATCGGACCATTGACGTTGGCAACGGCGCGCGCGACGTCCAGGCCGCCCAGCTTGGCGCCGCCATCGCGCAGGTCGAGCGCTTCGAGACTGCCACGTGACGCGCCCGCCGGGGCGATACCACGTCCCACTGCGCCGTCGGTCAGCCGGACACCGACTTCGATGGTTGGGCGCCCGCGCGAATCCCAGATCCGATGCGCGCCCACACTTTCGATGCGCGCGCTCATGCGCCTGTGTCCTGCGCCCAGCGCGCGCGCAGATCGGCAAGCCCCGCGACGGGTTGCTCGAGATGGCGCAGCGCGAATTGCCGCACCCGCTCGCGGTCCTCGGGGGCGGTCAGGTACTCCACCGGCGACTTTCCGTCGACCCGTGCGAGCATCAATCCGGGCAGCAGTCGCGCAGTGCGCTCGTCGATCGACCCACGCGGTTCCCAGTCGACGCGCTCCAGATACGCATCGGCAAGGCCATCGAAGCAGGCAAGATACGCACCTGCAAGTGCTGGTCGCCACTGGCATTTGAGCAGCAGATGGTTCAGGCAGAACGCGAGATCGAAAGCGGGATCGCCGTACCACGCGCATTCGGCGTCCAGGAATATCGGCCCGGATGGCCCGACCAGGATGTTCTTGGGACTCACGTCGCCGTGCACCAGCACTCGCTTCGTTGCGGCAGTGACCGCGATCAGAGCGCGCAGCGCGGCGGCGTGCGCCGGATGCGCGCGGGCACTGGCCTCCAGATACGGCTCGAGCCGAAGCGCGTAGAAACTGGCATCGTGGGCGAAGGTTCGCGCCAAGTCGGCATCATTGGCCGTCGTGGCGTGAATTGCCGCCAGCGCGCTACCGACTGCATCTGCCGTGCTCGAGTCGGCGACGCCGTCGCGCAGCAGCGTCTTCCATACCGGGTACGACTGTGGATCGAGCCACTCCATCGCGAACGCCATCGCCGTCGCGTCTTCGCCGAGCACACGCGGCACGACGCCCGGAACGACGTCGCCGGCGATGCGCAGCCACGCGACTTCGGCACGATTGCGCTCGACCGGTGCAAACCAGTCGGCCTCGACCCTGAGCTTGGGCAACGCGCGCTTGATGCACACCGGACCGCGAGCGGTGCGCGCCAGCGCGATCAGCGACGACACGCCTCCGGCAAGTGCCACCAGCGCCGGCGTTTCATCGGGTGCAAGCAGCTGCATGCGCCGCAACGCGGCGACGAGTTCGCTGGTCTGCCCCGCTTCGACGGCATTTTCGCCGACACGATCCGGGGCACAAGCAATGCCCGCCGACACCGCGGTACCGGCGGTCATGCGCAGAGCGGCCCCGACCGCACGATCACGGCTTGCCGGGATCCTTCTGGTCGGGAAACTTGTCGAACTCGATATTGTAGAGTGCGCCGTTGACCTTCTCCACGCGGCGGATGTACACCGTCTCGACGATGTCGCGCGTCTCAGGATCGATCATGATCGGGCCGCGGGGACTCATCAGTTTCATGCCCTTGAATGCGGCCATCAACTTGTCGGGATCGGTCGATCCCTGCGTTTTCTTCAGCGCCTCGGCGATCGCGGCCATGCCGTCGTAGCCTCCCACCGCCATGAAATTGGGCCGCAGCTTGGTGCCGTTGGTCTCGATGTACGACTTGATGAACGCCTTGTTCTCGGGCGAATCGTGCGCGGCCGAGTAGTGGAAGCTGGTGATCAGCCCCAGCGTGCCGTCGCCCATCGCTTCGAGCACCCCGTCGTCGGTAAGGTCGCCGGTGGCGATGATCTTGATACCGGCCTGCTTGAGTCCGCGCTCCTCGTAACCCTTGATGAAGGCGATGGTCTGGCTGCCCGGCGGCACGAACACGAATATCGCTTCGGGCTTGGCATCCTTGATTCGCTGCAGGAAGGGTGCAAAGTCCGGGTTCTGCAGCGGCGTGCGCACGCTGTCGACAATCTCGCCACCCGCCGCCTTGAACGCCTTGATGAACGCCGCTTCGGCATCGATGCCGGGTCCATAGTCGGACACCAGCGTGAACACGCGCTTGATGCCATTCTTGGCCGCCCATTGCGCGATCGGCTGCGTCTGCTGCGGCAGCGTGTGCGAGAGGCGCACGATGTACGGCGAGCGCGTCGTGATCACCGAGGTGGCCGCATTCATGATCACCATCGGCTTCTTGGCCTCGGTGGCCACCGGCGCGACCGCCATCGCGTTGGGCGTCAGGCCGAAGCCGGCCAGGATGTCGACGTTGTCCTGCGTAATGACTTCCTGCGCCAGGCGCTTCGCCACGTCCGGTGCGGCGCCGGTAGTGTCCTTGACGATGAGCTCGATCTTCTTGCCGCCGTAGACGTCACCGTGCTGCTTCAGATAGGTCTTCATGCCGGCCAGTATCTGTCCGCCGTAGTCGGCGAACGGCCCCGAAAATTCGGCGATCACGCCGATCTTGACGGTGCCTTGCGCAAAAGCCAGCGCACCCGCCTGCAACAATATCCCCGCAAGCAACAACTGCATCCCGCGCTTGAATCCGCTCATTGCGTCCTCCTCCGTTGTTTTTTCGATGGTGTTTGCGTGCCCCTGACCCAAGTCAATCCGGCTGCGCGCGGCGAGTGCGCATTTTCCAGAACTCCCACGGCCGGTCGATCTGTCCTTCGTTGGTGATCATCGCCGCCTTCGCCTCCTCCGCCGTGAGGAGCTCGACGGGTCCGAGACGCATTGCATCCGACAGCAGCCGCGCATTGATCTCGGTGTAGACCGCACGATACACCGCCACGCGCAACGTGGGTGCAACCACGGTCGAACCGTGGCCGCGCATCAGAACCACATTGGCGGATCCCAGCGACGCCGCCAGCGCCGCGCCGAGCGCGACGTTGCGGATCAGCAGGTCGGTTGCGTCGCCGGCGGTCTCGCGAATTTCGAAGATCGGCGCGCCGCTGCCGAGGAAGCCGCCCATGTGGAACACCGGGCGCAACGGTGCGCTTTTCGCCACGCTGAACGGCACAACCGCCGGCGAATGGCTGTGGATCACAGCCATCACGTCGGACCGAGCGCGATAGATCTCGCCATGGATGAAGCGCTCCAGGTACGGGCGGCGTCCGCGGCCATCGACGTCGGTCCCGTCGAGTTCGTATTCGACGATATCGGCAGCGCTGACCAGCGCTGGCGCCATGTTGCGCGCGAGCAGGAAGCGGTCGTCGCGCTGGCTGTGGCGTGCGCTGACGTGGCCGAACGCGTCGAGCACGCCCTGGTCGAACAGGATGTGATTGGCATCGACGAGGTCCTGCAGCAATCCGGGATCGAGGTCGGAATGCTGCGTATCTGATGGAGTCATGTCGCTCTTTCCTCTGCGTGAGAGCGTGCGGATGGAGGGTGCCGTGTGCGCGTGGACGGCTCAGATCGCCAGGCAACGCGCCACCGACCAGCCGTAGAGCCATTCCAGCGCATCGTAGAACTGTTCCGGCCGACGCTCGCGCCACAGCGAATTACGCACCAGCCGCTCGACCCCCTTGGCGTGGTAGATGCGCCCCATTTCGCGCGCTGACAGCACCACGCGCGCCGTGCGCGTGATGCGCGACTGCTCGTAGAGCCGAAACGCCGCATCCAAGTCGTGGTCGCAGTGACGCACCGCTTCGGCCAGCGTCACCGCGTCCTCGATCGCCATGCACGCGCCCTGCGCCATGTACTGGAGCATCGGATGCGCCGCGTCGCCGAGCAGCGTCGCGCGGCCGCGTCCCCACGCCGGAACCGGATCACGATCGGCGGTG
Organism: Edaphobacterium sp. (SeqCode); assembly: GCA_039934835.1. Taxonomy (GTDB): domain Bacteria; phylum Pseudomonadota; class Gammaproteobacteria; order Burkholderiales; family Casimicrobiaceae; genus PALSA-1003. The sequence continues at coordinate 1,939 of JBDTLK010000011.1, read as the reverse complement.
CTCCAGCGCCGCCACGATGTCGGCCGGTCAAGCAGGCGCCGCGGGCGCTCGCAGATGCCGGCGAAATACGTCATCACCTCGTCCTTGCTGCCGTCGCGCACGCCCCAGCTCTCCTGTTCGCGGCTATGGAAGGTCACCACCAGGTTGAATTGCTTCGCGCCGCGCAAGGGATAGTGCACGAGGTGGCAGTCGGGGCCCGACCAGACCGCCGGCGCGTTCCAGCGCAGGTCCTGGGGCATGTCCTCCGCCGGCACCACCGCACGATAGACGACGTGTCCGGAGACACGATGCGCGTCGCCGACAAGCTGGTCGCGGATCACCGAGCGCACGCCATCGCAGCCGATTACCGCATCGGAATCGTACTTACGGCCAGCGCTGTCGACCACCGTTGCGCCCGCATCGCCTTCGATGAGTTCGACGACGCGGGTCGAGGTCGCGAGCTCGATCAGCGGCGACTGCCGCACACCTTCGAGAATGGATTCGTGGATGTCGGCGCGATGAATCACCGCGTACGGATTGCCGAAGCGCTGGCGAAACGGCTCGCCGACGGGAAAGGTGCCGACTTCGGATCCATCCACCGCGTCCATCATGACCAGGCGATCGGTGAACACCGCGCGCCGGCGCGCGTTCTCGCCCACCCCTAGCGCGTCGAGCGCGGCAAAGGCGTTCGGCGCGAGCTGCACTCCAGCTCCGATTTCGCCGATTTCCGCGCTCTGCTCGAGCACTTTGGTACGAATGCCCAGCCGCGACAGCGCCAGCGCCGCGGCCAATCCGCCGATGCCGCCGCCGACGATGACAATCGACCGTTCTGCCGGCAGCTGCGCTACCACGTCGGGCCCTGACCCGGGTTCAGTTCAGGCGTTCTTCGCGCAGGATGCCCAGCGCTTCGTGCACCGGGCGATCGGAGAAGCTGAACAGCACCGCGTCGTCCGTCGCGACGAAGGTCGCGGCGTTCCACGACGGCACCACGAAAATATCCCGCGGACGGAAACTGTACGGCTCGCTGCCCACGCGCACCGTGCCGTTGCCTTCGGTGACGCAATACACGGTGCCGTCGGTGCTGCGGTAAGGCTTGCTGACGAAGCCCTTGGGCAACAGCTGCATCGAGGTGCCGATGGTCGGCATGGCCCAACCGCCGGTGGTCGGGTTGATGTACTTGAGCTTGACCCCGTGCCATGGATCGATGGCTTGTTCGCGCGCCAGCGCATGCAGCGCGTCGCGCGTACGGCTGTAGGGGTAGCTGAAGATCGGCGAGGTTAGTGTCTTGCTTACATGGCCGACCGGTGCCATGTTGGCGCCGAAGCGCGCGTAACTGCTGCCTTCCGGTCGCGCCACCGTCTGCGATTTGGCGGCGTCGTCGTTTTCGGCGAAGCCTGCGTCGAAAAACCGGATCAGCGGAATGTCCAGTCCATCGAGCCACACGACGGGCTCGCTGACGCCGTCGACGCCGTCGTTGCCGTGGTCGTGCCATTGCCACGACGGGGTGATGATGAAATCACCGGGGCGCATGGTCGTGCGCTCGCCGCCGACCGCCGTGTACGCGCCCTTGCCTTCGATGACGAAGCGCAGCGCCGATTGCACGTGCCGGTGCACCGGCGCGATCTCTCCGGGCAGGATGAGCTGCAGTCCGGCGAACAGCGACTGGGTGATCGACGCGCGACCGGGCAACGCGGGATTTTCCAGGATCAGGACGCGCCGCACGGCCTCTTCCGCCGTGATCAAGGTGCCCGCCTGCATCAGGTAGGGCCGCACTTCGGCATAGCTCCACAACGCCGGGACACAGGGCGTCGTCGGCTGCTTCGGCACGAGACTGTGCAACACTTCCCACAACGGCGACAGGTTGCGCGAGCGAATGTCGTCGTAGAGTTTCTGCCGGCCTTGCAGTTGTTGCTGCTGCATGCTGCCCTCCATTTTTACCTTGGCCACCGCGCCCAAGCCC
>JBDTLK010000010.1:0-46109 GCA_039934835.1 Edaphobacterium sp. (SeqCode) | reverse complement strand
CGCACCGCGGCGCTACCGGCGCGGACCCGCTGCAAGGTGATGGCGCGGGCATCCTGATTCAGCTTCCCGACGCGTTGTTGCGGCGGGCGTGCGGCCGCCAGGGGTTGACGTTGCCGGCGGTCGGGCAATACGGGGTCGGCATGGTGTTCCTGCCTCAGGAACCCGCGTCGCGCATGGCCTGCGAGCAGGAAATCGAGCGCGCGGTGACAAGCCAGGGACAGTTGGTGCTCGGCTGGCGCGACGTGCCCACCGATAACTCGGGCCTGTCGGAGCGTACCAAGCTGGTCGAGCCGGTGATTCGTCAGGTATTCATTGGCCGCGGTTCCAACGCGATCGACCAGGACGCGCTCGAGCGCAAGCTCTACATCATCCGCAAGCAGGCAGGCCACGCGGTACAGGCGCTGCGCCTGCAGCACGGCAAGGAATTTTACGTGCCGTCGATGTCGACGCGCACCATCACTTACAAGGGCATGTTGCTCGCCAACCAGGTCGGCGAGTATTACCTGGATCTCCGCGATCCCGCGATGGTCTCGGCGCTGGCGATGGTGCACCAGCGTTTTTCGACGAATACCTTTCCGACTTGGGACCTCGCGCATCCGTTCCGGCTCGTTTGCCATAACGGCGAGATCAACACCGTCCGCGGCAACGTCAACTGGATCCGCGCACGGCAGCAGGCGATCTCGAGTTCGGTGCTGGGCGACGATCTCGACCTCATCTGGCCGCTGATCTACGACGGGCAGTCCGACTCGGCTTCATTCGACAACTGCCTCGAATTGCTGGTGATGGGCGGCTATTCGCTCGCGCACGCGATGATGCTCATGATTCCGGAGGCGTGGGCCGGCAATCCGTTGATGGACGAGGACCGGCGCGCTTTCTATGAATACAACGCAGCGCTGATGGAGCCGTGGGACGGCCCCGCGGCGATGGCGTTCACCGACGGCCGTCAGATCGGCGCGACTCTGGATCGCAACGGTCTGCGGCCGGCGCGCTATGTCGTCACCGATGACAATTTCGTCATCCTCGCGTCCGAGGTCGGTGTGCTCGACATTCCGGAGCGCAAGATCATCCGCAAGTGGCGCCTGCAGCCCGGCAAGATGCTGCTCGTCGACACCGAGCAGGGACGCATCATCGACGACGACGAGTTGAAGCGTACGCTCGCCACGGCCAAGCCGTATCGCGCGTGGATCGACCGGTCGCGCATCGCGCTCGATTCGTTGCCGGATCCGGCGCCGCCGTCGCGCTCGACGGTCGCGCTGCTCGATCGGCAGCAGGCGTTCGGCTATACCCAGGAAGACCTGAAGATCATCCTGGCGCCGATGGCGCAGAACGGCGAGGAAGCGACCGGCTCGATGGGCAACGATGCCGCATTGCCGGTGCTGTCGAATCGTCCGAAGATTCTCTACAACTATTTCAAGCAGCTGTTCGCGCAGGTGACCAACCCGCCGATCGATCCGATCCGCGAGGAACTGGTGATGTCGCTGGTGACCTTCATCGGCCCGCGACCGAATCTGCTAGGCATCGACGAGACCAATCCGCCGATGCGCCTCGAGGCGCAGAAGCCCATCCTCACCGCCGACGAGATGGAGAAGATCCGCCATATAGAGTTGTTCACCGGGGCGGTGTTCCGCTCGCGGGAGCTCGACATCTGCTATCCGGCGGCGTGGGGCGCGACCGGCATGGAGGCCGCGCTGGCGAGCGTGTGCGCGCATGCCGAGGACGCCATCCACCTCGGTTACAACATTCTCATCGTCTCCGACCGCAATGTATCCGCGGAGCGCATCCCCATTCCCGCGTTGCTCGCCACGGCCGCGGTGCACCAGCACCTGGTGCGCAAGGGCCTGCGCACCAGCACCGGCCTGGTCGTCGAAACCGGATCGGCGCGCGAGGTGCATCAATTCGCGATGCTCGCCGGCTACGGCGCGGAAGCGATCCATCCGTACCTGGCGCTGGAGTCGCTGGCGCAGCTGCACGAGTTCATCCCCGAAGTCTCGGCCGAGGAATCGGCCAAGCGTTTCGTCAAGGCGATCTGCAAGGGCCTGTACAAGGTGATGTCGAAGATGGGCATTTCGACCTACCAGTCGTATTGCGGCGCCCAGATTTTCGAGGCGGTCGGCTTGAACGCAGAGTTCGTGCAGAAATATTTCACCGGTACGGCGAGCAATATTCAGGGCATCGGCCTGTACGAGGTTGCGGTGGAAGCGTGGCGTCTGCACGAACTCGCCTTCGGCGACAGTCCGATCCTCAAGGACGCGCTCGACACCGGCGGCGAATATCAGTACCGCACGCGTGGCGAAGAGCACATGTGGACGCCCGACACCGTCGCCAAGCTGCAGCACGCGGCGCGGGCCAACAGCTACGCGACCTACAAGGACTACGCCAAGCTGGTCAACGACCAGACGCGGCGAATGATGACCCTGCGCGGACTGTTCGAGTTCAAGTTCGCGCCGCAGCCGGTGCCGCTCGTCGAAGTCGAACCGGCGAGCGAGATCGTCAAGCGTTTCGCGACCGGCGCGATGAGCCTCGGGTCGATATCGACTGAAGCGCACACGACGCTGGCGGTGGCGATGAATCGCATCGGCGGCAAGTCGAACACCGGCGAAGGCGGCGAGGATTCGCGACGTTACGCACCGATCCGCAAGGGCGAGACGCTGATGTCGCGCATCGACAGTGTCGTCGTCGACGTGCCGATCAAGGAAGGCGACTCGCTGCGTTCGCGCATCAAGCAGGTGGCGTCGGCGCGCTTCGGCGTCACCGCCGAGTACTTGGTCAATGCCGACCAGCTGCAGATCAAGATGGCGCAGGGCGCGAAGCCCGGCGAGGGCGGCCAGTTGCCCGGCCACAAGGTTTCGCAATACATCGCGCAGCTGCGCTTCTCGGTACCGGGCGTCGGTCTCATTTCGCCGCCACCGCATCACGACATTTATTCCATCGAGGACTTGGCGCAACTCATCCACGATCTGAAGAACGCGAACCCGAAGGCGTCGATCAGCGTCAAGCTGGTGTCCGAGGTTGGCGTGGGCACGGTTGCGGCGGGCGTTGCCAAGGCCAAGGCGGATCACGTCACCATCGCCGGTCACGACGGCGGCACCGGCGCTTCGCCCGAGTCGTCGATCAAGCACGCCGGCACGCCATGGGAGCTGGGCTTGTCGGAGACCCAGCAGACGCTGGTGCTCAACCGCCTGCGGGGACGCATCGCGGTGCAGGTCGACGGCCAGATGAAGACCGGACGCGACGTGGTCATCGGCGCCCTGCTCGGCGCCGACGAGTTCGGGTTCGCCACCGCTCCTCTGGTGGCGGAAGGCTGCATCATGATGCGCAAGTGCCATCTCAACACCTGTCCGGTCGGCGTGGCGACGCAGGATCCGGAGCTGCGCAAGAAATTCACGGGCGCACCCGAGCACGTCGTCAACTTCCTGTTCTTCGTCGCCGAAGAGGCGCGCGAGCTGATGGCCAAGCTGGGCGTGCGCAGCATGCGTGAGCTTATCGGCCGCGCCGATCTGCTCGACACGCGCCAGGGAATCGACCACTGGAAAGCGCGCGGGCTCGATTTCTCGCGCATTTTCTACCAGCCAGCGATGCCGGCCGAAGTCGCGCGCTACAACTGCGAAGTGCAAGACCATGGACTGTTGCATGCGCTCGATCACAAGATCATCGCCGACGCCACGGCGGCCATCGAAGACAAGAAGCCGGTGCAACTCGAGTACCGCATCCGCAATGCCAATCGGTCGGTGGGCGCGATGTTGTCCGGAACCGTGGCGCGCCGGTACGGCCACGCCGGATTGGCCGACGATACCGTGCACGTCATGTTCCGCGGAATCGCCGGCCAGAGTTTTGGCGCGTTCCTGGCGCGCGGCATCAGCTTCGAGCTCGAGGGCGCGACCAACGACTACGTCGGCAAGGGTCTTTCCGGCGGCCGTGTCGTCGTCTATCCGGACCCCACGTCACCGGCCAAGCCGGAGGACAACATCATCATCGGCAATACCGTGATGTACGGCGCGATCGAGGGCGAGGCATATTTCCGCGGTATCGCGGGCGAGCGTTTTTGCGTGCGCAACTCAGGCGCGTCGGCGGTCGTCGAGGGCACCGGCGATCATGGATGCGAGTACATGACCGGAGGCACGGTGGTCGTGCTCGGCGCAACCGGGCGCAATTTCGCGGCGGGGATGAGCGGTGGCATCGCCTTCGTCTACGACGAAGACAGCACGTTCGCGCGCCGCTGCAACGTGTCGATGGTAAGCCTGGAACCGGTGCTTCCCGAGGCCGAGCAGACAAAAATGGAACTCGAACTGGTCGCCGCCGGCAAGGGTCGCCTGCGCCATGTCGGCACGCTCGACGAAGCGCTTTTGCGCGGACAAATTGAGCGGCACTTGCGCTTCACCGGCAGCACGCTCGCGCTGACGATCCTCGATCACTGGGAGACCGCGCGCGGCAAGTTCGTCAAAGTCTTCCCCGTGGAGTACGCGCGCGCGCTGGGCGAGATGCACGCGCGGCAGGTCGCGGCAAAGCCCGCAGCGTCCGCCAAGAAAAAACAGGTCGCCTGACGTGGGCAAGATCACCGGTTTCATGGAGCTCGAGCGCATTTCGGAAGTTGCGCTTCCCGTCGAGCAGCGCGTGCGCGGCTATCGCGAGTTCATCCTCGCGCTCAAGGATGACGAGGCGACCCGTCAAGGTGCGCGCTGCATGGATTGCGGAATTCCATTCTGCCAGTCCGGCTGCCCCGTGCACAACATCATTCCCGACTGGAATGACCTGGTCTATCGGCATCAGTGGCGTTCGGCACTCGATGTCCTGCATTCGACCAACAACTTTCCCGAGTTCACGGGACGCGTGTGTCCTGCCCCTTGCGAGGCGGCGTGCACGCTCAACATCAACGATGATCCGGTCGGGATCAAGTCGATCGAGCACTTCATCATCGACAAGGGCTGGGAGGAAGGCTGGGTCGTGCCGCAGCCGCCGACAGCGGCGACCGGCAAGCGTGTGGCGGTCGTCGGCTCGGGACCGGCAGGGATGGCGTGCGCGCAGCAGCTCGCCCGCGCGGGGCACCACGTTGTCCTGTTCGAGAAGAGCAACCGTATCGGCGGCTTGCTGCGCTACGGCATTCCAGACTTCAAGATGGAAAAGCACCTTATCGATCGGCGCGTCGAACAGATGCGTGCCGAAGGTGTCGAGTTCCGCGTCAATCAGCATATCGGCGTCACGGTGCCGGCGCTCGATCTTGCAAACGAATTCGACGCGGTCGCGCTGACCATCGGTTCGGAAGAGCCGCGCGATCTGCAGTCGCCAGGACGCGAGCTCGATGGCGTTCATTTCGCGATGGATTTTCTGCCGTTGCAGAATCGCCGCGTGGCGGGCGACACCGATGTCGCCCCGTTGACGGCGAGCGGCAAGCACGTCGTGGTCATTGGCGGCGGCGACACGGGTTCCGACTGCGTGGGTACTTCCAACCGGCAAGGCGCCGCGTCGGTGACCCAGTTCGAATTGCTGCCGCAGCCTCCTGAACACGAGAACAAGCCGTTGGTATGGCCGTATTGGCCGATGAAACTGCGCACGTCCTCGTCGCACGAGGAAGGCTGTCAGCGCGACTGGTCGGTGCAGACCAAGGCTTTCAAGGGCGAAGATGGAAAACTCCGTGCGTTGGTCGCGTCACGGGTCGAGTCGAAGGACGGCAAGCTGGTCGAAGTGCCGGGCGGCGAATTCGAAATCAAAGCCGACCTGGTTCTTCTCGCGATGGGCTACATGCATCCCGTGCACCGCGGGATGCTCGACGGCCTCGGCCTCAAGTACGATGCGCGCGGCAACGTCGCCGCCGACACCGAAAATTACCGTACGTCGATGCCGAAGGTATACGCCGCCGGCGATACCCGACGCGGCCAGTCGCTGGTCGTGTGGGCCATTCGCGAAGGGCGCCAGTGCGCCCGTGCGATCGACGAGTTCCTGATGGGCGCCTCCGAACTGCCGCGTTAGGTTGCACTGCGATGACGGCAATTGTTTCGCTCGATCTGACACGCTGGGGCCAGGTGCCCACGCCCGGCGCGCAACAGACCGCGGTGCGTGCGCTCGAGGGTGGCGGCGTGCTTGTGCTCCCGCACCTTGCATTCGAACTGCTGCCGGACGAACGGCGATTTCTCTCCCCGCGCTGGTCCGATGGAAGAGCGAAGAACATCAGTTTTGACGGCAAGTTGCTCAAAGGCGCGCGTGGCGGGGGAGACGAGCTCGTGGCGTTGCGAGCCATGGTGGCGCGCTTCGCGGCGAGCGCCGCCGGTCTCGTCGCCGCGTTGTTTCCCAGATACGCATCCCACGTGCGCAACGCGCGCACGAGTTTCCGACCGCAACCCGCCACCGGCCGTGCGGTGTCGTGGCGCAAGGACGATTCGCGGCTGCACATCGACGCGTTTCCGTCGCGGCCCAACCGAGGGCAACGGATCCTGCGCGTGTTCTGCAACGTCAATCCCACCGAAGACCGCGTCTGGCGCGTAGGCGAGGAATTCACGGCGATGGCCAGGCAACTCCTGCCCAGGGTGCGCCGCCCTTGGCCGGGCGCCCCGGCGCTGCTGTCATTGCTGCGCGTCACCAAAGGCGCGAGAAGCGACTACGACCACCTGATGCTCGGCTTGCACGACTGCGCCAAAGCCGACGTGGGCTATCAGCAAAGCTGCAAGCAGCAATTGGTGCGTTTTGCGCCCGGCACGACATGGCTCTGTTTCTCGGACCAGGTCATGCACGCTGCAATCTCGGGTCAGCACATGCTCGAACAAACGATCCACCTGCCGGTCACCGCCCTCTACGATCGGGCCAGCTCTCCGCTGGCGATACTCGAGCACTTGTGCGGGCGAGCGCTGGTGCCCGCGGAGTAACCCGCTTCACCTGGATCGGCATCGCGTGCGGATTTTTCGCGGGCGCGAACGCATTCGCGAGAGAATGCGTCCTTGCCTTTGCCCTGCGCGTCCTGATATGAACGCTTTGCAGAACGATATCTTCCTGCGCGCATTGCGCCGCGAGCCCACCGACTACACGCCGGTTTGGCTGATGCGGCAAGCGGGACGCTACCTTCCCGAATACAAGGTCACGCGCGCGCGCGCCGGGAGCTTCATGCGCCTGTGCACCGATCCCGCGCTCGCCACCGAGGTCACGCTGCAACCGCTGGCGCGCTTCCCGCTCGACGCAGCCATCGTGTTTTCCGACATCCTGACTGTGCCCGACGCCATGGGCCTCGGGCTGGAATTCGCCGACGGCGAAGGGCCGCGCTTTGCTCGCCCGCTCGTCGACGAGGCGGCGATCGCGCGACTGGCGACGCCCGACATGGCGAAGCTTGGTTACGTGTTCGACACCGTCGCAACGATCAAGTGCGCGCTCGCCGGAAAGGTGCCGCTGATTGGTTTCGCAGGAAGTCCGTTCACGCTCGCCTGCTACATGATCGAGGGCTCGGGCAGCGCTGATTTCGCGCGGGTGCGCGAGATGCTTTATGCGCGACCGGACCTGCTGCACCGCGTGCTCGCCGTCAACGCCGACGCCGTTGCGGCGTATCTCGGGGAACAGATCGCGCGCGGCGCGGATGCTGTCATGATTTTCGATACCTGGGGTGGGCTGCTGTCTGCGCGGGCCTACTCCACATTCTCGCTGGCGTACATCGAGCGCGTGATAGCGCGGCTGCGCGCGGGCCCGGGCAACGCGACTCCAATCATCGTTTTCACCAAAGGCGGTGGCCAATGGCTGGAGCGCATTGCCGATTGTGGCTGCGATGCGGTCGGCATCGACTGGACCACTGACGTTGGCGATGCGATGGCGCGTGTCGGGACACGCGTTGCTCTGCAGGGCAACCTGGATCCGCTGGCGCTCCTCGCGACGCCAGTGGCAGTGGAAGCCGAGGCGCGTGCGATCATCCGTGCAGTCGGCGCGCGCCCGGGCCATGTCTTCAATCTTGGCCATGGCATTCTGCAGACGACGCCTCCGGAAAACGTCGCGGCGCTGGTCGCCTGTGTCCACGCCGAGTCGCGCCTGCAGCGGCGCGTTCAGCGGCATGAGCCGGGGTAATCCTCGGAAACCCGCGCCGGCATTGGCTCTCGGAGGACTTGACAATCGATCAAAGCGGCATCTCGCCATCTGCACTTATGCACAATCCAGTGCGACGGCGACGGCTTTGGCCGAAGAAGCTGGCTCGCACGGGGCGAGCGCCGACAAAGACATGATTTTCCTGCACTATTTTGGCAGTTTCCCAGGCGATGCGACAGCGTCGACACAGTGGCTGGCAAGCGCCGAATCGAGCTTTGTGAACTTACGCACAGAATTGTCCACATGCATGCCGACTCAAAAACTGGAGTGCTGCAAAAAGAAAGACTTGGAACGGGATGCTGCAACTTGCGGTGATGATTCAGAACACTACAATTTGTAACGACTGCGACCAACGCAGCGGTGCGCGGGACGTCTAGCGGACGCGCGTCATGGCCATCGTCCGCGTTGCGCTGCCTGTCGCCGCGCATCAATTGTTCGACTACTGGTTGCCCGACGGGCTGGCACTGCAGCCGGGTGCCGTCGTGTTTGCGCACCTGGGCCGACGGCGTTTGCCCGGCGTTGCGGTTGAACTCATCGAAACCAGCGAAGTGTTGCCAGAGCGACTCGCGGCAATCGATGAAGTCATTGCCGACCTGCTGCCGCTGCCTGAAGACGTGCGCGCGCTGGCGAACTTCGTCGCCAGTTATTATCAGGAGCCGATCGGCCAGTGCTATTCGCAAATGCTTCCGCCGCTGATTGCCGCACGCCGCGGCAAGCCGGCGCCGGAACGCGTCGGCAATACGCTGCCGACGCACGCATTGAATGCTGCGCAACGCGCCGCAGTCGACGCGGCGCTGCCGGTTCCTCTGGCGTTCGCGCCGTCGCTGCTGCAGGGCGTCACCGGCAGCGGCAAGACAGAGGTGTACCTGGCCGCGGTCGCCCGCGTGATCGCAGAAGGGCGGCAGGCGCTGCTGCTCGTCCCCGAGATCAATCTGACGCCGCAACTGGTCGAGCGCATCGCCAATGCCCTGCCAGGCACGACTACGGCGCTGCTGCATAGCCGGCTCGCAGCCGGGAAGCGGCGCCGGAACTGGATGGATGCCGCGAGCGGCGAAGCGCAGCTGGTCGTCGGCACGCGCCTGGCGGTCTTCACCCCACTGCCCAGGCTCGGGCTGATCGTCGTCGACGAAGAGCACGACGCATCGTTCAAGCAACAGGATCTGGTGCGTTATCACGCGCGCGACGTCGCCGTATACCGCGCGCGACTGCGCGACGTGCCGGTGCTGCTCGGCAGCGCCACGCCATCCCTGGAGTCGTACGCGCAGGCCCGGCGCGGCCGCTATCGATGGCTAAAGCTTGCGCAGCGCGCGACGGCGCATACCACGCTCCCGCCGGTGCGCCTGGTGGCGAATCGCTCTCCGGACAGCGTCGAGGGCATCGGGCCGCAATTGCAACAGGCGCTGGCGAAACGCCTCGAACTGGGCGAGCAGTCGCTGCTGTTCATCAACCGCCGTGGATTCGCGCCGGCACTGCTGTGCGTCGCGTGCGGCTGGAAGGCGATGTGCCCGCGGTGCGCAGCGCGCCTGGTGGTGCATCGCGACGCCGGCAAGTTGCGTTGCCATCACTGCGGCCATGCCGCACCGATGCCTTCGTCGTGCCCGACGTGCGGCAATCAGGACCTGTTGCCCATAGGGTCGGGGACGCAGCGGCTGGAGGATGCGGTGCGCAGGCTCTATCCACAGGCAAGGGTGGTGCGCGTCGATCGGGACAGCACGCGGCGCAAAAGCGCGTTCGCCGACATGCGCGATGCGATAGAGGCCGGCGACATGGACATTCTCATCGGCACGCAGATGCTTGCCAAGGGCCACGACTTCCCGCGTCTGACACTGGTGGGAGTGCTTGGCGCCGATAACGCACTCTACAGCGCTGAATTTCGTGCCACCGAGCGCCTGTTTGCGCTGCTCGAGCAGGTGTCCGGACGCGCCGGGCGCGGCAGCAACCCGGGCGAGGTCATCGTGCAGACCGATTTTCCCGAGCATGCGGTGTTCGAGGCGCTCGCGCGCCACGATTTCGAGCGCTTTGCGGAAACGTTACTCGCCGAGCGCGAAACGCTCGGGCTTCCGCCGTTCGCCTACCTGGCGCTGCTCAGCGCCGAAGCGAAGCAGGTCAGCGCGGTCGACGCCTTTCTCGCGCAGGCCACGCTGCACGGGCGCGCGATCGCGGCAGAGCAGGCGGCAGGCTGCGAAGTGTACGCCGCGGTTCCGGCGGCGCTGCCGCGGCGCGCGGGCCTCGAGCGCGCACAGGTGTTGGCGCAGAGCCGCGATCGGCGCGTATTGCAGGCGTTCCTGCCGCGATGGCGCGCTGCCATCGAGCAGCAAGGCGAGCGTCGCGTGCGCTGGAGTCTGGACGTCGATCCTCTCGGTTTCGCCTGACCGCGCGCCGTCTCCCGGCATCACCGCACGCTATACTTCACGGTTTTGCAGATCGGCCAATCCTTGACAGACGTCAGATCATTCATCGGCCAATGGCTGGCAGCCGGGGTTGCCCGCATCGTGCCGGGGGAGACGCCGGCGACGGTGGCATTCGAGCGCCCGAAACAGGCGTCGCATGGCGACTTCGCCACGAGCGTCGCATTGCAGCTCGCGAAGCTCCAGAAGCAGAATCCTCGGCAACTGGCCGCCCGGCTGGTCGCCGCGCTCGAGCCCTCACCGTGGATCGCGTCTGTCGAGATCGCCGGAGCCGGCTTCGTGAACATTTTCCTGTCGGACGCCGCGCGCCAGGCCGTTGTCGGACGCATCCTCGCCGAAACCGATCACTTCGGCCAGTCGTCGAGCGGCGGCGGTGAAAAGGTCATCGTCGAGTTCGTCTCGGCCAATCCGACGGGTCCGTTGCACGTCGGCCATGGCCGTGGCGCCGCGGTCGGCGACGCGTTGGCGCGTCTGCTCGAGTGGCAGGGCTACGCGGTGCGTCGCGAGTTCTACTATAACGATGCCGGAGTCCAGATCGCCAATCTGGTGTTGTCGGTGCAGGCGCGATTGCGCGAAATGCGCGGCGTCGCCGCGCCATTTCCGGAGGACGGCTACCAGGGTGAATACATCCGCGAAATCGCGCGCGCATACGCGCAAGCCCATCCCCACGACGCCGACGCACGCGATGAGAACACGATTCGCGAGTTCGCGGTGGCGGCGTTGCGGCGCGAGCAGGACGCCGACCTGACCGCCTTTGGCGTACGCTTCGACGACTATTTCCTGGAATCCTCGCTCTATGCCACGGGGCTGGTCGACGCGACGGTGAGCGCGCTGGTGGGCGCCGGCCGCACCTACGAAAAGGACGGCGCGCTGTGGTTGCGCACATCCGATTACGGCGACGACAAGGATCGCGTGATGCGCAAGTCGGATGGTAGCTACACCTACTTCGTTCCCGACATCGCCTACCACGTGACCAAGTGGAAGCGTGGCTATACCCGTGCGGTAACCGAGTTGGGCGCCGATCACGACGGTTCGCTGCGGCGTGTGCGCGCCGGCCTGCAGGCGATGGCGCTCGGCATTCCCGAGGGTTATCCGGACTACGTATTGCACCAGATGGTCATGGTGATGCGCGGCGGCGAGGAAGTGAAGCTGTCGAAGCGAGCGGGCACCGGCATGACGCTGCGCGAACTCATCGACGAAGTCGGCCGCGATGCGGTGCGTTTTTTCTTCCTGCTGCGCAAGGCTGATTCGCAGCTCAACTTCGATCTCGATCTGGCACGTTCGCAGTCCGAGGAAAATCCGGTCTACTATGTGCAGTACGCGCATGCGCGGGTGGCCAGCGTGCTGGAGAAGGCGGGAATCGCGATGGCCAGCGCGCCAGCGCTGTTGCGCGATGCCGACGTGGCGCCGCTGCAGAGCCCCTACGAGGTCGCCCTCCTGCGCCGGCTGGCCGATTTCCCCGAGGAACTCGCGCTCTCCGCGCGCGAACTTGCGCCGCACCGCGTGACCTTCTACCTGAAGGAATTGGCGGCGGAATTTCACAGCTACTATAATGCCGAGCAATTCCTCGTTGACGATCCCGTGCTGCGCCGCGCCCGGCTCGCGCTGGTGGTCGCGACCGGTCAGGTCGTCAAGAGTGGCCTTGCCGTGCTTGGTGTCAGCGCTCCGGAGAAGATGTGAGTTCAGGCAGTCACCGAAAAGAAGCCGTCCCTCGCCGCGCCAACCCGCGCGCGCGCCGTGGGGCAAAGGGCGGGACGCTGCTCGGGATCTTCATCGGCATCGTCGTGGGTTTGGTGATGGCGTCGACGGTTGCCTACTACCTCGGCAGGTCGGGACTGACCACGCCGCTCGTGGGCGGCACCTCGACGAAGGAAGCGGGCCGCGCTGGCAAGGCCGACGCTGCGGTGGCGAGCGCGCCCGCGGACAAGCCGCGCTTCGATTTCTACAAGATTCTGCCCGGCGGTGAAGAACCGAAGGCTCCCACCGAGCGCAAGGGCGCCAACAAGAGCGAGCGTCCGGCCGAAAAGACGCCGGCCGCAATCGTGCCAAAAGCCTCCGAGAAAACCCTGGATAAGGCTCCTGACAAGGGCCAGGACAAGGAGTCCACCAAGGTCGCCGACCGCTATTGGTTGCAGGCGGGCGCGTTTTCAGGCGAGTCGGATGCGGAGAACCTTCGCGCGCGGCTCGCACTTTCCGGCTGGGAGGCGCTGATCCAAACCGTGCCCTTGCCGGACAAGAGCCTGCGCTACCGGGTACGGTTGGGACCGTACGACAACACCGATCAGCTCAATCGAGTGAAGAACGAGTTGGGCAAGGGCGGTTTCGACGTCGCCGTCATCCGCAACCCATGACTGCGCGTTGTGGGCGCTCGGTGCAATTGAACTTCAGTCGATGCACCGGGCCCAAGTCGTGGACCGTCCCTACATTTTCGCAGGAGCAGCAATGAAGCGTCTGACGTTGCAAGTCGTAGGTATTCTGGCGGCACTGGTGCTGCAGTCCGCATCGGCCGCCGACCTCGTCGAGGGCAAGGAGTATTCGCGCCTCAAGATTCCGCACGCGGTGGATACCGGCAAGAAGATTGAGGTCATCGAGTTCTTTTCCTATGGCTGCCCGCACTGCAACGATCTCGAACCGTACCTGCAGGCGTGGGTAAAAACATTGCCTCCCGACGTGCAGTTTCGGCGGGTGCCGGTGATGTTCCAGGACCGCTGGAAATCGCTGGCGCGCGACTACTACACGCTCGAAGCGCTAGGCGAGGACCTGCGTCTGTCACCGGACGTGTTCAAGGCCGTGCACGTCAGCAGTCTGCCGCTGTACCAGGAAAAAGCCTTTGTCGATTGGGCCGCGAGCAAGGGACTCGACAAGACTAAAGTCGCCGATACCTACAATTCCTTCGGGGTCGACAGCAAGATGAAGCGCGCGGCGGTGCTGGCGCAGGAATACAACGTGCAGGCGGTGCCGACGGTGGTGGTCGACGGCAAGTTCCTGACCCTGTCGGATCGCGTCGGCGGGCATGCCGCAATGCCCGCGGCGCTCGACGTGCTGGTCGCCAAGGCGCGCGCCGAGCGACCGAAGAACTAAACTTGCCGCGCACCGCTGCCCGCGCGTGAACGTATTCATCACGGGAGCGAGCAGCGGCGTCGGTGCGGCACTCGCGCGACACTACGCCGCCCAGGGAGCGACGCTCGGGCTCGTCGCCAGGCGCGGCGACGCGCTGGCGAGTCTGGCGGCGGAGCTCGCTCCGGCGCAGTGCGCGATCTACGTTGTCGACGTCCGCGACGTCCTGGCGATCCGCAACGCCGCCGAAAACTTCACCGTTCGCTTCGGAGTCCCCGATATCGTGATCGGCAACGCCGGCATTTCCCGCGGGACGTTGACCCGTTACGCCGGGGACAATGCCGTGTTTCGCGAGGTCATGGAGACCAATGTGCTCGGGCTTCTGCACACCTTTCAGCCGTTTGTCGAGGCGATGCGCGCCGCGGGTCGTGGCCGGCTGGTCGGCATTGCCAGCGTCGCCGGCTTGCGCGGATTGCCGGGCGCGGCGGCCTATTCGGCATCGAAAGCCGCGGTGATCTCCTACCTGGAAAGCCTGCGCGTGGAAATGCGCGGCTCGGGGGTCGATGTCGTGACACTCTGTCCGGGATACATCAGCACACCCATGACAGCGAACAATCCCTATCGTATGCCCTTCCTGCTCCCGCCCGACCGGGCGGCACAGCTCATCGCCCACGCGATCGACAAACGGCGCCGGTTCTGCGTCCTGCCGTGGCAGATGGCGCTACTGTCGCGCGTGTTTCGCTGCCTGCCAAGGCCCATCTACGACGCGGTATTCGCCCGGGCGAAGCACAAGCCGCGCGCTGCGGCCGCCGACTGACTGCGACGCGGCGCACGGCCGAGAAAAAGCCGCGCAGAGCGCGGCTTTTTCAAATCCCGGGTGTCGCTCAAAGCGGAGCGCGAATGCCCACCGTCACCGCCTGATAGTTGCCGCTGCTGGCGCCCGCGCTGGCGTTGACGCTGAGGAAGCCGACGACGTCCTTGCCCAGCGGCACGCTTGCGCCGACTAGGAACAGCGCGTAGTTGCTGCCCGGCTTGTACGCAGGCAGTGTGAAGCTGCCAGGAAACGACACCACTCCCGCCGTCACGTCGCGGTTGTTGTAATCGACGTACTCCCAGCTCACCCGGCCATAGGGCCGGAACGAGCCGAGTACCCCCGAAGCCTGCCAGCCGAGGCTCGACGAGAACACGTTGTTCGTCTGTTCGCCGAACGACATCGCGGTGCTCGAGGTTCCGCTCTCCGAGTACGAATCGACCTTGATGCGCTGGTAGGTCAGTCGGGCGTACGGTCCGTGGATGAGTTCCTGGGATGTGTTGAACCAGTAACCGCCGAGCAGGCGACCGACGATTTGCGTGCCGTTGGTGCTGCCGCTCTCCGAGCGGTTGCCGGCGCCCAACGCAAACGAGCGACGCACGTTGCGGTAGTCCAGGCCGCCGCCGCCCAGGGTCCCTCCCAGGTACCACGGTCCGGAACCGTAGCCGAGATACGCGGTGAGCATGGCGTCGTTGAGTGTGAACCCGCCGCCGCCCAGCGATGCGCGGTTGTTGGAATAGCCGAAGGACAGGCCCGCAAGCATCTGCTGCGATATCTTCATGTCCCCGCCGACCACCACCGTGTTGTCGTTGCTGTCGCCGCCGCCCGAGTCGCCGTTGCGATCGTAGTGACCGTAGTCGTAGACGGCATAGGCATCGAACTTGTTGGTCGGCCGCGGGCTGCTCAACGCCGACCACATGCGGCCGTCAAGAGCGCGGAAATTCGCCTGCTCGGCCTGCAGCGGCGCGTCGGCGAGCAAGCCGATCTGCTGCGGGGCGTTGATCACCGAAGCGGCATAGTCGGAGATGATCTGGTGCCCCGCGGTGGTCGGATGCACGCCGTCGGCAAATGCATACGTCTGTGGGGCGTTCGGCGATACCAGCGTCGCCGGCGTGCAGATGAGCGAGCTCGACGTCGTGCAGGCGGCGCTCGTGACGTTGGTCAGCCCGAACGCCGCGGGATTGGCGATCACCTCGTTGAACAGGCCGAACATGTTCAGCCGGATGATATTGATGTGCAAGGCATCGAGCCCGGTGCTCATCGTGCTGTTGTAAAAACTCGTCAGCGCCGACACCTGCGCCGATTGGCTGCTTGACGCGAACGCCGGCGTCTTGCCGATGTCGGGCAGATTGAGGACCATGATGTAACGCGCACCCGCGGCGCTCAGTACCCCGACCTGCTGCGCGAGTTGCCCGGCCGCAGTCGCGACATTGGTTTGTGCCTGGGTACTGGTGATGACGCCCGCCTGGACGAGTCCAAGCTGATAGAACAAGTCGTTGGCGCCGCCCCATACCGAGTACAACGCCTTGGAATTGACGGGTCCCTTGGCGAGATAGTTCTGAACCTGCGTGGCGACGGGCGTTGCGGTTCCGGTGGGAGGAGCGTTGGGCACACCGGGCAATTGGGTCACGCGCGCGCCGCCCTCGGCGTAATCGTTGCCGCCCTGATTCGCGGGCGACGCGCCGGAGCCATAGCGTGTCGCCAGATCCTGCGCCCAGATGGGCCCCGGATTGGTCGTGAACAGCCCGGTGCCGGGCGGCAGCACGGGCTTGAACGAGCCGGCATCGGTAAGACTGTCGCCGAAGAAGAAGAACTGATTGAATTGCGCGGTCGCCTCGCCCTGAACGAGCGCGAGTGCCACGGCCAGCAGTGCGGTGCGCAGCGGCATCTTTATCGACGGCATGACGAATCTCCTCCGTAAATTATTGTCTTGAGTACCAGGACCATTGTAATCCATGTAGCCGGCACATCGGGCGGGCGCGCGGCGGGGCAACGGCGGGCGCGGCCATCCTTTATCCGCGAGCGATCCACGGCGGAGCTTTGCCTGAAGGCGATTCGCGGCCGCCCGCAAGTGTGCGACCCGGCGCGCCCACGCCAAACGCGGGCGCTGGTCAGGGCGGACCGCCGCCGCAAAGATAAACACCGGACCGCGCGCGTCGTGTGGTTCGGATACTGGTGACGAGCCGGCGATGCGCCGGAGTTCAGCCGCCCACGAGCACCAGACGGTTGCCGTCGACGATACGCACCCGGTCGCCTTCGCGGAAATTCGGTTTGGCACTTTGCGAAACTGTCTGCCGCTTGCCGTTGTCCAGCCGTACCGTGAGCGTGTAGTAATACGTTTTCTTGACGTTCTTCTCGACTTCGTTGCCGGCGACCGCGCCCACGCCGACGCCGGCGATCGTCGCCACCGTATTGCCGCGACCCGAGCCGAACTGGTGACCGACCACTCCGCCCAGTACCCCGCCGACAACCGCGCCACCGCCGCTCGCCTTTCCCTTCTGCTCGACGTACCGAATCGATTCCAGCGTTCCGCAGGTGCTGCAGGACTGGTTCTGCGGGGGAGCCGCGTTGGATGGCGCCATGGTCGACGGGTTCTGCGCCAGCGCGCTGCTGGCGCTGGTCAGCGCGAAGCCAATGACGCACAACCCAAAGCTGATTCTCAAGGCTGCCTCCTCGATCTGCTGCGGTGCCTTCACTATAGCAAAGCCGTCAGCGGGTGTCGGCGCGCAGGCGCGCATAACTGCCCGGCGCCGCTTCGATCGCCTTGAGGCCGACCTTGCCTTGCGTCTTGCCCACCGGCCGCGCCGCGACCAGCGGGCCAAGGTGCGGCTTCATCCACCCGATCCAGTTCGTCCACCACGAGCCTTCGTGCGCGCGCGCGCCTTTGAGCCATGCATCCGGGGTGGTCGGCAGCTTGTCGTTGGTCCAGAACCCGTACTTCTTCGCCGCGGGCGGATTGATCATGCCGGCGATGTGACCCGATCCGGAGAGCACGAAGCGCGACTTGCCGCCGAGCAGCTGCGGACCCGCATAGGTGGCCTTCCACGGCGCAATGTGGTCCTCGATCGCCGATACGAAATAGGCAGGCACGTTGATCTTCGACAGATCGATGGGCACGCCGTCGAGCGTGATGCCGCCAGGTTTCCTGAGCCGATTTTCGAGGTACATGTTGCGCAGATAGAAGCTGTGCATTTGCGCCGGCATGCGCGTCGAGTCGCCGTTCCAGTGCAGCAGATCGAAAGGGAACGGATCGCGGCCCATCAGGTAGTTGTTGATGACGAACGACCAGATTAGGTCGTTGCTGCGCAGCATGTTGAAGGTGTCGGCCATCTCCGAGCCTTCGAGGTAGCCGCGCTCGTTCATCTTGCGCTCGAGCGAGGCGACCTGCTCCTCGTCGATGAAAACGCCCAGCTCCCCCGACACCGCGAAGTCGACCAGCGCGGTCATGAAACTCGCGCTGACGATGCGCTTGTCCTTCTTGACCGCCATGTAGGCCAGCGTCGCCGCGAGCAGCGTTCCGCCGAGGCAGTAGCCCAGCACGTTGACCTGACGCTCGCCGGTGGCTTTTTCGATCGCGTCGAGCGCCGCCAGCGGACCTTCGAGCATGTAGTCGGAGAAGTCCTTGCCGGCAAGTTTCGCGTCGGGGTTGACCCATGAAATGACAAACACGGTAAGACCCTGCTCCGCGCACCAGCGCACCAGCGAGTTCTTTTCGCGTAGATCTAGGATGTAGTACTTGTTGATCCACGGCGGCATGATCAGCAGCGGCCGCTTGTGGACTTTCTTGGTGGTTGGCTCGTACTGGATGAGCTGGATCAGGTCGTTCTGGAACACGACCTTACCCGGCGTGGTCGCGATGTTCACACCCAGCTCGAAGGCCTTGGTGTCGGTCATCGAGATCTTGAGCTTGCCGTTGCCGCGCTCGATGTCATCGAGCAGGTTGTTCATGCCGTTCACCAGGTTCTGGCCCCCGGTGGCGACGGTCTCGCGGAACACCTCCGGATTGGTCAGCGCGAAGTTCGACGGCGCCAGCGCGTCGATGAACTGGCGGGTGAAGAAGTCGACCTTGCGCTGCGTGCCGGCGTCGAGCCCCTCGACTTCCGCGACCGACTTGTGCAGCCAGCGTGCGGTGATCAGGTACGACTGCTTGACGTAATCGAAGAGGAAATTTTCCTCCCAGTCGGCGTCGCGGAAGCGCTTGTCGCCGGCGGCGGGCGCGGCGACCGGAGTCGGGGTCTGGCCCATCATCCGGAGCACCGAGGATTGCCACAAGGCCGAGTAGTCGCGCATCAAATCCATCTGCGTTTCGGCCAGCTTGTACGGATTGGCGAACATCTTCGCGGCGAGATCGAAAAACGCCTTGGACATGCCAAGTTCGTCGTTTCCGGCGGGCGCCGAAGGCGACGTCGCGTGCCTCGACATGTACTCGCCAAGCATCTTGGCGCTCTTGTCGGCGGCACTGGCGTAAGACGCGGCGAGGGCGACCGGGTCGTAACCAGGTTTTTCCGGGGGCTTTTTTTCGGTGGTGGTCATCGTTGCTTCTCTTCTCTCAAGTTGGCGGCAGTTCAATCGGTGCGGGCAAAGCGTATCGTGCCGTCGTCTGCAATCTTGCGCGCGAGGCGGCTCGCGTGCCACAGGTAATTCAGGTGCGCGATCGCCTCGCCCATGGCGAAGTAGCGCTGCTGCAGGTCAAGCTCGCGCCGGAACAGCACCGGCAGCAATTCGGCCGCGGTTCGCGGCGAGTCGACCGCGGCCTCAAGTTCGGTCAGCCGGGCGACGTGATGGGCTTCGAGTTGCGCGACGCGCAGCGCCGCGCCGACGAACGGCAGACCGTGCGACGGCAGAACCAGGGTATCGGGTGCCATCGCCCGGAAAGCGTCGATCGAGGCCAGGAACCGGGCCAGCGGATTGCCGTCGCGTTCGGCCGGCCCGACGCTGACGTTGGTGCTGATCCGGGGCAGCAGCATGTCGCCGGAAATGCAGATGCCCAGCTGTTCGCAGTGCAAGGCGACGTGCTCCGGCGAATGGCCATAGCCGCCGATCGCGCGCCAGGATTTGCCGTCGATCGCGATCGCGTCTCCCGGTATGATGCGGCGGAACGCGACCGGCAATTCGGGCACGCCGCGGCGGTAGTTGTTGCCGCGCGCGCGCATTGCCACGATGTCGCCGGCGGCCATGCCGTGGTCGCGGAACAGGTCGCACACGGCTTCGTTGTCGTATCCTGCCGCGCCGCCGGCAACCAGGTGCGCGGTCAGGAATTCAGCCTGAGGCATGAACAGCGGGCAGCCGAAGCGCTGCGTCAGCCAGGCGGCATTGCCCAGATGGTCGGGATGGAAATGAGTGGCGATGACGCGGTGCAGGGGCAGGCCACCGAGTGTGGTCGCGATGTGCGCGTCCCAGAGCGCGCGGGTGGCGGCGTCGCCGTAGCCGCAATCGACCTGCGTCCAGCCGTCGCCGTCGGCGAGCAGCCAGATATTGATGTGATCGAGCGCGAACGGCAGCGGCATGCGCAGCCAGCGCACACCGGGAGCCACCTCGGTGGTCTGGGCGGCAAGCGGTGGTCCGGCAAAGGGGAAACCGAGGACGGCGGGTAACGACGCGTTCATGAGTTGCGCGCGGGGCGTTGCCGCGCGCTGCACCAGCGTTGTGCGACGCAGCATCCTCGTGGAATCGTCCCGGCGTGTCAAGTCGGCGCTGCAAGCTTCATGGTATCTTGAGCGCGCCGCGACTCCGCGGCCATGAACTTGCTGCGATGTCGCCCCGGCCGGACTCCTCAACCTACAGCATCTCCGACCTCGCCAGGGAGTTCGCGCTGACCACCCGCGCGATCCGCTTCTACGAGGACGAGGGGCTGCTGTCCCCGCACCGTTCGGGGCGCACGCGGGTGTACGGGGACCGCGAGCGGGTGCGCATCAAGCTCATCCTGCGGGGCAAGCGACTCGGACTCGCCTTGTCCGAAATACGCGAATTGCTCGACCTCTATGAGGCGACGCACAGCGAGCGCCCACAACTGACGCTATTCCTGGAAGTGCTCGCGAACCGGCGTGCGCTGCTCAACCAGCAGCAGGAGGACATCGGCATTGTGCTCGCCGAAATCGATGCGCTCGAACGGCAGTGCCGCAAGCGCCTGCGCGAGGGCGCGGTCGCGACCGTGGGGCCGAAGCGCCCGAAACTGGGTTGATTGACGTTTACGTAAACGGAAGATAGAATTTTGCATTGCACGTCGCTTCCCTGACGCTCCGTGGCCATGTCCGAATCCGCTCTCACCGCCCCGGGGCGCAGCTTTGTCGCGCCCGACCCCGACTATGCCGTGCGCGTGCGCGCGAGCTTTGCGCGTCAAGGTGCGATGCGACTCATCGGGGCCAGCATCTTGGAGTTGCGACCGGGCCATTGCGCGGTAGCCGTCGCGCACCGCGAGGACCTGACGCAGCAGCACGGCTACATCCACGCCGGGATTGTCAGCGCGCTTGTCGACACCGCCGGAGGGTTCGCCGGGTACACGCTGTTTCCCGCGGACTCCGGCGTGCTCACCGTCGAGTTCAAACTCAACCTGCTGGCGCCGGCGGCGGGCGAGCGCCTGATTGCCGTGGGAGAAGTCGTCAAACCCGGCAGGACGCTGGTGATAACCCGCGGCGAAGTCTACGCCGAGACCGCGGGCGCGCGCGTCCTTTGCGCCATCATGCAACAAACGTTGATGGTCATGGCCGGTAAAGCGGACAAGACTTCGACCAGCGAACTTCCCGGGTGACCACAGCATGCTCAACTTTCCGACGCTGAACTTTCACCTCGGCGAAACCATCGACATGCTGCGCGCGTCGGTGCAACAGTTCGCCGCCGATGAGATAGCGCCGCGCGCTGCCGACATCGACAATAGCAATGTCTTTCCCCCCGACCTGTGGCGCAAGATGGGCGACCTGGGTCTGCTTGGCATGACCGTCGGCGAGGAGTACGGCGGCAGCGCCATGGGTTACCTGGCGCACGTCGTGGCGATGGAGGAGATCAGCCGCGCGTCGGCGTCGGTGGGCCTGTCCTATGGCGCCCACTCGAACTTGTGTGTGAACCAGATCCACCGCAACGGCAGCAGCGCACAAAAGCAGAAGTATCTGCCCAAGCTGATTTCCGGCGAGCACATCGGCGCGCTGGCGATGAGCGAGCCCGGGGCCGGGTCGGACGTGGTGTCGATGCGTCTGCGCGCCGACCGCAAGGGCGACCACTACGTCCTCAACGGCAGCAAGATGTGGATCACCAACGGGCCCGACGCCGACACCCTGGTCGTCTACGCCAAGACGGATGTCCAGGCCGGAGCGCGCGGCATTACCGCGTTCCTGATCGAAAACGGCATACCGGGATTCTCGACCGCGCAGAAGCTCGACAAACTCGGCATGCGCGGGTCGAACACCTGCGAGCTGGTGTTCATCGACTGCAGGGTGCCGGCGGAAAACGTGCTGTCCGAAGAAGGCCGCGGTGTGAGCGTCCTGATGAGCGGCCTGGACTACGAGCGGGCGGTGCTTGCCGGCGGCCCGGTCGGCATCATGGACGCGTGCCTGGACATTGTCCTTCCCTACGTGCACGAGCGCCGGCAATTCGGACAGCCGATCGGCGAATTCCAGCTCATGCAGGGCAAGGTCGCCGACATGTACACCACGATGAACGCCTGCAAGGCGTACGTCTACGCGGTGGCGCAGGCCTGCGACCGGGGCGAAACGACGCGCAAAGACGCTGCCGGTGCGATACTCTATGCGGCAGAGAAGGCGACGTGGATGGCAGGCGAGGCGATCCAGGCGCTTGGCGGCAACGGGTACATCAACGAGTACGCCACCGGTCGTCTCTGGCGCGATGCCAAGCTATACGAAATTGGCGCTGGAACGTCCGAAATCCGCCGCATGCTGATTGGCAGGGAATTGTTCAACGAGACCAAGTGACGGGGCAGGAACATGGCACTCGAGATGCGTGAACGTTGTCAGCGGTGCGCATGGCCGCTGGAGGCCGAGGATGACGCCGCGTACATCTGCAGCTACGAAAGCACCTTCTGCGCGACTTGCGCCAACGCGCTCAATGGCGTGTGTCCCGATTGCAACGGTGAGCTGGTGCGCAGGCCGCGACGCCTGCGCAAGAGCGAAGCCGGCGGCAAGATCGCGGCTACCTAGGCCGCTCGCGGTGTGCGTCGGCCGGCGCCGCGCCGCAGCGACCGTTTCAGTCAGGAAAGCTCCAGCATGCAAAACGATCCGATTGTCATTGCCGGCGCTGCGAGGACGCCGATCGGCGCTCTCCTGGGGGACTTTGCCACGCTTTCCGCGTCGGACCTGGGCGCGGTGGCGATCAAGGCCGCGATCGAGCGGTCCGGCATCAAGGCCGACGAAGTCGAGGAGTTGATCTTCGGCAATTGCCTGCTCGCCGGACAGGGCCAGGCGCCGGCACGTCAGGCCGCGCTCAAGGGCGGGCTGCCGCTGGCCACCAATTGCACGACGCTGTCGAAGATGTGCGGCTCGGCGATGAAGGCGACGATGCTCGCGCACGACGCGATTGTCGCCGGCAGCGCGCAGATCATGGTCGCGGGCGGCATGGAGAGCATGACCAACGCGCCCTACCTGCTGCCCAAGGCGCGCGCCGGCATGCGCATGGGCCATGGCACGGTCTACGATCACATGTTTCTCGACGGCCTTGAGGATGCCTACGAAAAAGGCACGCTGATGGGTGTGTACGCAGAGCAGTGCGCCGACAAGTTCGCTTTCACGCGCGAGGCGCAGGACGAATTCGCGCTGCGTTCGCTGTCGCGTGCGCTCGCCGCGACCAGGGACGGTTCGTTTGGCTGGGAGATCGCGCCGGTGAGCGTTCCCGGCCGCAAGGGCGAGGTCGTCATCGCCAGCGACGAGCAGCCGGGCAAGGCCAACGCCGACAAGATTCCGGGACTCAAGCCTGCTTTCCGGAAGGATGGCACGGTGACCGCGGCGAATTCGAGTTCGATTTCGGATGGCGCGGCGGCGCTGGTGCTGATGCGCCGCTCGCTGGCCGAGAAAAAGGGCCTGACGCCGCTGGCAATCATCGTCGGTCATGCCACGCACGCGCAGGAGCCCGGCCTGTTCACCACCGCGCCGATGGGCGCGATGCAGAAACTGTACGCCAAGCTCGGTTGGAAACCCAAGGATGTTGATCTGTACGAGATCAACGAGGCGTTCGCGGTGGTCCCAATGGCGGCGATGCGCGAGTACAGCCTGCCCGCGGAGAAGGTCAACGTACATGGCGGCGCCTGCGCGCTCGGCCATCCAATCGGGGCGTCGGGCGCACGCATCATCGTCACGCTGCTCGGCGCCTTGCGCAAGACCGGAGGCAAGCGCGGAATGGCGAGCCTGTGCATTGGTGGCGGCGAGGCGACCGCGCTGGCGGTCGAGCTCGTCTGAATTCACTGCAGGAGAGAGGCCATGATTCCGCTCGACAGTCTGGCCCTGTTCGCGTTGGCATCGCTGCTGCTGTCGCTGACCCCGGGGCCGAACCTGATGTATCTGATTTCACGCACGCTCTGCCAGGGTCGCGGCGCCGGCCTGATTTCGCTGGCGGGCACGACATCGGGTTTCCTGTTCTACGCAGTCACGGCTGCGTTCGGCCTGACCGCGGTGTTCGTCGCTATCCCGATGCTCTACGACCTGGTGCGCTGGGCGGGCGCGGCGTACCTGCTGTGGATGGCTTGGGACGCGGTGCGCCCGCATGGCAGTGGCGGACTCTTCGCGCGGCGGGACCTGCCGCCGATGCGCCCGGCCGTGTTGTACCGCAACGGCGTGGTCACCAGCATCCTCAACCCCAAGGTCGCGCTGTTCTACCTGGCGCTGTTTCCCCAGTTCGTCGATCCGGCCAGGGGCAGCGTGCTTGCACAATCGCTGCTGCTCGCCGGGGTGCAGATCGCAATCAACGCGGTCGGCGACATGTTGTTCGTGTTGGCCGCGGCGCAGGCTGCGCGCTGGCTTTCGGAACGCCCGGGGTGGCTCGCTGTCCAGCGCTGGATCCTCGGCGGCGTCTTCGCGGGGATCGCGCTCAAGCTCGCGATCGACGGGCGGAAATGACCGCGGTCGCGGGCCACGGCGGCACCTATCTCAAGCTGGTGCTGGTGGCCTGCATCTGGGGTGGAACGTTCATCGCCGGCAAGGTCGCGATGGGCGAAATGAGCGCGCCCGTCGCCGCGCTCTGGCGCTACGTCATCGCGACGGCAACCCTGCTGGTCGTGCTCTTCGCCGTCGAACGCAGCATGCCGCGACTAGCCGCTGCGCAGTGGATCAGCGTCGTCCTGCTCGGCGTGACCGGGGTGGCGGCGTACAACCTGTGCTTCATGTTCGGAATACAGAAGGTGACGGCGGCGCGCGGCGCGCTGATCATCGCGCTCGCGCCAGCCGCAACGTTGCTGGGCGGAGCATTGTTCCTGCACGAGCCGCTGAATCGCTTTCGCGTCGCTGGGATCATCGTCGCCTTGCTCGGTGTTGCAGTGGAACTGAGCGGCGGCAATCCTCTGCTGCTGTTTTCAGGGCATCTCGGCATCGGCGAAGCGGCGATCTTTGGTTGCGTGCTGGCGTGGGCGGCCTATACGCTCATTGGCAAGCGTTTGCTTGGCGAGGGACTCTCGCCGCTGGCGACGACAACCTATGCCGCGCTGGTCGGTACCGGGATGTTGCTCGCGGTGAGCGCGGCGGCGGGCGATTTGAGCCTGCCGCACGTATCGCCCAAGACCTGGCTGTCGCTGGCGTTCATGGGAGTGCTGGGCACCGCGGTCGCATTCGTCTGGTTTTACGACGGTGTGCGCACGATCGGGCCGGCACGCACCGCCGTGTTCATCAATCTGGTGCCGATGGTTGCCATCACACTCGGTGTGCTGCTGCTCGGAGAGGCACTGCATTGGTCGATGGTGGTTGGCGGCGCGCTGGTCGTCGCCGGAGTGTTTGTCATCAATCGGGCGCCGGCCGCCGCGTTGCCCGCGCCACACGCTCCTGCGCATGTGGTTTGACGCCGATGCTGCTCAATAGCGAACAGGAGCTGGTGCGCGACACCATGCGCGCCTTCGCGCAGGAACAGCTCGCGCCACACGCCGCGCGCTGGGATCGCGAAGCGCATTTTCCGCGTGCCGAGCTGGGTGCCCTGGGCGAGCTGGGCGCACTCGGCATGGTGGTCGCCGAGCGCTGGGATGGTGCGGCGATGGACTA
Organism: Edaphobacterium sp. (SeqCode); assembly: GCA_039934835.1. GTDB lineage: Bacteria > Pseudomonadota > Gammaproteobacteria > Burkholderiales > Casimicrobiaceae > PALSA-1003. The sequence continues at coordinate 20,601 of JBDTLK010000010.1, read as the reverse complement.
CGTTTCGCTCGCGGTCGCGCTCGAAGAAATCGCTGCGGGCGATGGCGCGACTTCAACCATCGTCAGCGTGCAGAACTCGGTGGTTTGTGGGCCGATCAACGCCTTTGGCACCGAGGCCCAGAAGGAGACCTACCTGCGACCGCTGGCGCGCGGCGCGCTCCTCGGCTGCTTCTGCCTCACCGAACCTCACGTCGGCTCCGACGCCGGCGCGATCACGACGCGCGCCGAACGTCTGGGCGATGCCTGGGTGCTCAACGGCGTTAAGCAATTCATCACGTCGGGCAAGCACGCCGACGTCGCGATCGTCTTCGCGGTGACCGACAAGGCCGCCGGCAAGAAGGGTATTTCTGCCTTCATTGTCGAAACTTCCACGCCCGGCTACCTCGTGGCGCGACTCGAAGACAAGCTTGGCCAGCGCGCCTCGGATACCGCGCAGGTGGTGTTCGAAAACTGCCGCGTGCCGGCCGCCAACCTGCTCGGACGCGAAGGCGAGGGGTACCGCATTGCGCTGGCCAACCTGGAAGCCGGTCGCATCGGCATCGCCGCGCAGGCGGTTGGCATGGCGCGCGCGGCATTCCAGGCGGCGCTCGCGTATGCGCGCGAGCGCACGACCTTCGGCAAGCCTATCATCGAGCATCAGGCAGTCAATTTCCGCCTGGCCGACATGGCCACCGAGATCGAGGTGGCGCGGCAGATGGTGTGGCACGCCGCGGCGCTGCGCGATGCCGGCCGACCGTGCCTGACCGAGGCGTCGATGGCCAAGCTGTTCGCGTCCGAGATGGCCGAGCGCGTTTGCTCAGCGGCGCTGCAGGTGCACGGCGGCTACGGGTATGTCAACGACTTTCCGGTCGAGCGCATCTATCGTGACGTGCGCGTATGCCAGATCTACGAAGGCACGAGCGACATTCAGCGACTGGTGATCGGAAGGGCGCTGGCTGGTTGATCACAGGAGAAACAAACATGCCCGCCCCCATCGATTTCTACTTCGATTTTTCCTCGCCCTACGGATTCATGGCGTCGGAGAAGATCGACGCGGTCGCGGCAACGCACGGCCGCGGCGTCCGCTGGTGCCCGGTGTTGCTGGGCGTTGTCTTCAAGCAGACCGGCGCGGCGCCGCTGACACAGATTCCGCTCAAAGGCGACTATTCGCGACGTGACATGGTGCGCAGCGCCCGATATCACGGCATTGACGGCTTCCGCATGCCGAGCAAGTTTCCCATTCCATCGCAGGCCGCGGCGCGCATCGTACTTTGGGCGGGACAGCAGGATGGCGCGCTGGCAGGCAGGGTCGTGCATGCGCTCTATAGGGCGTACTTCGTCGACGACATCGACATTTCCGATCCGGAAAACGCCATCGCTGTGGCCGCGAAGTGCGGCATCGATCCCGCCGCCGCGCGCGCGGCGATCGACGATCCCGCGATCAAGGATGCGCTCCGGCGCGGCAACGAGGAAGCCATCGCCAAAGGCGTATTCGGCTCGCCCTACATCGTCGTCGATGGCGAGCCGTTCTGGGGAATGGATCGGCTAGACCAGGTGCAGCGCTGGCTGGCAACGGGAGGCTGGTAAGGTGGCCGAATACACGCTGTACTGCTTCGCGCAATCCGGAAATTGCTACAAGGTGGCATTGATGCTCGAGCTTGCCAAGGCCAACTGGGCGCCGCGCTTCGTCGACTATTTCGGCGGCGAGACGCGCACTCCGCCGTATCGCGAGGTCAACGAGATGGGCGAGGCGCCGGTGCTCGAGCACGAGGGCGCACTGCTGTCGCAATCCGGGGTGATTCTCGACTACCTCGCCGAGCAATTCGAACGCTACGCCGCTGCCGATGCGCTCGAGCGCCGGGAGATCCTGCGCTGGCTGCTATGGGACAACCACAAGCTGACCGGCTACACCGCGACGCTGCGCTTCATGCGCACGCTTGCCAAAAACGCCGACCCTGCCGTGGTGGCCGAATTCGCGCGGCGCGCAGAAGCCGCGTGGGGTGTGCTCAACGCGCATCTCGCGGGACGCACCTTCGTCGTCGGCGACCACCTGACCATCGCCGACCTGTCGCTCTGCGGCTACCTCTACTGGCCGGATGAAATCGGTGTCGACTGGAACCACTATCCGCAGATCCGCGACTGGCTCGCGCGCATCAAGGCCGAGCCGCGCTGGGTGCATCCCTACCAGTTGATGCCGGGTCATCCGTTGCCGAAAGTAACTGAGCGCTCCTGAAGCCACATGCCGGTCATCGCCACCCGCCTCGATCCGCGCGACGCACTGTTCACCAGGAACCGCGATGCGATGGCCGCGCTCGTCGCTGACCTGCGCGCCAAAGTCGCGGCGATCGAGCAGGGCGGCGGCGAGGTTTCGCGCCAGCGCCACACGGGTCGCGGCAAGCTGCTGCCGCGCGAACGCGTGGCGACGCTGCTCGACCCCGGTTCACCGTTCCTCGAATTCTCGCAGTTTGCCGCGTGGGGCATGTACGACGACAACATTGCCGCCGCGGGAATCATCACCGGCATCGGGCGAGTCGCTGGGCGTGAATGCGTGGTCATCTGCAACGACGCGACCGTCAAGGGCGGGACCTACTATCCGCTGACGGTGAAGAAGCATCTGCGCGCACAGGACATCGCTCGCGAAAACAACCTGCCGTGCATCTATCTGGTCGATTCCGGCGGCGCGAACCTGCCGAACCAGACCGACGTGTTTCCTGACCGGGATCACTTCGGGCGCATTTTCTACAACCAGGCGACGATGTCGGCGGAAGGCATTCCCCAGATCGCGGTCGTCATGGGATCATGCACCGCGGGCGGCGCGTACGTTCCGGCGATGTCGGACGAGTCGATCATCGTCAAGGAACAGGGCACCATTTTTCTGGCGGGTCCGCCGCTGGTGAAGGCCGCGACGGGCGAGATCGTCAGCGCCGAAGAACTCGGCGGTGCCGACGTGCACACCCGCGTTTCCGGCGTCGCCGACCATTTCGCGGTCGACGATCGCCACGCGCTGGCGATTGCCCGCGGCATCGTGGGGCACCTCAATCGAGTGAAGGCGCCCGCTCTCGAGCTTGCGCCACCGCGCGAGCCGCTCCATCTCGGCGAGGAACTCTACGGAGTCATCAACGCCGACATCCGCAAGCCGTACGACGTGCACGAGGTGATCGCGCGCATCGTCGACGGCAGCGAGTTCGATGAGTTCAAGGCCCGCTATGGCGCCACGCTGGTGACCGGATTCGCGCGCCTGTGCGGCTATCCGGTAGGCATTGTCGCCAACAACGGCGTGCTCTATTCGGAATCGGCGCAGAAAGGCGCGCACTTCGTCGAACTGTGTTGCCAGCGCAGGATACCGCTGGTGTTCCTGCAGAACATCACCGGTTTCATGGTCGGAAAGAAGTACGAGGCCGGTGGCATCGCCAAGGATGGCGCCAAGATGGTCACCGCGGTATCGTGCGCCCGCGTTCCCAAGTTCACGGTGATCATCGGCGGCAGCTACGGCGCCGGTAACTACGGCATGTGCGGCCGCGCGTTCAACCCGCGATTCATGTGGATGTGGCCCAACGCGAGGATCTCGGTCATGGGCGGCGAGCAGGCGGCGGCCGTGCTCGCGACGATTCGCCGCGACGCTTTGGAAGCCAGGGGCGCCACCTGGTCCGCGGCCGACGAAACGGCGTTCAAGACGCCGATCCGCGAGCAGTACGAGCGCGAAGGCCATCCGTACTACGCCAGCGCAAGGTTGTGGGACGACGGAGTCATCGATCCCGCCGATACGCGCAAGGTGCTCGGACTGGCGATCTCTGCGGCCCTCAACAAGCCTGTCGAGCCGACGACCTTCGGCGTGTTCCGGATGTGATGCCATGACCAAAGCCCCGGTTGCAAAAGCCCACCGTATACGGCGCGCGCCCGTCCCGGCCCGCTACGCGACTCTGGATATTTCCACCCGCAATGCGGTGGCGGTCGTCACGCTCGATCGTCCGGAGGTGCACAACGCCTTCGATGAAACGCTGATCGCGGAATTCACCGCGGCGCTGCGCGCGCTCGGCGCCGACCCCGCGGTACGCGTGGTGGTCATCGCCGGGGCGGGGCCCAGCTTCTGCGCCGGCGCGGACCTGAACTGGATGAAGAAAATGGCCGGCTACTCGCGCGCGCAGAACCTGGCCGATGCCAAGGCGCTGGCGGCCATGCTGGCAACGCTCAACGAACTTCCCAAGCCTACCGTGGCGCGAGTGCATGGCGCCGCGTTCGGCGGCGGCGCCGGTCTGGTCGCCTGTTGCGACATCGCGATCGGCACGCAGGATGCGGTGTTCGCGTTTTCGGAAGCGCGCCTGGGACTCATTCCAGCGACGATCGGACCGTATGTCGTCGAGGCGATCGGTGCCCGCGCCGCGCGGCGGTTGTTCCTGACCGCGGAACGCTTCACAGCCGCCGAAGCTTTTCGACTCGGCCTGCTGCACGATCTCGCCGTCGCCGACGAGATCGACGCGCGCGTCGGCGAGCTGGCCGCCAACCTGCTCAAGGCCGGACCGGACGCGCAGTCCGAATGCAAGGCACTGTTGCGCGCGGTCGCGCATCGGCCGATCGATGCCGCCGTGATCGCCCACACCGCGCGGCGCATTGCCGCGGTGCGCGTAAGTCCGGAGGGCAAGGAAGGCGTCGCGGCATTCCTGGGCAAGCGCAAGGCCGGCTGGCTTCCGCGCAGCGAATGATCGGCATGATGGATCACCTCGACACCTGGCAGTTGATCGCGCTCGCCGCCGCGCTGGGATGGGCCAGCGGTATCCGCCTCTACGCGGTGCTGTTCATCGTCGGCGCGATCGGCTACGCGGGATGGTTCGAATTGCCGCCGCACCTGCTCGTGCTGGCGCACCCGATGGTGCTCGCCGCGTCCGGATTCATGGTGTTTGCCGAATTTTTCGCCGACAAGATTCCTGGCTTCGATTCGCTGTGGGATGTCGTGCACACCATGTTGCGCATCCCGGCCGGCGCGGCGCTCGCTGCCGGCGTCTTCGGCGACTCGCCGCCGGCGTGGACTTTCGCCGCCGCGATTCTCGGTGGAACCCTCGCCGCCAGCAGTCATTTCACCAAGGCGGGCACGCGCATGGTGATCAATACCTCGCCCGAGCCGGTGTCGAACTGGGTCGCCTCCTTCGGTGAAGACATTCTCGCCGGCGGACTGATCTATCTCGCGCTGGCGTATCCGCTGCTCGCCCTGGCGCTGGTCGCCATTCTCGTCGCCGGATCGATCTGGCTGCTGCCGAAGCTGTGGCGGTTCATTCGCGCGATCATCGGGCGCATCGGCCGCTGGGCCGCGCGCGCAGGCGTCGGCACGGGCGGCGCACGACCGCCGGAAAACGGCCGCGATGTTTGACCGGATACTCATCGCCAATCGTGGCGAAATTGCCTGTCGTATAGCGCGAACCGCGCGACGCATGGGCATTCGCACCGTGGCGGTGTACTCGGACGCAGACGCGGGCGCGATGCATGTCGCCGCGTGCGACGAGGCGCATCGGATCGGACCGCCGCCGCCGCGCGACAGCTATCTGGACGGTGCGGCAATCCTCGCGGTCGCCAAGGCAACGGGCGCCCAGGCGATTCATCCTGGCTACGGGTTCCTGTCGGAGAATGCCGACTTTGCCACCGCGGTTGCCGCGGCGGGACTCGTGTTCATCGGACCGCCGCCGGCGGCGATCCGAGCCATGGGGTCGAAGTCCGCGTCGAAGGTGCTCATGGGCCGCGCCGGGGTGAAGCTGGTGCCCGGCTACCACGGCGACGATCAGGACGATGCGAAACTGGCGCGCGAGGCGGTATCGATCGGCTTCCCGGTTCTGATCAAGGCATCCGCGGGCGGCGGCGGCAAGGGCATGCGCATTGTCGAGCGAGACGCTGATTTTGCCGCCGCGCTCGCCTCCGCCCGGCGCGAAGCCAAGGCCAGCTTCGGCGACGACATGGTGTTGCTGGAAAAGTATCTGACCGAGCCCAGGCACATCGAGCTGCAGGTCTTTGCCGATAACCACGGTTCGTGCGTGCACCTGTTCGAGCGCGATTGCTCGGTGCAGCGCCGGCATCAGAAGGTCCTCGAGGAAGCGCCAGCGCCCGGGATGACCGCTTCGCGGCGCGCGGAAATGGGCGCCGCGGCGATTGCGGCGGCCAACGCCATCAGCTATGTCGGCGCGGGCACCGTCGAATTCATCGTCGATCGCGACGGCACCTTTTTTTTCATGGAAATGAACACGCGCCTGCAGGTCGAGCATCCGGTGACCGAAATGATCACCGGACTGGATCTGGTGGAATGGCAACTGCGCGTCGCGGCCGGCGAAGCGCTACCGCTGCGACAGGACCAGATCGGGATTTCGGGACACGCGATCGAGGCGCGCATCTACGCCGAAGACCCGGAACGGGGGTTCCTGCCGTCGATCGGACACATCGCGCACCTGCGCACGCCGACGCCGTCGGCGGAGGTACGTATCGACACCGGTGTGCGCGCGAGCGACGACATCAGCCAGTATTACGATCCGATGCTCGCCAAGCTGATCGTCTGGGGCGAAGACCGCGCGACGGCGCTGCGGCGCCTCGGCAATGCGCTCGGCGACTACGAGGTTGCGGGTGTTACTACCAATGTCGCGTTCCTGCGCCGCCTGGTCGCGCACGACGCGTTTGCGCACGCGCGGCTGGACACGGGACTGATCGCTCGCCATCACGGCGCACTGTTTCCGCCGCCGACGGCGCCATCCGCGGAATCGCTCGCCGCTGCTGCACTGGGTGAATGCGTGGCGCTGCGCCAGGCCGCGGCGGCTCGGCGCGTGGCGTCGGGCGATCCGCATTCGCCGTGGCATGGCGTCGACACGTGGTGGCTCAATAGTGACGAGCACGCGCTCGTGCTCAGCTACGCGGTCGGCGAGGCGACTTATCCGGTGCGCGTGCGGACCCGTGGTGACGCATTCGAGGTCGCGGTTGACGGACGAAGCTTGGCCGCGAGCGCCGAGTCGCAGGGCGATTCGCTGGCGTTGACCATCGACGGCACGCGCATGACCGCCACCGTCGTTCGGGTCGGCGATGATCGCTATGTCTACACCCAAGGTGCAATGCAGCGTTTGCGACTGGCCGATCCCATGGCGCACGCCGGCGAGGAAGTCGCGGCGGGCGGCGACCTTGAAGCGCCGATGTCGGGCACCGTCGTGGCGGTACTGGTGAAGATAGGCGACGTGGTCGCGCGCGGCGCGCCCCTGCTGATTCTGGAGGCAATGAAGATGGAACACACGATCACCGCGCCGGCGGCGGGCACCGTGAGCGCCGTGCACTACCGCGAGCGCGACCAGGTGCGCGAGGGCGCCGAATTGATCGGCGTCACCGTTACCGCGCCAGGCCGTTGAATCTCCTCTATTACACGGCCGCGGATGACGGTGCGTCATGGCGCGAAGCGATCGCCCGCGAGCTTCCCGAAGCTACGCTGCGCACTTGGCCAAAGTCTGGCGCGCCCGCAGACTATGCGCTGGTCTGGAGACCGCCGACCGCACTGCTCGATGAACTGATTTCGGCGCGCGCCGTGTTCAATCTGGGGGCGGGCGTCGATGCCGTCGTCGGTCTGTCGCCGTGGCCCGCCGGTGTGCCGCTGATTCGACTCGAGGATGCAGGGATGGCCGAACAGATGGTTGAATACGTGGCGTACGCGGTATTGCGCCGCTACCGCGAATTCGATGTCTACGAGCAGGCGCAGCGTGTCGCGCAGTGGCGGCCGCGAGCGCGCCTGGATAAGCGCGCGTTCGCGGTGGGCATCCTCGGCTGCGGCGTGCTGGGAATCGCCGTCGCCGAGGCGCTGAACGCACTGGGTTTTGCGGTCACGGCGTGGAGCCGCTCGCACAAGCACCTGCAGGGCGTGCGCAGCTACGCGCAGCACGAGCTCGACGCATTCCTTGCGACTTGCAGTGTGCTCGTGTGCATGTTGCCGTTGACGGCGCAGACGCGCGGCCTGCTGACCCGATCGAGGCTTGCGCTGTTGCCCAAAGGCGCTTACGTGATCAATGTCGCTCGCGGCGCGCTGATCGTCGAAAACGATCTGCTTGCGCTGGTCGACGCCGACCACCTCTCGGGCGCGATGCTCGACGTGTTCCACGACGAGCCCTTAGCGCGGACTCACGCTTTCTGGCATCATGCGCGCATCACCGTCACGCCGCACATCTCCGCGGCGACGCGCATAGACGAATCGGTCCGCCAGGTTGCCGCAAAAATCCGCCGGTTGGAAGCGGGCCTGCCCGTCAGCGGCGTCGTCGACGCGGTGCACGCTTATTGACCAGCTACCGACAACGCATAGCCATGAACCTTCCCAAGCGAGTTCGCATCGTCGAGGTCGGCCCCCGCGACGGACTGCAAAACGAAACGACGATGGTGCCCACCGCGGTCAAGGTTGCGCTGATCGAGGGCCTGACTGACGCCGGTATCATGGCCATCGAAGCCACTGCCTTCGTCTCGCCGAAGTGGGTGCCGCAGATGGCCGATAACGCGCAGGTCATGGCCGCGATTCGCAGGAAGGCTGGAGTGCGCTATTCGGTGCTCACGCCGAACCTCAAGGGCTTCGAGGCAGCGCTCGCCGCACGCTGCGACGAAGTTGCGGTGTTCGTCGCTGCATCGGAAACCTTCTCGCAGAAGAACATCAATTGCGGAATCGCGGACAGTCTCGAGCGCGCGCGGCCGGTCGCCGACGCGGCGAGGGCGCACGGTGTGCGACTGCGCGGCTATGTCTCATGCGTGCTGGGCTGCCCGTACGAAGGGGACATCGCGCCGGAGCGCGTGCGCGACGTCGCGGCAGCGCTTGCGGCGATGGGGTGCGACGAAATATCGCTCGGCGACACCATCGGCACCGGCACCGCGGGCAAGACGCAGGCACTGCTTGCGAGCGTTTCCGACGCGGTGCCGATTGGCGTGCTGGCGGGGCACTTTCACGACACCTACGGCCAAGCGCTGGCCAATATATACGTCGCGATGCAAATGGGTGTCGCGACCTTCGACAGTTCCGTCGCCGGGCTGGGCGGCTGCCCCTATGCGCGGGGAGCGAGCGGCAACGTCGCCACTGAGGACGTGCTCTATCTCTGCGAGGGCCTGGGCATCGAAACCGGCGTCGACATGACGCGCCTGCGCACGGCTGGCAACGCCATTTCCAATTTCCTTGGTCGGCCGCCCGTGTCGCGCGTCGCGCTCGCGCTCAATGCCAGCCAGCCGCTGGTCTCGGCGCAGTCGGCGTGAACCATACAACGGATGGTCGCATGGTCGCTTCGCCGTGCATCAGCGTGTGCGTCATGGACCCGGCGAGCGGGTTGTGCGCGGGCTGCTACCGCACGTTGGACGAAATCGCCGACTGGAGCAACCTGTCGAACGAGGGCAGGCGGGTGGTCATCGCCCTGCTCGCGGAGCGACGTGATCGACACGGCGTTTTGCCGGGTCTGTCGAATGGCGCACATGCCGAGCGCTGAATGGTATTTCGATTTCGTATCGCCCTTTGCATATCTGCAGTGCGAGCAGCTGTCCGCATTCGAGAACCGATTGCGCATCCGCTACAAACCGGTGCTGTTCGCGGGAATACTCAAGGCGCATGGCCACAAGGGACCCGCGGAGATTCCCGCCAAGCGGCGCTTCACCTATCGTTTCGTCGTCTGGCAGGCGAAGAAGCTCGGCATCTCGCTCAAGTTTCCGGCGGCCCACCCTTTCAATCCGCTGCCACTGCTAAGACTGGCGATCGCCGCCGATTGCGATCCGGACGCGGTGCGCCGGATCTTTCGCTTCGTCTGGCGCGACGGGCGCCTCGGGGATCTGCCCATCGAATGGGCGGAATTGATGAGCGAACTCGCGCTGCCGGACGCGCAGACGCGCATCGACATTCCTGAAGTCAAGGATGCATTGCGCCGTAACACCGAGGACGCGATCGCGCGCGGCGTGTTCGGGGTACCCACGCTGGCCATCGGCGACGAGCTGTTCTGGGGTGCCGATGCGACCGCAATGGCCGCCGACTACGTGGCCGCTGGCTGTCGCTTCGACGATCCGCAAATGACGCGAGTCGCCAACCTGCCAGTCGGCGCCGAGCGCGATCCCAAGGCGGCCAAACGCTGACTATTTCTGTGGCGGCGGCAGCGTCTTCGCGCGCACGGCGGCCGACTGCTTGACCCTGAAGTCGGCGAGCTTTTTGGCGAGCTTCGCATCGTGCAAGGCGAGCATCGCGACGGCGAACAGCGCGGCATTGGCGGCGCCAGCTTCGCCGATGGCGAAAGTAGCCACCGGGATGCCTTTGGGCATCTGCACCGTCGACAGCAGCGAATCCTCCCCGCGCAGGTATTTCGACGGAATAGGTACGCCCAGCACCGGGAGCATGGTTTTGGCCGCGATGACACCGGCCAGATGGGCAGCGCCACCGGCGCCGGCAATGATGCACGCAAGGCCGCGGCCGGACGCCGCCGCGGCGTACGCCATGGTGTCGTCGGGAAGGCGGTGCGCCGACAGCACGCGCGCTTCGCTGGCGACACCGAACGCCGCAAGCTGGTCCGCCGCGTGCTGCATGATGTCCCAGTCGCTGTCGCTGCCCATTACGATGCCAACCAGCGGCGCTTTGCTGTCTCGAGCCATGACCATCCTTTCGATTCGGGTGGCGGCGATTTTACCATCGCCGCGCCGCGAACACGGCGCCGGGCCATTTGTGTGAGAGCGCGAGTCGGCAATGCGATAATAGCCTCGATGCGCGCCCATTTCTTTCCTCGTCCGGCAGTGTTCTGCGTGCTGTTGCAGTGCGCGTTCGGCGTCACCGTCCCCGCGTGGGCGCAACCCACCGACGCCGATTTCATCGTCGCGCGCGATGCGTTTCGTGCCGCAGACGCGGCGCGCCTCGAGCGTGCGGCGCCGCGACTCAAGGGTCACCTGCTCGAGCAATACGTCGCGTACTGGCAGCTCCGGCTCAAGCTGGACGACGCCGATCCCGAACGCGTGCGGGCCTTCCTGGTCCGCTACGATGGCACGCCGTTGGCCGACAAGTTGCGGGGCGAATGGCTCAAGTCACTGGCCAAGCGCGAGCAGTGGGCGTTGTTCGCGGACGAGTATCTCAAGCGCGCGGGGAACGACACCGAGCTCGATTGCTATGCCATTCAGTTGAAGCGCATGCGCGACGGCGACGCTGTGTTGGGTGAAGCGCGCCGCTACTGGTCCAGCGGGCAGGACCAGCCCGAATCGTGCCAGGCATTGTTCTCGGCGATGCTCAAGGCCGGGCAGCTGACTTCCACCGACCTGTGGCTGCGGTTTCGCTTGGCGCACGAGGCTGGCAACGCGCGGCTGGTGGCGCGCATTGCGCCGGAGTTGCCGCTGGCGGAGCGACCTGCGCCGCGCGACCTTGAGCGCGCTGAGCGCAACTCGATGCAGGTCCTGCTCAAGGGCGAATTCAAGCCGACATCGGCGATGGGTCGCGAGCTTACGCTCTACGCGCTCGATCGCGCTGCCCGCTCCGATCCCGCGGCGGCGCACGAGGCGTGGGCGAAGCTGCGCGATCGCTTTCCGGTCGCAGAGCGCAGTTATGGCAACCTGCTCGTCGCCCACCGGGCCGCGAGGCAGCTCCATCCTGCCGCCAACGCCTGGTATCGCGAAGTCGAGGGTGTGCCGTTGAGCGCCGAGCAGCATGCGTGGCAGGTACGCGCCGCGCTGCGCGCCCGAGCGTGGCCGGACGTTGCCCGCGCCATCGACGCAATGCCACCGGATCAAGCGCTGGAGCCTGCGTGGCGTTACTGGAAGGCCAGGGCATTCGCCGAATCCGGGCAGACCGACGACGCGACACGTCTCTACGCGGGTCTCGCCACCGAGCAGCATTTCTACGGCCTCCTCGCCGCCGAGGCGCTGGGCGCGGCGATCATGCCGATCAGCGAGCCGCTGACGCCGAATCCCGCCTTGCTCGCCGCCTTCGGCGCCCGCGAGGACGTCAAGCGCGTCGCCAAACTCACCGCGCTCGACCTGCGCCCCGATGCGATTCGCGAGTGGTCGTATGTAGTGCGCGGCCAGGGCGACGATGGCCTGCTGCTCGCCGCGGAAGTCGCTCGGCGCTACGGCCTCTACGATCGTTCGATCAACTCCGCCGATCGCACGGTGCGCCGACACGACTTCGCGTTGCGCTACCAGACGCCGTACCGCGCGGAATTGAGCGACGCGTCGCGCGAGGCGAACCTCGATCCGGCGCTCGTGTTCGGGCTCGCCCGTCAGGAGAGCCGCTTCATCGCCGACATCGCGTCGTCCGCCGGTGCGGTAGGACTGATGCAACTGATGCCACCGACCGCGAAGTGGGTCGCGCGGCAGACCGGCCGCGCCGATTTCGCGCCGCGTCAACTCGACAATCCCGCGCTCAACGCGCAGCTCGGAACGTTCTACCTGCGGCACGTGCTCGACCGCCTCGACGGCCTGCCGGTGCTCGCGACGGCGGCATATAATGCAGGTCCGGGACGCGCCCAGCTCTGGCGCGGCGCCGTGCCGCTCGAAGGCGCGATCTATGCCGAGACCATCCCGTTCAATGAAACGCGCGATTACGTAAAGAAGGTGCTCGCCAACGCCATGTACTACCAGGCGCAACTGGGATTGCCGTACGTGGCGCTCAAGGAACGCCTCGGCGTGGTGACGCCGGCGGGTGCGGCCAAGGGTGTTGCGGGCATTCCGGCGGCCGACACGCAAGAGAACGGGCGATGAGCGGTGCCGGGCCGCCCCAAAGCTCTGCCCCCTTGGGGGAGCGGCGACGCGCAGCGCCGCTTCGGGGAAATTGTTGATGAGCGCGGCCGTCCTGGTATTGGGTGGCAGCGGTTTTGTCGGACGCCACCTGGTGCGCCAGCTGGTCGATGCGGGCCGCAGCGTTATCGTCCCGACGCGCAGCCGAGAGCGCGCCAAGCATCTGATCCTGTTGCCGACCGTCGACGTCGTCGAGGCGGATATTCATGACGACGCTACGTTGCTGCGCCTGACGCGACGTGCCGCAGCGGTGGTGAACCTGGTCGGCATCCTGCACGAGGCGCGGCGCGGCGACTTCGACTACGCGCACATCGAGCTCGCACGCAAGGTCGTCGCGACTTGCCGCGCCGCCGGAGTCGCGCGACTGCTGCACATGAGCGCGCTCAACGCGGATCCGCATGCCGAGAGCCGCTACCTCGCCAGCAAGGGCGAAGCCGAGAAGATCGTCGGCGACTCGCAACTCGCGTGGACGATCATGCAGCCATCGGTGGTCTTCGGCCGCGAAGATCGCTTCCTGAATCTGTTTGCGCAGCTCGAACGCTGGCTGCCGGTGATGGCGCTGGCGTGTCCGAACGCCCGCTTCCAACCCGTTGCGGTGAACGACGTCGCGCGAGTGTTCGCGCGTGCGCTGGCGGACGACGCGACGTACGGCCAGCGCTACCCGCTGTGCGGGCCCAGGACCTACACGCTGCGCGAACTGGTTGCCTACGTCGGCGAACTCACTGGACATGCGCGGCCGATCATTGCGTTGGGGCCGACGCTGTCGATGCTGCAGGCGCGCGTGCTCGAATGGCTGCCGGGGCCGCTGATGAGCCGCGACAATGTGCTGTCGATGCGCAAAGACAGCGTGTGTGGCTGTGATTTTCCCGCGCGCTTCGGTTTTGCGCCGACTGCGCTCGAAGCGGTTGCTCCCGAATACCTCGCCCCCGCGGCGATCAAAAGCCGCTTCGACGAATTCCGCGCGCAAAGCGGTCGCTGAGCGCGGCGTGGCGCAGCGCCAGTCGCCGCCCGCAGTTCCGGAAATGAAGATCTACGAGGTCGGTGGCGCGGTGCGCGACGGTTTGCTCGGGCGTGCCGTCGCCGATCGCGACTTTGTGGTGGTCGGCGCCACCCCCGAAGCGATGCTGGCGCAAGGATTTCGCCCGGTCGGACGCGATTTTCCGGTGTTCCTGCACCCGAAGACGAACGACGAATACGCGCTGGCCCGTACCGAACGCAAGAGCGGGCGTGGCTATCACGGCTTCACCTTTCACGCCGCGCCCGATGTCACGCTCGAGGCCGACCTTGCCCGGCGCGACTTGACCATCAATGCCATGGCGCGCGCCGCCGACGGCACGCTCGTCGATCCGTTCGGCGGCGAGGCCGATCTGCGCGCCGGCCTGTTGCGCCACGTGAGCGAGGCATTTGCCGAGGATCCGCTGCGCGTAATGCGGGTCGCGCGCTTCGCCGCGCGCCTGAATTTCACGGTGACGCCGGAGACCGAAGCACTGCTGCGCAAGATCGTCGACTCCGGCGAGCTCGAGACGCTGGTCGCCGAGCGCGTCTGGCAGGAAATCGCCCACGCCCTGATGGAAGCGCGACCGTCGCGCTTCTTTGCGCTGCTGCGCCGCTGCGGCGCGCTCGCGCGGTTGCTACCCGAGGTCGACGCGCTGTTCGGCGTACCGCAGCCGGCGGCGCACCATCCCGAAATCGATGCGGGCGTGCACGTGCTGGAGGCACTCGATTTCGCCGCGAACGCGGGTAACGCGCTGCCGGTGCGTTACGCGGTGCTGGTGCACGACCTGGGCAAGGGCGCGACGCCGCGCGACCAGTGGCCCAGGCACGTCGGCCACGAAGCGAGGAGCGTACAGCTCGCGGAAGCGCTGGCGGAAAGGCTGCGCGTCCCGACCGAATGCCGGGATCTGGGGAGGCTCGCGGCGCGTTATCACGGCGTCGTGCAGCGCGCGGCCGAACTCAGGTCCTCGACGCTGCTCGACCTGCTGCTCGCCGTCGATGCATTGCGGCGCCCGGAGCGCCTCGACGGTCTGCTGCTCGCCTGCGCCGCAGATGCGCTGTCGCGCCCGGGTCAAACGAGTGGGCACTTCGCGCCGCGCAAACGTCTCGAGGCCGCGCTGGCCGTCGTGGGAGGTGTCGATGCCGGCAAGATTGCGGGCATGTCTTCGGGGAAGACCGACTTGCCGGCGCGAATTCGCAGCGCACGGCTACATGCATTGAGGGAGTGGATGCGCGGCTAGAAGAAGTAGGCGATGCCGGCAACCGCGCCGTTGAGCCGCACCCCTCCCTGCGCGGTCGCGTACTCGTTGATGTTGAAGCCGTAGTTCGCGTTCGCCTGGTTCATAATCTGCACGTAGCCGGCGTAAACCATGGTGCGCGGAGAAATGTTGTAGCTGTAGGAGACCTCCCACTGCGTGGCGGCCGAGTTGGGGCCCTTGGTCAGGCCGCCGATCTGCGTGCCGTTGACCGCGCCGCCGGTGCCGTTGGCGGCGCGACCAATGAAGGCATAAAAGACGCCTTCGCCGACCGACATCGACGCCGACGCGGCGTAGAAATTGCGCGTGAGCGGTCCGGTCACGGTATCGTACTTGAGGTATTCGTACACGGCGCCAACGCGCAGCCCGACGGCCTGGGTTACCGTGCCGAAATCGTAGGCGCCGGCAATCGACAGAGCATCGTCTCGGCGGCCGGTGGTGCGGATGTTGTAGTTGTGCTCGTAGGCGAGTCCGAGCTCGACCGGCCCGTTGAAGTACATCGCGCCCAAGCTCGCTACAAAGGCATGCCGGATCTCGGACGGATGCAGATCGCCATTGTCGCCAGCCGCGCCGTTGGCGTTGCCCGATGAATCGCGGGTGGAGTATTGCAGTGCGCCGACGAGCCCGCCCACATTGGGCGTCTCGTAGCGAATCGAGTTGCCCAGGCGCGCGTCGAAGCCGCCCAGACCCTTGGACAGGGGGCCCTGCGCCCAGATCGCCGCCGTCGACAAAATCGATGTCGTCAACGTCGGCGAGTTGCCGAAAATGGGCAGTATGTCGTCGTAGGGCGTAAGGAACTTGCCCATTCGCACCAGCCCCCAATCGCCCTGGATCCCGAGATACGTCTCGCGGCTCGCGATACCGGAGCTGGCCGCGTTGCCGGTGTCTGCCTGAATGTTCGATTCGATCTGGAAAATCGCCACATTGCCGGCGCCCAGATATTCATTGCCACGGACGCCGAAACGCGAGGAATTGCTGGAGATGCGGTTGACCGTGGGATTGGAGCCATCGGGCTGGCGGCCGTTGACCAGTTCGACATCGAGGTTGAGATTGCCGTAGAGCCGCACGTTGGTGAACTGCGCGTGCGCGGACTGGCTGGCGAGGACGGCGAAGAGCAGCGCACCCAGCACATTCCAGGCTGCGCCCGCCCGCTTGCAAGAAAATCGAGGTTCGCGCACCCGATCTCCGCTCTCCCGACAATACTCGGCTTGCGCGCAGTGTACCGCGGGATCTTGGCGCGCCGGGCTCAAAGGCGATACGCCGTCACCGTCATCAGCCGCGCCGTAACACGCATCAGCGCGCGCATCGGCCACGGCAGCTCCGTGGCGCCCGCTTCGCGGGCGGCGCTGCCGTGGCGAATCTCGTCGTCGCGCATCGCCGCGACGATGCTTCGGCTTTTTGCATCGTTCGGCGGGAGATGATCGATATGGCCGGTCAGGTGGTCCTCGACCTGACGCTCGGTCTCGACGACAAATCCGAGGCTGGTACGATCGCCAGCGAGTCCGGCACAGAAGCCTATTGCAAACGAACCCGCGTACCACAGCGGATTGACCAGGCTCGGGCGTGACCCCAGCTCGGTCAAGCGCCCTGACGTCCATGCCAGATGGTCTTCTTCTTCGCGCGCTGCCTGTTCGAACTGCTGCCGTGCCTGAGGTGTGCGCGCAGTCAACGCCTGCGCGGCGTAGAGCGCCTGCGCGCAGACTTCGCCGGTGTGGTTGACGCGCATGAGTCCGGCAGCGTGGCGCCGGTCGACCGGGCTCAGCGCCGCGTCAGCGAGAACATCGCCGGGACTCGGCCGGCTGGCCGACGTCGTGTCCGACAGCGTGCGCAACGCCCGGTCGAAGCCGATGATGAGGGCATCCAAGCTCATGACGACATGATACGGCAGGGCAAAAAAAACGGGCGTCCAGTGGACGCCCGTATGATCACTTTACAGCTCGATGGATTGACAGATTCCTGTTTGTGCGAATCTGCTTCGATTAGAACGTGTGGATCATGCCGAACACGGCGCCTTGCGGACGGCCGCTGCAGAAGTCGCCGGCACTGCCAGCAGCAGCACCAACGCTGCCGACGGCGACCGCATACGAGTTGATGTTGAACGTATACGCGGCCTTGCACTCGTTGAGGATGCTGACGTAGCCGGCATACAGCGACGTGCGCGGCGACAGGGCGTAGGTGTAGCTCAGTTCCCACTGCTGGGCGCCGGTTTGGCCACCGCGGACCAGCATGCCGACCGCCGTTCCGTCCGGCGCGCTGCCACGACCATTGGTCGCCTTGCCGTAGAAGCCGTAGATCTTGCCGCCACCGAGCGGGACCGTTGCCGAAACGCCGAAGAAGTTGCGGTTCAGGCTGCAAGTTCCCGAATTCGCGCCTGCGACGCAGCCGGAGCCGGCGTTGGAGCTACCGCCCGGCGAAATCGCCGGGGCCTGCACCGAGTAGCGCGTCTGCTCATACACCGCGCCGATTTGCAGGCCGAAACCCTGGAAAATCGTGCCGAAGTTGTACGAGCCCGCGACACTCCAATCGGTGTCACGAAGATTCGGGCCGCCCGCCGTGAACGCCGTGCGCACACCGCGGTTGACTTCGCCACCGGCGCCGATCACCAGCGGACCATTGCTGTAGATCAGGTTGCCGCCGATCACATAGGCGTGGCCGACGACCTGGGGATGGCTGCCGGCGCTGGAATTGCCGCTGGTGTTGGAAGCGCCGGAATCGTCCATCGTGGCGTACTGCACCGCGGCGGTAAAGCCCATCATGTTCGGCGTATCGTAACGGATGCTGTTGGGCACACGCGCGTCGAAGCCGCCGGTATTCTTGCTGACGGTTCCGTACGCCCACAATGTCGCGGTCGACAGGATCGACGTGGTGAAGGTGGGCGCATTGCCGAACATCGGATGCAGGTCGTCCATCGGCATCAGGAAGTTACCCATGATGACCCGGCCCCAGCCGCCTTGCAGGCCCACGAACGTTTCGCGGCTCGCCAAGCCGGAACCCGACGAGTTGCTGGTGTCGCCCGACACATTGGATTCGATCTGGAACACGGCGTTCAAACCACCGCCAAGACTCTCCGTGCCGCGCATGCCAAAACGCGACGAGTTGCTGCTGACGCGGTTGACGGTCGGGTTGGAGATGGAAGTGGCCGCCGACGCATTTGAACGGTTGTCGCAGGTGACGGGAATCGACGTCGCACCGATGGCGGTGCCAACGCTTGCGTTGTCGCACGTGCTGCCCTTGACGAATTCAAGGTCGAGGTTCAGGCGTCCGTACAGCGTGACGTTCGCGGTTTGCGCTTGCACGGCGAACGGCAGGGCAAGTGCGCCGCCGACGGCAAGGGCCACGAGCTTTTTATTCATGGTCTCTCCTCTAACACAATAAGATTGGCAAGAAATCGAACGCCTGCCACCGGAACCTTCTCAGGACTGGCGAGAAGTTGAGTTGATTGTGCCAAAGCGGCGAATCCGTTGGCAAGCTAAACCGCCCGGCCGGAAAATGCCCCGCGCGGCCTGTTGCTTAATTGCAACAAGGAACTGCATTTTCGGCGGGTCTCGCGCAGGGGCGGTCGCGGGTATACTTCATTCGTGGCGTTGGCTGCGGCCAGCATTTAGAAAGGGCGCGAAAAATCGGTACAAACAAGGGCTTGGCGGTCCCGCCCGAGGTAGTTTTGTATGCCTAGTTTGTTCTTTTCCCGATGATCCAGCTCGCCTCCCCCGCTATCGCGATTTTTGTCGCGTCGGTTGTGCTTGCCGGCCTGCTGCGCTGGCGGCGGATGCCGGCCGATGTGCCCAACGCCCGATCGCTGCATCGGGTGGCGGTGCCCCGTGGCGCCGGCATTGCAATTTGGGCTGGCGTGGCGGCAGCAACGCTGTGGCAGCCTCAGGGCGGTGCCTGGATGGCGGCATTGGCGGTGGTCATCGGCGTGTCTCTCTGGGACGATTATCGTGGCGTCCCGGTGACCATCCGCCTGGCTGCGCAAACCGTCGCGGCACTGATATGGTTTGGCGCTTCGCTGAGGTGGCCGCTGCTGCTGGCGGTCGTGCTGGCCGTGGTTTGGATGGCCAACTTGTACAACTTCATGGACGGGAGCGATGGACTCGCCGGCGCGATGACCGTCGTCGGCTTTGGCGCCTGTGGGATCGCGGCGTGGATGCCGGCAGCGGCCGAGTCACAGCTGATGCTCGCGGTCGCCGCCGCGACGCTGCCCTTCCTGGCGCTGAACTGGCCCCCCGCGAGAGCATTCCTGGGCGACGTGGGCGCAGTGCCGCTGGGGTTTCTCGCCGGCGCACTTGGCTGCACCGGCTGGCGGTCGCAATGGTGGCCGCTGTGGTTCCCGATTTTGGTGTTCCTGCCTTTCATCGTCGACGCCACGGCAACGCTGGTCGGCCGCCTGCTGGCCGGAGAACGCGTCGCGCAGGCGCACCGCGACCACGCCTACCAGCGGTTGGTCCAAGGCGATCTCGGCCACGCGGGAACGCTGCTGCTGTACGCGACACTGATGCTGGGGACGGCCGGCTCGGCGCTCGCCGCTTTGGTGCGCGCACCGGGCGCCGGCGCTGCCTTGCTGGCGCTCTGGACCTTGGTTTTGCTGCTACTGCACACTTGGATCGGGTATCATTGGCGTAAAGCACGCATGGAACCCAATGCAAGTAAGCGCTAACTGGCGAGCGTGGCTCGCGTTCGGTCACGACGTCCTCGTCGCGGCCGTCGCATGGATCGGACTGTATTGGCTGCGCTTCAATCTCGATCTGCACGAACCGCAGTTGTCCGACATGTGGCGCACGCTGGTCTGGGTGCTGCCGCTACAGGCGATGATTTTCCTGGCGTTCGGGCTCTATCGCGGGCTGTGGCGCTTCGCGAGCCTTCCCGACCTGCAGCGCATCGTCATGGCAGCGGGGCTGGGAGCGGTGGCCGTGCCGCTGGTGCTGGTGATGCTGCAACTCACCGCGCTGGTTCCGCGCAGTGTGCTGGTGCTCTACGCGCCGGTGGTCATTTTCCTGATGGCCGGAAGTCGCTTCACCTATCGCGTATGGAAAGAACACCGGCTCTACAGCCCGCTCGCCGCGCTCGGCGAGCCGGTGCTCATTCTCGGCGCTGGCGAGGCCGGCGCGCGCCTGACCAAGGAACTCGCGCACAGCAGGCAGTGGCGCATCGTCGGCCTTCTCGACGACAACCCCGCCATTCAAGGCCGACTGCTGCGCAATATCAGCGTGCTCGGACCCATCAGCGAGCTGCCCAAATGGACGCGGCGCTTCGGCGTGCGCACGGTCATCATCGCCCTGCCTTCCGCCGCGCACGGGGTGCGCCGCCGCGTCGCTGAACTGTGTGCCCTGTCGGGAGTCGAGGCGCTCACCGTGCCTTCGTACGAGGACCTGATCAGCGGCCGATCGCAATTGACAACAATCCGCCACGTCGAGCTCGACGATCTGATCGCCCGCGATCCGGTGGTGCTCGACAGCGCCGGCTTAAGCGAGTGGCTGGGCGGTCGCGTGGCCATGGTCACCGGCGCCGGTGGTTCGATCGGCGCCGAGCTTTGCCTGCAGATCGCGCGCTTCGGGCCGGAGCGGCTGGTGCTGTTCGACATTTCCGAGTACGCGCTCTACCAGGTGCAGCAGGCATTGCAGGACGCCTATCCAAAGCTAAGCTTGTCGAC
>JBDTLK010000009.1:0-46829 GCA_039934835.1 Edaphobacterium sp. (SeqCode) | reverse complement strand
CCGCCGTCGCGCATGTTGACCAGCAGCATCTCCAGCGTCGCGATGCCGGTCTTGCCGACCACCGGGATGTTGCGCTGGGGCAGCGGCGGGCGGTACGCACTCTCCGACAAGGCCATTACCTGCGCCTTGGCAACCCAGAGCAACTCGTGCCCATTGAAGATCACCACATCTGACGCACGCAGATAGCCGAGTTCCCTGGCCTGCAGCGCGCTCTTCGATACCGTCGCCATCGCCACCTGCTGGAAATAGGTACGCACGAACGGCAGCGGGTCGATCTGGCTGCCTGCCGCGCCGCGCACGACCTCCTGCGCCGCGCGCACCACTAGCTCCTTGCTGCCGCCCCCCGCGGGCAGCAGGCCGACGCCCGCCTCAACCAGGCCAATATACGACTCGAGCGCGGCGACGGCGCGATCGCAATGCATGGTGAATTCGCAGCCGCCGCCCAGCGCCATGCCGCGCACCGCGGCCACCGTCGGAATGAGGCTGTACTTGAGACGTTGCGAAGTGTGCTGGAACTTGGCCACGATCGCCTCGACCTTGTCCCAATCGCCCGATTGAACCGCGGGTATGAACGAAGCCAGATTGGCGCCGAAGGAGAACGGCTCGCGCGTCTGCCATAGCACCAGCCCGCGCCATTTGCGCTCGGCCTCTTCAATCGCGGCGAGGATGCCGTCGAGCACGTCTTCGCCGATGGTGTTTGACTTGCTCTTGAAGGAAACGATGGCGATGTCGTCGCCAGTGTGCCACATGCGCACAGCATCGGTTTCGAGAATTGTCGTGCCGGCGGGCGACTTTTCGCCCAGCACCGGATCGGGGAAGTACTGGCGCTTGTAGACTGCCAGCTTTGATCGCGGCACGAATGCATTGGCGCTCGCCGAATACGCTCCCGCGGGGCCATGCACGCCAGCGGCGGCCGGTCCTGTACCGACCCACGCTGGCAACGGCACACTCGCCAGCGCCTTGCCTGCCGCGATGTCTTCGGCGACCCATTGCGCGATCTGCTGCCAGCCGGCGGCCTGCCAGGTCTCGAACGGCCCCATCTGCCAGCCGAAGCCCCAGCGGATCGCCAGATCGACGTCGCGCGCGTTGTCGGCGATCGCCGCGAGGTGATAAGCGCAATAGTGAAACAGGTCGCGAAAAATCGCCCACAGGAATTGTGCCTGCGGATGCGTATTGCCGCGCAAACGGGCGAATTTGTCGGCCGGATTCTTCAACGCGAGGATTTCGGCAACGCCAGGATCGACCTCGCCCGCGGCGAGACGATACGATTGCGTCGCGAGGTCGAGAACCTGGATATCCTTGCCAACCTTCTGGAACACGCCAACCTTGGTCTTCTGCCCAAGCGCGCCCTTGTCGATGAGCGCCTTGAGCCACGGCGGCGACTGGTAGTGCCGGTGCCACGGGTCGTCGGGCAGCGCTTCGTCCATGGTGCGGATGACGTGCGCCATGGTGTCCAGCCCCACGACGTCGGCGGTGCGGTAAGTCGCGCTGCGGGCTCGGCCGATCGCGGGGCCGGTCAGCGCGTCGACGACGTCGAAGCCCAGCCCGAAGCGCTCGGTGTGCACCATGGTGGCAAGCATCGAGAACACACCGACGCGATTGGCCACGAAGTTCGGCGTGTCCTTGGCGCGCACCACCCCCTTGCCGAGCGTGGTGACGAGAAATGTTTCGAGCAGATCGAGCAGCCGCGGTGCCGTATCCTTCTGCGCGATCAGCTCGACCAGATGCATGTAGCGCGGCGGATTGAAGAAATGGATGCCGCAAAAGCGCGGCCGCAGCGACGGCGGGCACGCCTCGGCCAGCGCATTGATCGACAGGCCCGACGTATTGCTGGCGAAGATCGCCTGCGCACCGATGTGCGGTGCGACCTTTTCGTAGAGCGCCTTCTTCCAGTCCAGACGCTCGGCGATCGCCTCTATCACCAGGTCGCAGCCGGCGAGCAACTCCACGTGCTGGTCGTAGTTGGCGGGATCGATGTAGTTGGCGCGGTCACTGGCGGCGAGCGGCGAGGGCTCGAGATTCTTCAGATTCTCGATCGCCTTCTGCGCAATCCCGTTTGGATCGCCGTCCTTCGCCGAGAGGTCGAACAGCACGACGGGGACGCCCGCATTCGCAAGATGGGCGGCGATCTGCGCGCCCATGACACCAGCGCCGAGCACGGCCACCTTGCGCACAAGAAAGCGGGAATCGGACATGGATCGCGCCTGAGTGACCGTCCCCACGCTTGCGGGGTCGTTGCATCGTTGAAAACGCCGCGCCGCAGGGCGGGCCTGCGGCGCGTACCTGCGGGGAGCAGCAATTCGACTATCTGAAGGTGTAGGCGACTTGCGCCCCGAGAATGTTGACGTTGCTCTTGTACGAACCGCTGATCAGGCCCAGCCCCGCCTGATTTCCACCGTTCTGGTTGATGTCCGGATTCTGAACCCAGATGTACGAGTAAGCCACGTCCAATGTCCAGTTGGGGTTGAACTTGTACTGCGCCCCCAACGCGATCCAGGTGCGGTTGTTGTCGGGCAGACGCGGCGAGCGGTCGGTATTGTTGACCGGCGACTGGTCATAGGCAACTCCGCCGCGAATCGTCCACCTGTCATCGTAGTGGTAGTTCGCGCCCACCGAGCCTCGCCACGTGTTGCGGAAATTCTCGGGCAGCGTATTGAGCACGACGCCGGTGCTGCGCACGATCTGCAGCTGCTGAATGCTCTTCCAGCCGGTGTATTGCAGATCCGCCATCACGTCCCACTTGTCGTTGACCGTGGAAAAGAAGGAGACATTGGCGCTATCGGGCGTCTTGAGGGCCAGCGAGACGTTGCCGTTCACCAGCGCCGCATTCACGCCATTGACGACCAGCGCGCCGACCGGGGCAAGCGTCGGCGGCAGCGCACCGAGCTGCGACGCCGTGGGATTGTTGAAATTAACGGTGCCGTTGACGGTGTACTTGATCGACGAGCGATATGATGCGCCGAAGCGCGTCGACGGCGTGGCCTGCCAGAGGACGCCCGCATTCCAGCCCCACGCATTGTCGTTGCCTTCGATCTTCGCCCCGGACTCCAGACCCGCGGCGGCCCCGATCAAGGTCGGCGCGGCGGTCGCGGGAATCGTCCCATTCGCGACCAGGCCACCGATGCCCTGCGCGTACAGCGCGGCAAAGTTGACCTGGTTGGTCAGCGTCGCATCGACTTTCTGCCAGTTGACACCGGCGCCGAGGGTCAGCTCCTTGGTCGCCGCAAATGCCAGCGTCGGATTGACATTGATCGTCTCGATCTTCGACTCGATTGCCTGGAAGCGTCCCAGCCAGTTGGAGTCGTATTCGGTCTTCAGGCCAAACGGCACGTTGACGCCCAGCCCGAACGACCACCGATCCGTGATCGGCACGCCCAGATAGAGATTGGGCACTGCGGCGCACCCGCCGGCATCGCCGCCATTACCGCCCAGCGTCTGGAACATCGCCGGCCTGGAGTTGCCGTTGTCGTTGAACTTGGCGGAAGGACAGATAAGATTCCCCGCAGCCACCACCTGCATGCTCTTGATGCGCGAGAGTCCCGCCGGATTGAACCAGATCGTGCTGACGTCTTCCGCCACCGCCGCGCCGCCGGCATACGCGTTGCCCAGACCGCTGGCATTCTGCTCCTGCAACGCGAATGCCGAGCCGAACGCCTGGCCCGCCGCCAGGGACATGACGGCGCCTCCGATGGCAACCGCGAGCCGAGTGCGCTGGAATCGATCGAGTTTCATTGTTTTGCTCCTCCGTCGTGGATAGGCAACTATCAAGGTTGCTCAATTTTCTGCGCCAGGAGGCGCCAGATCGCTGCCGGTCAGGCGCCGCTGGCAAAACTATACACCCGCGACCCTGCCCGGGTCACTCCGGCGGCAGCACTTGCGGCCGCCGGTCGGGTCCCACTGCAACATAAGTCAGACTGGCCTCGGTCACTTTCACGCAAACGACCTTGCCCGGATTGCGCTGGGCGTAGACCTGGACATCGACCGTGATCGAAGTCCTGCCGGTATGCGTGAGCTTGGCGTAGAAGCTCACGACATCGCCGACCAGCACCGGTTGCTTGAAGACGAAGGAATTCACCGCGACGGTGGCGACCCGCCCGCGCGCGCGCCGCGCCGCAGGGACGGCGCCGGCGATGTCGACCTGCGACATTACCCAGCCGCCGAAGATGTCGCCGTGCTGGTTCGCATCCGCGGGCATCGGCACCACCCGCAGCGCCGGCTGAGCATCTGGCAGAGTCTCCTGTTCGTCGCCCGACACGCCTCAGGCCGCTTTCTTCTTCGCTTCGTCGCGCAATTCGCGCCGCAGTATCTTGCCCACGTTCGACTTCGGCAATTCGGAGCGAAATTCGACTTCCCGCGGGCATTTGTAAGCAGTCATCTGTCCGCGGCAATGTGCCAGCAGCGCCTCGGCGGTCAGCGCCGGATCTTTCTTGACGACGAACAGCTTGACCGCTTCGCCGGACTTGGCGTCGGGAACGCCGATCGCCGCGCACTCGAGCACGCCGTCGTGCATCGCCACCACCGCTTCGATCTCGTTGGGGTAGACGTTGAAGCCGGATACCAAAATCATGTCCTTCTTGCGGTCGACGATGCGCACGAATCCCTGCGTATCCATCACGCCGATGTCGCCGGTCGCGAGCCAGCCATCCTTGTCGATGACCTTCGCGGTTTCATCCGGATGATTCCAGTAGCCAGCCATGACCTGTGGGCCCTTGACGCAGATCTCGCCGCGCTCGCCCAGCGCGACTTCGTGGCCTTGATCGTCGCGCAGCTGCAGGTCGGTCGATGGGAGCGGCAGGCCGATCGAACCGTTGAACTCGGGCAGCGTGAACGGATTCATGGTCGCCCCGGGCGAGGTCTCGGTCAGTCCGTAGGCTTCGATCAGCGGCTTGCCGGTCACCTTTTTCCAGCGCTCGGCCACCGCCTGCTGCACCGCCATGCCGCCACCAAGCGTCAGCTGCAACGTCGAGAAATCTAGATTCTTGAACTCCGCATTGTTGAGCAACGCGTTGAACAGCGTGTTCACTCCCGTCAGCCCGGTGAAGCGGTGCTTGCCCATTTCCTTGACGAAACCGGGAATGTCGCGCGGATTGGTGATGAGCACGTTCTCGGCGCCCAGCGTCATGAACACCAGGCAATTCGCAGTGAGCGAAAAGATGTGATACAGAGGCAGCGGGGTGATGATGATGTGCTGTTCGGTACCGAGGAACGGCATGACCCACGCGCGGGATTGCAGCATGTTGGCGACCATGTTGCGGTTGATCAGCGTCGCGCCCTTGGCCACGCCGGTGGTGCCGCCCGTGTACTGCAGGAACGCAATGTCGTCGTGGCCGAGTTCGGGCCGCATCAGCGTCTTGCGGCTACCTTCGGCCAGCGCTTCGGACAGGCGCAACGAGCCGGGAAGCGTCCACGCGGGAATCATCTTCTTGACGTGCCGCAGCACGAAGTCGACCAGCAGGCCCTTCAGACCGAGCATTTCGCCGATAGTGGTGACGATGACCTGCCTGACCTTCGTCTTGCCCAAAACCTCGGCGACTGTATTGGCGAAGTTTTCCACCACGACGATCATCTCGGCGCCGCTGTCGACGAGCTGATGCTCCAGCTCGCGCGCGGTGTACAGCGGATTGACGTTCACGACGGTGTAGCCGGCCCGCAGGATGCCGAATAGGCAGACGGGGTACTGCAGGATATTGGGCATCATCAGCGCGACGCGGGCACCCTTCTTGAGTCCGCGTGCCTGCAGGAAAGCCCCGAATTCGCGCGATTGCTCGTCGAGTTCCGCAAAGGTGATCGACTTGCCCATGCACGAAAATGCGCGGCGCGACGCGAACTTGACGCAACTCTCTTCGAAGACGTCGCGAATCGATGCGTAGGTGTTGACGTCGATCTCGGCCGGAACGCCGGGCGGATACGACTTGAGCCAGATTTTTTCCAAGATTCCTCCCCGACGCCTGGATATTGGCATGGCGATGGGTAGACGACCGGTGCCTGCGTGGCAGGCCCATCGACCCACTCCCCTCGCTTCTCTCCCGGCCTTGTGTGCGACCGTTCGTTCAATCGTAACAGAGCGGGTCAGGAACCGGAACCGCGCGACGCCAGATAGTGCAGGGGCCCGCCGGTGAACGGCGCGAAGCCGGTACCGAAGATGGCACCGGCATCGACCAGATCGGCATCGTCGACAATGTGCTCGGCGAGCGCGGCTTTTGCCTCGGACAATAGCGGCCCCGTGAGGCGCTCGGCAAGTCCGGGCGGAACGACTCCCGGCGCCGCTTTCGCCGCCTTGCCGTTGCTCCAGTCGTAGAAACCGCGCTTGGTCTTGCGTCCAAGCTGACCCGCCGCGATCAGCGCCGAAAGCTTCTTGGGCGGCTCGACGTCGGGGCCGAGCATCTTGCCGACGGCGAGGCAGATGTCGAGGCCGACCGTGTCGGCGAGCTCGATCGGACCGACCGGCATGCCGAACGCCAGCGCCGCTTCGTCGACTGTTTCCGGCGCGATGCCCTCGTCGACGCAACGCATCGCCTCCATGAGATACGGCGCGAGGACTCGATTGACCAGGAATCCGGGAGCGCTCCTCGCCGGCAAGGGCAACTTGTCGATCTGGCGCACGAACGCGGCGGCGGTCGACACCAGCGCCGGGCGCGTATTTGCGCCGATGACGATCTCGACGAGCATCATGCGCGCCACCGGATTGAAAAAGTGAAGGCCGATCAGACGTGCGGGATCGTGAAGCGGCGCGCCGATCTGCTCGAGCGGAATGCTCGACGTATTGGTCGCGAGCAATGCGCCCGGCTTTGCCTTCGCTTCGAGTTCGACGAACAGTTTCTGCTTGGCCTCGAGGTTCTCGAAGATCGCTTCGATGACGACATCGGCGCGGGCGACGCCGTCGCCGGCAACATCGGGCACGAGGCGATCCAGCGCGTCGCGCACGCGCAACGGATCCTTCAACCGGTCGGCGAACAATTTCGCGGCGCGACCCATGGCCGGGGCGAGTCGCTCCGCTGTCTGATCCTGCAGCGTTACACTGAGTCCGCGCAATGCGCACCAGGCGGCGATGTCGCCGCCCATCGTGCCGGCGCCGACGACGTGGACGTGCTTGGCCAGCGTATCCTGTTCGCGCCCGAACGATTTCAACCGCTCCTGCAGCTTGTAGACGCGAATGAGGTTCATCGCCGTCGGCGTGCGCAACAGGTTCGCGATCGACGCCGGATCGTCCGGCGACGCGGCGAGTGCATCGCCGTCGTACTTCACCCAGATGTCGAGGATGGCGTAGGGAGCCGGATAGTGCTCGCGGCGTGCGCGCGAAGCAACCTGCTTCCTCGCCTGCGCGGCGATGAAAGGCCGCACCAGTCGATTGAGCGTGAGCGACAACGGGAAAGGTACCTGCCTGGGCGGCGGCGCGGCCTGCAACACGCCGCGCACGGCGTTCATCATCACCCGCGGCGGCACGCATTCGTCGGCGACCCCGAGTTTCTTCGCGCGGCGCGCATCGATGGTCTTGCCGGTGAGCAGCAGGTCGAGTGCCGCGGGCGCGCCGGTCAGCCGCGGCAGGCGCTTGATGCCGCCCCAGCCGGGAACGATGCCGAGCATGACTTCGGGGAGGCCGAGTCGCGTTGCCGGCTCGTCGACGACCACCCGATAGCGGCAAGCCAGGGCTAGCTCCAAGCCTCCCCCCAGGCAAAAGCCGCGCACCAGCGCGAGCGTGGGGTAGGGCGCCGCGGCAAGCTGATTGAACGTGTCCCAACCGCGCTTCACCAGCGCGGTCGCATCGTCGACGTTTTTCAGCAAGCCGAATTCCTCGATATCGGCGCCAGCGATGAAGCCGTTGTCCTTGCCGGAGCGGATCACCAGCGCCTTTGGCGGGGCTGCGGCCAGCTCGTCGAGCACCTGCCGCAATTCCTCCATCACCGCGATAGACAAGGTATTGGTCGAGCTGCCGGCCTTGTCGAGGACGAGCCACGCAAGACCGTCGGCTTCGCGTTCGACTCTCCAGTGCTGATACGTAGCCATTTTCAGTGACCGGCTTCAGGCACGCTCGACCAACATCGCGCCACCCTGACCGCCACCGATGCAAATCGACGCGATGCCGCGCTTGCCGCCGCTGCGCTTGAGCACGTTCAGCAGGTGCAGGACGATGCGCGCGCCCGACGCGCCGACCGGATGACCGAGCGCAATCGCGCCGCCATCGACGTTGAGCCGGGCTCGATCGAGCGGGCCAAGCGCGTGTGCCAGGCCCAAGTCGGTCTGGCAGTAGTCCTCGCTCTCCCACGCGCGCAGGCAGGCGATGACCTGCGCCGCAAACGCTTCGTTGATTTCCCACGCGTCGAGGTCGTTGAGCGCCAGTCCATGGCGCTGCATGATCGGCGTGGCGGCGTGCACCGGCCCGAGGCCCATCTGCGCGGGATCGAGTCCTGCCCATTCGCTGTCGACGATCGTTCCGAGCACCGGCAGATTGTGTTTCGCCACCGCGGCTTCGGAGGCGAGCACGACCCACGCCGCGCCGTCGGTGATCTGAGAACTGTTGCCGGCGGTCACGTTGCCGAACTTGCGATCGAAAAACGGCTTGAGCTTGGCGAGGTTTTCCGGGGTCGAGTCCTCGCGCACCCCATCGTCGGTTGCGTACAGTTTGCCGTCGCGGTCGAACAGCGGCGCGATCTCGTCGTTAAAATGTCCGGACTTCTGCGCTGCCAGGACGCGGCGATGACTCTGCGCCGCGAATTCGTCCATGTCGCGGCGGGTGATGCCGAAGCGGAACGCGAGGTTCTCCGCGGTCTGACCCATCATCAAGCCGACCATGGGATCGGTCAGCCCCTTCATGATGCCGATGACCGGTTGCAGCACCTCCGCTGCTGGCAACTTGAGGAAGGCGGTCGCCTTGGCGCCCATCGTGCGCGCGCTGCTGAAGTTCGCGAACCACAGGACCATCCTGTCCGAGTACAGCAGCGGCGCGCGCGACAGCGCATCCACGCCGCCGGCCAGCACCAAGCTGCAACGCCCACTTCGAATATTGGTCAACGCCGAATCGATCGCCTGCATGCCCGACGCGCAATTGCGCATGACGGTCCAGCCGGGGACCTTGAGCCCACAGCCCATGCGCAGTGCCACCACACGGCCGATGTTGACCTCGTCGGGCGACGGGCTGGCGCAACCCAGGATCACTTCATCGAGTTGTTCCGGCGCGAAGGGCATGCGTCCGAGCAAGGCGCGGCCCGCTTGCGTCGCGAGATCCGACGCGGCGAACGCGCCGGGACGATTGCGCGCTTTAAGGAATGGCGTGCGCGCGCCGTCGACGACGTAGACGGGTTGAGTCATGCCCTGCGACCCTCGCTCACGCTGCGGCTTTGTGCGCGATGGTCGCGGGGTGTTGCATCTCGACCTCGGAACGTGCTTCGGCAGCGCCCAGGTCCGGCGCGAAATCATCCACCCGAACCACGATGGCGGTAAGGTAGGCGGCCCGGCGCACCAGTGCGAGCTCGTCGGCGGTGATGATCGCGGCGGCGAGCGCGGCGGCGGGGCGATCCTCGTCAAACATGGTGACAAGCTTGCCGGCCTTGATCGCGGCGCGGATCTTGGCGTCGACCGGTTCGGCAGCCAGCGTCGCGTCGACGGCCAGCTCGATCGCGCCGATGACGTCGAACTCGCCCTTGGGCAAATAGATTCCCGCGGTGAGACGATCGCGGGTGGCAGACGGCTCGATCAAGAGTCGCGCGACTGCGTGCCCGGCCCGGTCCGACGGAACCATGTAAGGACGCCCGAGCGGGAACACCATCCGGCGCAGTACGAACGCCACAATGCGATTCGGAAAGTTGGAGATGACGCCTTCGAAGGCGTTCTGCGCCTTGAACATCGCATCCCAGACCGCCCAATGCAGCAGCGGAGCATCCGCCGCCTGCCGCCCTTCGGCTTCATAGCGCTTGAGCGTCGCCGAGCAGAGGTAGAGCATCGACAGGATGTCGCCGAGCCGCGCGGACAGTTTTTCCTTGCGCTTGAGCGCGCCGCCGAGCACGCCCATCGACACGTCCGACAGGAACGCCAGTGCGGCGGAGAATCGCGTGAGCTGCTGATAGTAGCGACGCGTTTCCAGCGCGATGTCGGCGGGAACGCTTGCGCAATGCGAGCCGCACAATCCCATGACGAACGCGCGCGCCATGTTCGACAGCACGAAGCGGACATGCGCGAACAATGCCGCGTCGAACGCGATCGATGCCTGCGTCGCATCAGTGTCGTTGGCCGCCGCGATCTCCTTGAGTACATACGGATGACAGCGAATCGCGCCCTGGCCAAAAATGATCAGGCTGCGCGTGAGGATGTTGGCGCCTTCAACGGTGATCGAGATCGGCACCTGCGTATACGCCGCGGCAATAAAATTCGACGGTCCCATGCAGATTCCCTTGCCGCCGGCGATGTCCATCGCATCGTTGGCGATCTGCCGGCCGCGCTCGGTGAGGTGATACTTTGCTATCGCCGACAGCACCGCAGGCTTCTCGCCGAGGTCGACCGCGCCCGCGGTCAGCACCCGCGTCGCGTCCATCGAATACAGGTAGCCGCCCATCCGGGCCAGCGGTTCCTCGATGCCTTCGAACTTGCCGATCGGCGTCTTGAACTGCGAGCGCACGCGTGCGTAACCGCCGACAGCGCGCGTGAGCAGCTTGGCCATCCCCGTGTTGGTCGAAGGTAGCGAAATCGAGCGCCCCGCGGCGAGGCACTCCATGAGCATGCGCCAACCTTTACCGATCATCGGCTGCCCGCCGATGATCCAGTCCATGGGAATGAACACGTCGTTACCGGAATTCGGCCCGTTCTGGAACACCGCGGTCAGCGGCATGTGCCGGCGGCCGATGACGACACCGGGATGACTGGTCGGAATCATCGCGCAGGTGATGCCGAGGTCGACCTTGTCGCCGAGCAGGTGATCGGGATCCAGCGCGCGAAACGCCAGTCCGAGAAGAGTGGCGACCGGACCCAGGGTGATGTAGCGCTTGTCCCACGTGACGCGCAGGCCGAGTGTCTGCCGGCCTTCGAATTCGCCCATGCACACGATGCCGCGATCGGGCATCGCGGCCGCGTCCGAGCCTGCCTGCGGACTGGTAAGCGCGAAGCAGGGAATCTCCAGACCCTTGGCCAAGCGCGGCAGGTAGTAGCGCTTCTGCGCGTCGGTGCCGTAGTGCACCAGCAGTTCGCCCGGGCCGAGCGAGTTCGGCACCATCACCGTGACGACGAGAGCGCCGCAGCGCGATGAGAGTTTTGCCACCACCTCCGAATGCGCGAATGCAGAGAAGCCGAGTCCGCCGTACTCCCTGGGAATGATCATGCCGAGAAAGCCGCGATTCTTGATGAACTGCCAGACGTGCGGCGGCAGATCGTGGTGGACGTGCATGGTTTCCCATTCGCTGACCATCGCGCACACTTCTTCGCAGTCGTGGTCGAGAAAATGCTGCTCGGCCGCGGTCAGCTTCGGTTGCGGCACCGCCAGCAACTTCGCCCAGTCGGGACGCCCCGAGAACAGGTCGCCATCCCACCATACCGTACCGGCCTCGATCGCTTCGCGCTCGGTCTGCGACATCGGCGGCATAACCCTGCGGAACCCGTGAAGCAACGCGTCGCTGATGAACTTGCGGCGCAGCGTCGGCCAGTTCAACGGAATCGCCAGGAGCAACAGCGCAGCGCCGGAAATGAGCAGCGCCAGAGGCGGCAGCAGATGCAGCAGCGCCGCGGCCGCGAGCGCGGCGGCGATGGCCAGCGTCCACGCCCAGCCTCGGGCATTCACGTACGCGAGCGCGACGAAGCCAACGATGACGACAGCGAGCCAGATGATGGTCAGCATGGTTGCTCCTCCAACTACACCGCGTCCACGCCGTCGAGTTCGTCGAGATCGGGAAGCGGCGCCTTGAGACCGGCGATCAGGAATGGCGCCAACCGGCGCAGCAGCATTTCGTCGTTGCTCGCTTCGCGCGGGTTGAGCGCGGCGATGAGCTTGAGCGCATCGGTGCCCGCCAGCGTGTACGACAGTGCGCCCATGACGAAGTGCAGCCGCCAGCTCAGTTCCTTCTTCGGCAGATGCGGCAACGCGCGGCCGAATGCAGCCTTGAAGCGGGCGATCATCACCGCGTACTGCTCGGCCAGGAACTGACGGATGAACGGTGCGGGATCCGCATAGGCGCGGCCCAGAAGCCGCAGAAAATCCTTGCCGCCGCGCTCGGGATCGCGCGCGAGCCGCAGCGCCGGGATGAACATCGCCGCCAGGATCTTTTCCGGCGACAGCACCTCAGGCAACGCGTCCTGCTCGAAGCGTGTGAGCAACGCCATGCGCTCCTGATTCATCGGATCGAGGCGCCGCGTGAGCACCGCTTCGAAAAGATCGTCCTTGCTGCCGAAGTGATAGTTGACGGCCGCCAGGTTGACCCCGGCGACCGAGGTGATCTGGCGCAGCGACGTGGCTTCGAAACCGTGTTCCATGAACAACGCCTCGGCGGCGTCGAGGATCCGCGACTGGGTCGCCGAATTCTTCGGTGCATCCAGAACGACGGCGGCAGTGTTCATGGCGTTCCCCGTTGCGATAGGCGTGGTGAGGGCGCTTGCAAGAATAAATCAAACGTTTGTTTGAATTCTACGTTCGAAGCCAGCCGATGTCAAACTTGGCCGCCTGCCCGAACGCCGGCGTCGCGCCTTTCAATGGACGTGGCCAGCCGGCTAGCGCACCGGGCCGGGAGAGCGCCGCGCGTGGGCTCGCCCTGGGCCGCGGCGCCTGACGTCATCCGTGTACCACCACCAGCGGTCGCGCCGCGGTCGGATGCGCGAGCACCGACGTTTCAACGTCAAAGGTTGCGGCCAACGCCGCGCGCGTGAACGTCGCGGTTGGAGTGCCTGCGGCGACAATCTCGCCGCGCCGCATGAGCACGACCTCGTCTGCATACTGCGCCGCAAGATTGAGATCGTGAAGAATGACCAGCGCCCCGACATTCTCGCCGCGGGCGACGTCATAGACCAGGCGCATCGCGTGGTGCTGATGCGCGGGATCCAGGTTTGCCGTCGGCTCGTCGAGCAGCAGATACCGGGGCGCCTCACTGCCATGGATCTGCGCAAGCGCCCTCGCCAGCATGACGCGCGCGAATTCGCCGCCGGACAACGTCGGCGCGAGGCGTGCCTCGAGTTCGGCGACACCGGCGCGAGCAAGTGCTTTCCGGGCGATCGCGACATCTTCGGCGCGCGCGCCGCTACCGCCGTGTGGAAACCGCCCGAACAGGACCGTTTCCAGTGCAGTAAAACCGAAGGCGACGCTGGCGCGCTGCGAGACGACGGCGCGGCGACGCGCGCGCTCACGAATCGAGAGGTGCACGAGCGGCACGCCGTCCATGTCCACCTGTCCCGAGTCGGGCGCAAGGTCGCCTGCGATCACCCGCAGCAGGGTTGACTTGCCGGCACCATTTGGTCCCATCAGGGCCGTCACGTACCCGGGGCGAACGACGATGCCGATGTCGCGCAGCAATCGCGCACCGCTTATCGTGACCGCGATGTGCTCGGCGACCAGCATCAGAGGCTCCACGCCTCGCGCGCTCGCAACAACAGCGCGATGAAAAACGGGCTGCCGATAAGTGCGGTGAACACTCCCAGCGGCAGTTCCGCCGGTGCGACCAGCGTGCGTCCCACGGCATCGGCGGCCACGACCAGGATCGCGCCAACCAGCATCGCACCGGGCAGCACGGCACGATGCGCGGGTCCGCAGGCGAGCCGAACCACGTGCGGCGCCACCAGGCCGACGAAGAAGATCATGCCGCTGACCGCGACTGCAGTGCCGGTGGCGAGCGCGCAACAAATGAGTGTCACGGTTTTGACCTGTTCCACCGGCACGCCCAGGTGCCGCGCCTCGGCTTCGCCCAAAGTGAGCGCATCGTAGGCGGCCCGGTTGCTCATCAACAGCACCGAGGAAACGAGTACGGCCGGCACGATGCACGCGAGTATCGGCCAGGTCGCGCCCGCGACGCTTCCCAGTCGCCAGAACGTCAGGTTGCGCAACTGTTCGTCATTGGCGATGAAGGTGAACAGGCCGATGCCCGCTTCTGCAACGGCATTCAGCGCCACGCCGGCGAGCAGGAGTGCCGCAATCGCGGTATGACCGCTGCGCGTTGCCATCCGATATACCAGTACGCTCACCACCAGGCTTCCCGCAAACGCAGCCACGGGCAACGTTGCCACGCCGAGACTGCGCGCCAGCCCCGGAAACCAGGTCGCACCCATCACGATCACCGTCGCGGCGGCCAGCGCCGCGCCTCCGGACACGCCGGTCAGCGACGGATCGGCCAACGGATTGCGAAACAGCGCCTGCATCGCGGCACCGGCGATACCCAAGCCGGCGCCCACGGTCAGCGCGAGCAGCACGCGCGGCAATCGAATCGAGGTCAGCACTTGCTGCTGCTCGGCCGAGAATCCTTCGTTGCCACCGATGCCCAATGCATGCAGGCCAATCCGCAGGACATCGCCAGGTGCGATTGCAAACGCACCGACGCCGCAAGCGACGACGGTGACCACCAACAGTATTGCGGCCAGTCCGGCCACCGCGATCGACGCAGGTACACGTCCTATGTGACCACCGCGGCCGACGGCGACAGCAACCGGAGTCACGGCATCTCTGCGCTCAGGCAGGCGTCGTGCAGCTCTGCTGGGTTACGGGAAATGGCGAGAGCGCCCATGTCATGTCCGTTGAGAGGCGATCGTGATCAAAATTGTCTGCTGCGGGCGCCGTGGCTGGGTCTCTAGGATAACCGGCGCGCGTTTGCGACGCGGTCGTCTTGGCGGCGCGTCAGCCGGACTTCGCTGCGTAAATTGCGTCGAGCGCGCCCTTGTAGCGCTCCATGACCAGCGGCCGCTTGAGCTTGAGCGTAGGCGTGAGCAGGCCGTTGTCGATGCTCCACGCATCCGCGGTGAGAATGATCCTGCGAATGCGCACCCAGCGCGGGAACGATTTCAGAAGCTCGTTGGCGCGCTTGAGCAGTGACTGTTCGTTGGTCTCACGGGTAACGGCGAGCAGGGTAAGAAATGGCCTCCCCTCGCCCACCAGCATGACCTGCTCGAAGACCGGGTCGTGCAGCAGCGCGAATTCGACCTCCTGCGGCGGCAGCTTTTCGCCGTTGGACAGCACGAGGATGTCTTTCAGCCGGCCACGAATGTAGATCCGTCCTTCGCGGATCTCGGCGACGTCACCCGTGCGCAGCCAGCCGTCGGCATCGAACGCGGCACGCGTGGCTTCCTCGTTGCGCCAATACCCCTGCATGATATTGCCGCCGCGCGCGAGCAGTTCGCCGCCGGTGCCGAGCTTGACGTCGACCCCCGGCAGCGGAGGGCCGACGGATTCGGGGTCGTTGTCGTCGTCGCGATTGACCGAGATAACTGGCGAGGCCTCGGTCATGCCGTAGCCCTGCAACATCGCCAGCCCCAGTCCGATGAAAGTGCGCGCGATGACCGGATCGAGCGCCGCGCCGCCGACCACGACCAGGCGCAGCCGGCCTCCAAGGCGCGCGAAGACCGGTTTGGCGACGAGCGTGCGCAATACTGGCGTCGCGACGGAGTCGAGGACATTGCCACGTCCCTGCGCGACGCGCCACCCGCGTGCGACGCATTGATCGAAGAGTTTGCGCTTCAGCGGCGATGCTTCGAGCGACTGATCGATGCGCGCGAGAAACTTCTCGAAAATGCGCGGCACCGCGAACATCGCCGTGGGCGCCTGCGCGGCGAGATCGTCGGCTAGTTGCGCGACGCTGCGCGCATAGGTCACCCTTGCCCCGATCGCCAGCGGCAGATAGTAACCGCCGGTCCGCTCGAACATGTGCGACAGCGGCAGGATCGACAAGAATACGTCGCTCGGTCGCCCCATGTTGGTCTTCCGGCACGATTCGACGTTGGCGATGATATTGCCGTGCGACAGCATCACGCCCTTCGGCCGGCCCGAGGTTCCTGACGTGTAGCAGACGGTGGCGAGCAGTGCGTCGGCAACCGCGCGAAATTCGGGCGCCGGTGCATTCGGCGGCAGCAGCGACTCGACCGACAGCGCAGCGTCGCCGGCATCGGGTCGCAGCAACCGCAGCGGTGGCAGCGTTGCGCCGGTCTGCCTTAGCGCCGCCGCCATGCGCGAATTCTCCACGACCAGCAGGCGCGCCTCGGCATTGGCCGCGCACCACGCGACGTTTTCGGCATTGTCGTCGACATAGAGCGGCACGATGACCAGGCCCAGTCCCAGCGCGGCGAGGTCGAGCGCCACCCAGTCGAGGCCGTTCTTCACGCAGACCGCGATGCGATCGCCCTCGACGAAACCCAGACGACTCAGCGCCGCTTGCCAACGGCCGACCATCGCCGCGACTTCCGTCACGGGGATATCGCACCATTGCTCGTCCCGACACTGGCGATACAGAATCGCGTCGGGCGTTGCCAGGTGCTGCCGGAAGTACTCGGCGATGTTCGCCACTGCGTTACCCTTTCAGCCGACGTCGCCGCGCGAACGCGCGTTGCGATTCTCCCGCCTTTGTCGCGTACGGTCCATTGGCGCGTGCGCGTTGTTGCGACGCAGCACCGCGCCGGCAGCGCGGCCCGCCGCTTTGGCTATACTTGCGGCATCGTCAACGGAGCGTTTACGTCCATGCCGACCATATCGATCAAGCGGCGTCACAAACTCGAGCCGAAGAAAGCGCACGCGGCCGCGCAGCAGATCGCCAAGGATCTGCACAAGCGCTACGGCATCATCTGTCAGTGGGACGGCGACAGGGTCGCCTTCGACGGTGTCGGCGTGACCGGCAGCATGGACGTCGGCAAGGCGCAGGTCAGTCTCGACGTGCAGCTTTCCTTCCTGCTGGCGCCGGTCAAGGGCGCCATCGAGCGCGAGATCAACAGCCAGCTCGACGCGCTGTTCAAGAAGGCCTGACGCCCTCGAGCGGATCCGGAAACGGCGCGTCGTCACCGGCGAAGATGGCCGCCATGAGCGTGTTCTCGCGCGCGGCGATGGTCGCCAGGAATTCCTCGGCGCCGTGCATGCGCGCGAAGCCGGAGACCCCGCGCTCCAGGAAACGCTGCAGCGCGCCGAGTCCCGCGGCGCGCGCCGGCAGGCGCATCAGCTTGAGCGCGTTGGTCAACAACGGCGTGCGTACGTAACGATCGAGACCGTGGCCGACTTCGCCGATCCATGCAACCTGGCGTTCGCGCTCTGCCCGGTTGCCGCAGGCGCGATACGCGTGCGCATACTGCGCGACCGTCGGGCGAGCGTCGGCGTCAAGGCGATCGAGGAGCGCCCGATCCAGCACATGGGACAATGCCGACAATTCCATGGCCCGCGCCACAACTCCGATGACGCCCGCTGGAAGCAGACGTCCCATGGTCGGCACGATGCGCGCCAGGTCGGCATCGCGCCGGCTGAAATCGCCGGGGCCGTAGAGATCGCTCTGGAAGAACTCGATCGCCTGGGCATAGCGTCGCTGTTGCGCAAGGTCGGCGTAGGTCGCCCCGAGCCGCCGCGACTGAAAGGTGGCGACGGCGTCGAGCGCCACCTGCAGCACCGGCACGGCGCGCCGCTGTTCGTGCAATTGCCGAACATGCTCCAGCGCGGCGATCAGGCGTGCTTCAGGTGGTTTCGGCACGTGCGCCGTGGGTCACGAGATTAGATTGTCTAGTCTACTTCCAAGGGCTAGAGTCCGCAGCACTTGCGGCGTGGCGCGTGCCCTGCCGCGCCCGCTACATTCGTCATCCGCCATCCCGTGAACGAACCCGCCACCCTTCCACTGCGCATGTCCCGTCGGACGCTGCTCAAAGCCGGCGTTGCCGGCGGCGCCGCACTGCTCGCCGCGCATTGGCTGTACACGCGCAGCCCTATGCCACGCGCGCCGGACGCGCAGTTCGTCGCGCTCGACCCGAATGCGCGCGCCATGTTCACCGCCATTGTACCGGTGCTGCTGGCGGGCGCGTTGCCGTCGGGCGCCGCTGCGCTCGCGGCGCGCGACGCTGTCGTGATGGGCGTCGACGTCGCGATCGCCGGCTTGCCTCCCGCTGCGCGCAGGGAACTCGAGGAGTTGTTCTCGCTGCTCTCTTTTGCGCCGTCGCGCAGTCTCGTCGCCGGCGTTTGGTCGGCCTGGCCGGAAGCCTCTCCCGCGGCGATCGCGGCCTTCCTCGAGCGGTGGCGCGACAGCCGCTTCCTCCTGCTGCGTTCCGCCTACGCGGCATTGCACCAGCTAGTCATGGCCGCGTGGTATGGCAACGAGCGCGCGTGGCCAGCGATCGGTTACCCCGGACCGCCGTCGCTGGCGATCGGCTGATGACCACCGCGGTCCTGCGTCAGGCGTCGCTGCCCGATCCGTTTCGCGACGGACTCGGGCGCGGCTGGAAGGTGATCGACGCGTCGACGCTCGCCGCCGACCTTACGCTCGAAGCCGACGTCGCCATTGTCGGTACCGGCGCCGGCGGCGGTACGGCCGCGGAAATACTGGCCGATGCCGGATTGAATGTGGTCATGATCGAGGAAGGCCCGCTGCAAACGTCGTCGGACTTCCACATGCGCGAGGCGGAGGCGTATCCGCAGCTGTATCAGGAATCGGCGGCGCGCAAGACGCGCGACAAAGCGATCAATATTCTGCAGGGGCGCTGCGTGGGTGGCGGCACGACCGTCAACTGGACATCGAGTTTTCGCACCCCACCGCGCACGCTCGACTTCTGGGCCAGTGCCTATGGCCTTAGCGGCTTTTCCGCTACCGATCTCCTGCCCTGGTTCGAGCGCATGGAGACGCGGTTGAGCATCGCGCCTTGGGCGGTCGCGCCGAACGAAAACAACGATGTCCTGCGCCGCGGAGCGCAGGCGCTGGGCATTCCCGCCAACGCGATCCGCCGCAACGTCAAGGGGTGCTGGAACATCGGCTATTGCGGCGTCGGCTGTCCGACCAATGCCAAACAATCGATGCTGGTCACGACGATTCCCGGGGCGCTGCAGCGCGGCGCGACGTTGCTAACGCGCACTCGCGCCTGGAGCCTGGAGCAGAAGGACGGCATGGTCCGCGCGCTCGAGTGCATCGGGCTCGATACAAGCGGCACCGAGCCGACGGCACGCCGCATCACCGTGCGCGCGAAGACCTTCATCAGCGCCGCCGGCGCAATCGGCACGCCGGCGCTGTTGTTGCGCAGCAAGGTGCCCGATCCGCATGGCATCGCCGGCAAGCGCACGTTCCTGCATCCATCGCTGGTTTCCGCCGCGTTGATGCCCGAGCGCGTCGACGGATTCGCGGGCGCGCCGCAGACGATCTACTCGGACCATTTTCTCGATACCGTGCCGCTCGAGGGCCCGTTGGGCTACAAACTTGAGGCACCGCCGCTGCACCCGCTGCTGGTCGCGACGACGCTGCCGAGCTTCGGCGCCGAGCATGCGCACTGGATGCACGAGTTGCCGTATATGCAGGTCGTGATCGCACTTCTGCGCGATGGTTTCAATCCATCAAGTGGCGGCGGATCGGTTGCGCTGCAGGGCGACGGCACGCCGGTTCTCGACTATCCGTTCAACGATTATTTCTGGGACGGCGCGCGGCGTGCGCTGCTGAGCATGGCCGAAATCCAGTTCGCCGCCGGCGCGACAACGGTGATGCCGGTGCACAGCAGCGGCGTGAGCTATTCCACCTGGCGCGCCGCGCAGGCCGGCATTGCAGCGTTGCCTCTGGCGCCACTGGCCGCGACGGTGGTCAGCGCTCATGTGATGGGCGGCTGTCCGCTCGGTCCTGACGCGAAGCGCGCCAGCGTCGATGAGACGGGGCGCCACTATCAGCTCGAGAATCTGTACGTGTTCGACGGGTCGCTCTTTCCCACCAGCGTCGGCGCCAATCCACAACTGTCGATCTACGGCATTACGGCGAAACTTGCCAGCGCGCTCGCCGCGCGCCTGCGACCCGCTTAAGGCAGAGCGCGATTAGGGCGATTGCTCTAATGCCCTCGGGTAGAGTTGGTTTCAATCGTCGCGCAAGACGCACGATCGTCCCATTCATTCAAGGAGCAATACCATGCAAAAGCAAATGACGTTTGGCAACAATGGCAACCCGATCAGCGACGCGGCGTTCGCAGCCTCGCGCCAGGTGTGGCTGGCCGGCCTGGGCGCCGCCGCGGTCACCCGCGAGTGGGCGCGTACCGAAGCCGGCAAGACCTTCCGCACACTGGTCAAGCACGGCTCGACGGTGGAAAACCGCGCGATCCGCGTCCTCGGTGACCGCATCGAAACCTCGATCGCCAACGCAACCTCGATCTGGAAGCAGACCCGCGCCACGGTCATGACGACCGCGGGCACGCTTGCCGAGACTGCCAACGCAGCCCTGTCGCAGTTCAAGGCACCGACCGTGACGCGCAAGGCGCCGGCGAAGCCACGCAAAGCCGTCAAGACGACCAAGAAGCGCGCTGCGCGCACGACGCGTGGTGTCAAGCGCGCGCGCAAGGCCTGACACCCGCGGCGGCAACTAAAGCCGCTGCAAGTCAAGTTGCCCGCAAGCCGTAGTACCATCGCGGCTGTTCAAGCCGCAGCAGGACAATGAAACCCATGCCGGAACGGGCAGTGACCCATGGTCGCGTCGAGCGCGCGAAAAAGCGCGCTCCCCGTTCCCGCGTCGGCCTTGCGTTGGCCGGTGGTGGTCCGCTCGGCGGAATCTACGAGGTGGGTGCGTTGATCGCGCTCGCCGATTCTTTCGACGGCATCGACTTCAACGATCTCGACGTCTATGTCGGCGTCTCCTCGGGCGGCTTCGTCGCTGCCGCGCTGGCGAATGGCCTCTCGCCTGCGCAGATGTATCGCCTGTTCATCGACGACGGCGCCGAGGCGGCGCTGTCGCCTTCGCTGTTCCTGCGTCCGGCCTTCAGCGAGTTCGTGCGTCGCGCGATAATGGTTCCTCGCCTGGTGGCGCGCCTGACCTTCGACTACGTCCGCCATCCCTTCCAGAAATCCCTTATGGAGGCGCTCGCACCGCTCGGCCGCGCGGTGCCCACGGGATTGTTCGATCAGCGCGCGATCGACACTTTCCTGACGCGACTCTTCGCAAGCAAGGGTCGCACCAACGATTTTCGCGCGCTGTCGCACAAGCTGTTCCTCGTCGCCACGAATCTCGACACCGGAGCCGCGGTCACGTTCGGCGAGCCCGGTTATGATCACGTGCCGATCAACAAGGCGGTCGAAGCCTCCGCCGCGCTTCCCGGACTGTTCCCGCCGGTCGAGATCGACGGCGAGCACTACGTCGACGGCGCGTTGAACAAGACTCTGCATGCCTCGGTTGCGCTCGACGCCGGTGTATCGCTGCTGTTCTGCATCAACCCGCTGGTGCCTTTCGACGCCAGCGTCACGCCGCGCAATGGCAGGCTGACCGTGGAAAAGCTGAACCTGGGTGGGCTGCCGCTTGTGCTGGCCCAGACTTTCCGCGCGATCGTGCATTCGCGCATGAAAGTCGGCATGGAGAAATACCGCCGGCAATACCCGCACGCCGACATCCTGCTGTTCGAGCCCGGTCGCGAGGATGCTGACATGTTCTTCGCCAACATCTTCAGCTACGCGCATCGCCAGCGTCTGTGCGCCGCTGCGTACCACACCACACGCCAGAGCCTGCTTGCGCGCCGCGCGACGCTCGAACCACAGCTGGCCAAGCAGGGCATCCGTCTCAATCTGGCGCGCCTCGCCGATCAGGACCGCGCCATCGATGCGGCGATCGACGATCCGCGCCCGCTGCGGACCCGTCCGCGCGGAGTGCGCCAGACCACACGCGACCTGTCGCACACGCTCGACCACCTGCAACGCTGGCTCGCCGCCGCGCGCTGACCGTGCACAAGGGCGACGGCGCGCTCCCCGTGCCGCAGTTGCCACAACACGGAGCGGGTTCTACACTGCCGCCCACTTCCTTGGATTCATCATGGCGCAACGCAAACGGCCGCGACGCACGCGCGAGCGCATCGTCGACACCAGCCTGCTTTTGTTCAACGACTCCGGCGCGCCGCATGTGACCACGGCGGACATCGCTGCGGAAATGGGCATCAGCCCGGGCAATCTCTACTATCACTTCCGCAACAAGGACGAGATCGTCGGCGAGTTGTTCGCCGCGTTCGAGCAGCGGCTCGATGCCTTGCTGTCGGCGCCGGCAGGGCGCCTAGCCGACATCGAGGATCTGTGGCTGTTCCTGCACCTGCTGTTCGAAGCGATGTGGGACTACCGTTTCCTGTTTCGCGATCTCGACGACGTCGTGTCACGCGACCGCCGGCTCGCGGCGCGCTTCACGCGCTTCGTGCGTCGCGGCACCAACACCATGATAGAGTTGTGTCGCAGCCTGGTGGCGACCGGCGCGATGCGCGCGACCGAGCGCGAGATCACTGCGCTGGCTGACAACGTGGTCATCGTTGCGACCTACTGGATGTCGTATCAACGCATTGCAGCGGGCGAGGAAAAGCGGCCGGCAGGCGCGATCAACCTCGATCGCGCCGCCTATCAGGTGCTGTCGCTGATCGCGCCCTTCCTGCAGGGCCGCACACGCACTCTGCTCGACCGGCTCAGCCAGGACTATCTCTGAGCACACAAGGAGGCACGCCATGGCCACGAAATGGACGAAGTTTCCGCACGCCGACAAGGCCTATGCCTACGATGCCGCCGGGCTCAAGAAGCACTGGGACCGCTTGCATCGCGGCGACGGCGAGCCTTTTCCCAAGGACGCGGCGGTGCAAACCGCGTGGCGACACTTTCACGCCGGCGAATTCCAGCAGGCCGTGGAGGCCGGCACCGCGGCTGGTGGCGCGGGTATCAACGCCGCGGTCAAGGCCCAGTCGATCTACGCGAATTACCTGGAAAAGAACGAGAAGAACAAGCTCGCGCTGTTCGAGGAAGCCGCAGGCTGGGCCGCAGAGCGCCAGTCGGAAGCGCCGAAGGACGCGAACGGCTATTACCTGTACGCGTTCGCGCTCGGACGCTACAGCCAGGGCATTTCGGTGACCAAGGCGTTGACGCAGGGTTTCGGCGGCAAGATCAAGGCCGCGCTGACCACGACACTGAAACTCGCGCCTACCCACGCTGACGCGTGTACCGCCTACGGTTCATACCAGGCCGAAGTGATCGCCAAAGTCGGTGCGCTGGTCGCGGGCATGACCTACGGCGCGAAAAAAGACTCGGCGCTCGAGTACTACAAGAAGGCATTGAAGCATGCCGACTCGGCGATCGCGCACATCGAATACGGCAATGGTTTGATCCTGCTCAATGGCAAGGGCGCCATCGGCGAGGCGACCAAACTCTACGAACGGGCCGCCCAGTGCCAACCCGTCGATGCTATGGAGCGACTCGACGTGGAGCTGGCGCGCTCGGAACTGGAGTAGCAGCGGCCACCGCAGTCAGGCGCGGCTTGTTGTACCGCGGCGTCACATCGACGCGCCGAGTACGGCCCGCTCGACTTCGTCGGCGCTTGGCGGTGAATCCCACGGCCATGGCGACAGCAGGGTTGCCATCAGCAGCTTCTCGAACTCGGGCACGAAGCGTTCGATCACCCGGTCCGGATCGGGACAGAGCTTGCGATCGGTGACCACTCCAAATTGCACTTCGTTGTTGTACGAGAGGATCGACACGCCCATGCCGATGTCGCCCGACTGCGGCACCCAGAACATAAGGCTGTCGATCGCCGCGCCGCACAGGTAGAGAGGTTGCTGGGGACCCGGGACGTTGGTCATGACCGCGGTCGCGTTTCGCGCGAGCATTGCCAGCAACTGGTCCTGCAGCAGCTTCGGCCCCGCGCCCATCACGGCGAGAATACCAAGCGCCAGGATTGGCTGATACGAGCCCTTGAGAGCCTGCATATTGGCGCGCACGGCATAGACGCGTTCCACAGGATTCTCTATGCCGAGCGGCAGGTCGAGGAACACCAGACCGAAGCGATTGCCGAGCTTCCACGCTCTTTCGGGCGGCCGAAGGTTGACGGGGACCAGTGCGCGAATGCTCACGCCCGCGACATCGTCGCCGTGACGCGTCAGGTATGAGCGCAGCGCGCCCGCGACCGAGGAAAGCAGCACGTCGTTCACCGAGCAATCGAGCGCGCGGCCTACCGCCTTGACATCGGGCAGCGGCAACGGTTGCGCCCAGGCGACGCGCTTGGCCACGCCGGGCTTGCCCTTGAAGCGAGTGCGCGAATCCTCGCCCATCAACGCCAGCCGCGCGATTTCTGTCGTGAGCGCGCTGCCCTGCCCTGCGAGCGCAACGGCCTTTGCCGGGTCGTGCCATATCCCGACGCCTCTTTCGAGAAGCGTCGCGCCAGTCTTCAGCGCCAGCTTCAGCGCGCCCGTCAGCGGTTCCAACAGCACCGTCAGCGGATCGTCGGCCGTCGGCTCGCAGGCTCGCGGGGGTGGCGGCACCGGGCCGGGCTTGAGGCCGGCCCGGTCAGCGTCGGTCA
Organism: Edaphobacterium sp. (SeqCode); assembly: GCA_039934835.1. GTDB lineage: Bacteria > Pseudomonadota > Gammaproteobacteria > Burkholderiales > Casimicrobiaceae > PALSA-1003. The sequence goes on along the minus strand of JBDTLK010000009.1, from coordinate 22,434 downwards.
TCGACAGCATCACCTGGATCAGCGCGATGCCGTCGGCGTAGCAGTGATGAATGCGCACGACGACAGCGCTGCCGCCCGCGTATCTCTCGATCAGATGAAACTGCCACAAGGGCAGTTGCGGATCGAGTGGCGTGCTCATGAGCTTGCTGGCCAGCGCTTCGAGTTCTTCCTTGCTGCTGCGACCGGGCAGCGCGATGCGCTTGACGTGCGCGCCGAGGTCGAAATGCGCAGCGGTTTCCCAGGATGCGCCTGCGGGCGACTGCACGACTCGTTGCCGGAAGCGCCGGAAACATAGAAAGCGCTCGGCCAACGTCGACTTCAGGCGCTCGAGCGTGACGCGCTCGCCCAGGATGAGCACGCCGCAGATCATCATCAGGTTACTGGGACGATCCATGCGCAACCAGGCGGTGTCCACGCTGGACATGCGTTCGCGCTTTTTCTCGGCCATTGCCCGTCCCTGATCGTAGTGAGCGCAGCTGCGCGCCGTTTGCCCGACGTCTGCGAGTCGCGCTAAAGTAGCATAGATGCCACGGCCCGGAGAACGCTTCCCGGGCGACGATTCCACCAAGGAGAGGACATGGCCGCCGCGCCGAAAGATCTGAAAGCGAAATTCGAGGCCGCGACCGTGGCCGCCAAGCAGACGAAGAAGAAGCCGGACAACACCACGCTGCTCAAGCTGTACTCATACTACAAGCAAGCCACCGAGGGCGATGCGAAGGGCGAGCGTCCGGGAGGCTTCGACTTCGTCGGCGCCGCGAAATTCGACGCCTGGGCGAAGCTCAAGGGCTCGAGCAAGGACGAGGCGATGCAGAACTACATCAAGCAGGTCGAAAAGCTCAACCGCGAGTCGTGACGACAACCCGCCGGAGCGGCACCGCTAGATGGTGAGCTTGAGCAGCGTCTGCGGATTACGGATCACCGTTTTCTGCCGGCCGAGGGGCGCACCATACAGAGCTGCCGGCGGATTCGTATCGAAGCGCGAAAGCACCGCTGCTTCGGTGCATGCCTTGTCGAACAACACGGCGATCTGATCGCCTGCGGTCGTGCCCAGGCTGAAGCACGCTTGACCGAGCTTGGCGTTGAGGGGCTTGAGCACTCCCGCAGCGACCAGATCGGTCGCCGCGCCACTTCCGGCGAGCTGCAATTCGTAGCTGTTTGGCGCGGGCGGCACGGCCGGCGCCACTGCGAGTACATCAGGCAATCCGACCAGTTCGCGCGCGAACGCTTCGGCGACAGACGCCGGCAACCCCTCGACCCTAAGCGTGACTCTCTTGCCGGTTCCGGCGACGTGCTGCAGGAAGAAGTCGCGCGAGAATTCGTCGGCGATCTTGCCGCCGATGGCTTTCAGCGCCTCTTCCTCGGTTGCCCAGCTGCCGACGCCCTTGGGCAACGCCGTATTGAAGTAGATCTCCTCGCCGGTCTCGCGGTCGACGCATTTGACCGTCCACGAAGTTAGCGTGTACTTGGTGACCACCAGTCCGGACGCTTCGAGCCGCATCGACAGCCGCTTGACCTTGGCTTCGCCGATGACTTCGAACTCCGGGCCCTTGCGGTTTTCGTCGGTGCCGGGCGCACCTTCCGACCAGGTGCGAAAACCGAACGACTTGATGCGTTCCTTGAGAATATTTTCAGCGACGGCCGATGCCTGTGGCGGCGCGCCCGGCTGATCGGCATCGCGCACCGCTATGTGCACCGATACCCTGGGATCGCCGCTGGCTCGAATGAAGTCGACGCGCTCGTCGCGTGACATCTGGTTGAGCGACTTCTGCACGGCCTTGACGTTGACGACACCTTGCGTAGTGATCGACATCAGACCATCCTTGCCCACGCGCGGCTCGCTCTCCTTGACCACGGTGGTTACGAAGCTGCCGCTTTTGGATAGCAGCTTGGCTTGGAGCAGATCGTAATTCTTGGCGAGCGATTTGCTGTCGATCAGTAGGCCCAGCGCCTTTTCGACGAGCTGGCTCTTGGAGTCGGCGCGGAGATCTGCTTGCAGCAGCGTCTTGTCGCTCTGATAGCGCGGATCGTTGGGATCGACCAGGCCGACGGCGGAAATCAGCATGGTCCCCGGGTCGCTTTTCGCGGCGCTTGGCGCGGCCGCGGCAGCGGCAGCGGCAACCGTAGCTGGCGTTACCGGGGTTGCCGTAGCCGCCGGCGTGGATTTCGCGGGCACGACCGCGACCTGACTCGTATCGCCCTGCGGCTTGATAACGAGCCACGCTCCGATCGAGCCTATCGCGATCACGACGACGCCGATGACCAGCGCGATCGCCAGACCTTGCGATTTCTTTTCCGGCTGCGGCGCCGCCATCACCGGCGACGGCGCAACTGCCGGGGGCGGGCCCCCAGACGCACCGGCCGCGGTGTTGCGGGCAACGGTGCGCTCGGGTGCCGCGACAATCGTCGCGTCGGTGTTGCTGATGAGCGTTGCGTCGGCGTTCGACGCGACCGCCGGCACGGCGGCAAACGAATCCGTGCCCACCTGCGCCGCAGAACGAATCGCCGCAGAGAATTCGCGCGCGGTCTGGTAGCGCTCGTCGGATCGCTTGGCGAGCGCCTTGCGCATGACCGCATCCATTTCCGGCAGGATCTGCACGTTGAGCGTCGATGGCGGCAGCGGATCTTCCTTGAGGACCTTTTGCATCGTGGTCGTCGCCGAGCCCGCGAACGGTCGCTCGCCGGTGAGGAACTGATACAGGATCACGCCAGCGGAGAACAGATCGGAGCGGCCGTCGACGGGCAGCCCCATGATCTGCTCCGGCGACATGTAGCTCGGCGTGCCGAGCACCGTGCCGACCTGCGTCAGGCTGGATGACTCGATGTGCGCGATGCCGAAGTCGGCGACTTTCACCGCGCCGTCGGCGACCAGGAAGATGTTGGCCGGCTTGATGTCGCGATGGATCACACCCTGCCGATGCGAATAGTCCAGCGCGTCGAGCACCTGCGACATGATGCGCACGATGTCGGCGACAGTGAAGCGCTCGTTGGCCTCGAAATACTCCTTGAGTTCACGCCCCTTGACGAATTCCATGGCGATGAACCAGACGCCGTTGTCTTCACCGAAGTCGTAGATGGGAACGATGTTCGGATGACTGAGCCGGCCGGCGGCCTGCGCTTCGCGCCGGAAGCGCGCGATCACCGTGGCGGACTCGTCGCCCGCGAGCTGGTCGGCGCGAATCGTCTTGAGCGCGACCACGCGCTTGATCATCGGGTCGTAGCCTTCGTAGACCACGCCCATGGCGCCGCGCCCGATCTCGCGCCGGACCTCGTACTTGCCGAGGTTGCTGATGTCTGCCATGCGTCGCTCCCCTGCTTACCTCCGAAGCAGCGACGCCGGCAGGTTGCCGGCGTCGCGGACCGGGTCGTTCAGCGCATTACTTGTACTTGCTGTCTATTTCCCAGACCGATTTCTGCACCAGCCGCTGGACCATTGTGTCCAGCGAAACGCCGCCCTGCTGCGATTGCGACACGCCGAGCACCGAAGTCGACTTGCTACCGACCTCCATCTTCTCCTCGGTGTAACCGGTGGCAACCTGCTCGGTGGTTTCGGCGTTGATGATCTTGTAGCGCATGCCGATGATCCAGACGCCGCTGGTCTCGCTGGTTTGCACCGAGCCGATGCCGGCGCCCGCGACGGTGCCTGCCTGCGCCGCGCCGCGCGATCCGCCGAACACACCGAGAAGGCCGGCCATCTGGCCGAGCGCGGCGCCGTTGAATCCTTCTTGCGCCGCGGCGACCTGCTCGGTCTTTAGGATGTCGAACTTGACGATGTACTTGGTGCTCTTGAGCTTGCCCATGCGCAGAAATTTGCGCGCGGCCTCGGGGTCGCCGAGGTTGTAGGCGAGCTGGAACTCGTTGAGTATCGGTCCCAGGTTCGAGCGTTCGAGCACCGGAAAGTTGGCGCTGCTCATCTCGACCTCGCCGAAATCCGCGATGTTGTTGGCGGTGAACTTCTGCATGAAGGTCGCGTTGCTGCTCTTGATCTCGCCAGGAATGACAATCACCGCGGGGCCTTTCTTGGCCGCATTGGCATATACGACCGGCTGATAGAGCGCCTGGTCGGCGGAATCGTTCGCCTTCTGCGACGTCGAGCTGCCCGCGGTCGGTGACGGATTGCCGAATTTCGGCTGCGCGACGGCCAGCGCCGTCCAGCCGAGCACGACTGCGCCGAGCGCCAGTGAAACCTTTTGTTTGGGGTTGGTATGAGTCATCGCGTTGCTCCCGTTTCTGATTTGATTCAATTGCGAAACTTGCTCCCTTACTTCGTTGCCGGACGGCCTCCCCCGGGCATACCGGCATTTCTGCAATAGTCGCCATAAAGCTGGGCCACGACTTCGTCGGCATTTTCGTTGACCAGCGTAAGCGCCATGCGCTGCACGTCTGCACCGGAATAGGAACTGGAATTCGCGTGCGCATCGGCGACCACGCGACCGTTACTGCCGTAAAGGGTGAAATCCATATTCACCGACACCTGGTTCACGGCCATCATCGGATTCATGCCGGATTGGGCGCTGATCAATCCGCGCAGCACGAAGCTCGCACCAAGGCGCTTGGATGCCGCCATGGCGGCGTCAGGATCGTTCTTGAAGTACGCATCGATTTCCGCCTGCGCGATCTGCCTGCGGATCTCCTCGGGGGTGTAGGTGCGCAGTCCGAGCGAGCGCAGCCGCGTGTTGATCGCCTGGAAGTGCGGTCCGTAGTTTTGTTGCTGCGCCGTGATGTAACCGTTGGATTGCTGTTGGCCAATCACGACCATGATCTTCTTGTCTTTTATGCTGGCGCGGCAGGGGGTCGAGAGTTGCTCAGCAATGCGGTTCTGCCGCGCGTCGTTCGCCGCGCGGTCTTCGTCGTCCGGCTGTGAAAACTTGAAGCCCTGTTGCGCGGCCGCGGACCCGGCCGTCAGCACGGCCACCAAGGCAAGGGTTGCGCAAGCGCGGATGGAACACATTGATTGCAGGGAGGCTTCGCGAGAGTGGACGGCAACCTTGGAGGTTATTCCAACGGGGTCCGGAAATCCATATGGAATATTCGACAGGCTGGCATCGCGATGCTCCAGCGAGATACAAGCTGTGGGCGACAGGCCCGCCCCCGGCGGTCGCGATGGCACTCGCCTGCCCGCGCTTCACTGATGCGCGGTGAACAAGGACGCACTCCTGACTACTTGAGCGCCGCTTTGGCGAGCTTGCTCGCGGTCTTGACGGTCCGTTTGGCGGTCTTGGTTGCCTTGGACACGGTCTTGGCGGCGCTGCCCGTCGCCCTGGATACGGTCCTGGCGGCGCTGCCACTCGCGGATGACACTGTGCGCGCGGCGGTTCGGGTCGCAGACTTGACGGCGCCGCTGACCATTTTCTCCATCGACGAGCGCGGCGCCGGGCGCTTGATGCCTTGCGCCTTGAGCAACGCGTTGACCGCTTCCGACAACTCGTTGACGCGTTCGGTGAGTCGTTCGACGTCCGACGACGTGTAGACGCCCAACTGTCCGAGCGCGCGCGCCACGCGCTCCTGGAATACCTGTTCGAGCTTGTCCCACGTGCCACCTGCCATCGCCTGCATCTCCTTGGCCTTGGATGCGGCCGCGCCGCGCGCCGCGTCGGCGGTGGCCGCAGCGGCCTTCCGCGTCTTCGCTTCGAGCGTCGTGCCCTGCTTCACGAGCGAGTCAAATACCTGCGCGCCGCCCGCCTGCGCCTTGGAGAAGGCACCCAGCCCCGCAAGCCAGATCTGATGCGACGACTTCAACACCGACTGCGCCAGATTCGATGCTTCCGGCGCATCCCCGCCGGCCAGTCCGGCTTTCGCTTTTTTGAGCATTGCTTTTCTCCTCACGAGCGCGCGCCACAGCGGCTGAACGCATTGTAAGCGATGATTTTAGAGGCGGCATACCAAACTTCCGCGCCCTTGCGGAGGCTGACGAGTCCTATGGCGGCGCCAGTATAATGGTTGCGTTCGGCCGCGCCCGGCGACCGTCCCGCGATCGCAGCTGCTGTTGCGCTACCGCGCCAATTCGAACATTCGGGAGGAGGACTCGCGATGGCTTATTTCGTCACCGGCGGCACGGGCTTCATCGGTCGCTTTCTCGTCGCCGATCTGCTCAAGCGCGGGCAGCCGATCTACGCGCTGGTGCGCAAGAACTCGCAGAAGAAATTGGCCGAGCTGCGCGAGACTTGGGGCGTCGACGACAAGCGCGTGATCGGCATCGTCGGAGATCTGTCCAAGCCGAAGCTGGGCATCGCCGACGCCGACCTGAAGCTGCTCAAGGGCAAGGTCGATCACTTTTTCCATCTGGCCGCGGTCTATGACCTCAACGCTAGTGCCGAGGCGCAGGAAGCCGGCAATATCGACGGCACGCGGCACGCCGTCCAGCTGGCCGACGCGGTCAAGGCCGCATGCTTTCATCACGTGAGCTCAATTGCCGCCGCAGGCCTCTACGACGGCGTGTTTCGCGAAGACATGTTCGAAGAGGCCGAGGACCTCGATCACCCGTATTTCCGCACCAAGCATCTATCCGAAGGAGTTGTGCGCAACGAGTGCAAGCGCCCGTGGCGGATCTACCGCCCCGGTTTCGTGGTGGGCGATTCCAAGACCGGCTACATGGACAAGATCGACGGCCCGTACTATTTCTTCAAGCTCATCCAGCGCCTGCGCGATATCCTTCCGCCTTGGGTGCCCACCATCGGCATCGAGGGCGGCCGCATCAACATCGTGCCGGTCGATTTCGTCGCGGCCGCGCTCGACTACCTCGCGCACAAGAAGGGACTCGACGGCAAGTGCTTCCACCTGACCGATCCGGCCCCGCGGCGCATCGGCGAAGTGTTGAACATCTTCGCGCGCGCCGGGCATGCGCCGCAGATGACGATGCGCATCAACGCGCGCATGTTCGGCTTCATTCCGGCGCCCATTCTCTATGGCATCGGCGCGCTATCACCGGTCAAGCGCATGGTCCGCGCGGTGCTCAAGGATCTGGGTATCCCTAAAGATGTGTTTTCCTTCGTCAACTGGCCGACGCGCTACGACAACCGCGAGGCCGCCAAGGCGCTCAAGGGTTCGGGCATAGTCGTTCCCGACCTCGAAAACTACGCGCCGAAACTCTGGGACTACTGGGAGCGCAATCTCGATCCGGCGCTGTTCATCGACCACAGCCTGTCGGGACGCGTCAAGGACAAGGTCGTGGTCGTCACCGGCGCGTCATCGGGCATCGGCAAGGCGACCGCGCTCAAGCTCGCCAGCGCCGGCGCCAAGGTCATGCTGGTCGCGCGCGGCGAGGAAAAGCTCGTCGACACCAAGAAGGAAATCGAGGCCGCGGGCGGCAGGGCGTGGATGTACACCTGCGACGTGGCGGAACTGGCCTCGTGCGACGCGCTGGTCGCCAAGGTGCTCAAGGACCACGGCTCCTGCGATTACCTGATCAACAACGCCGGGCGCTCGATTCGCCGCGGCATCATCAATTCGATGGATCGCTTCCACGACTTCGAGCGCACGATGCAGCTCAACTATTTTGGCGCCTTGCGGCTGATCATGGGCTTCCTGCCGAAGATGATCGAGCACAAGCGCGGCCATATCATCAATATCTCGTCGATCGGCGTGCTGTCGAGCTCGCCGCGGTTTTCGGCCTACGTCGCGTCGAAATCGGCGCTCGATGCGTTCTCGGCGTGCGCCGGATCGGAATTCCTGGACAAGGGTGTCAACTTCACGACCATCAACATGCCTCTGGTGCGCACGCCGATGATCGCGCCGACCAAGATGTACGACAACGTGCCGACGCTTTCGTCCGAGGAGGCCGCCGACCTGGTCGTCGAGGCGATTGTTTACAAGCCGGTGCGCATCGCGACGCGCCTGGGCGTGTTCGGCGCGGTGGCGCATGCGATCGCGCCGCGGATCACGCAGATACTGCTCAATACCGCGTTCAACATGTTCCCCGACTCCACTGCCGCCGCTGGCAAGAAGGAGGGCGAGGCCAAGCCGCTGTCCCCCGAGCAGATGGCGTTTGCGCAGCTCACGCAGGGAATCCACTGGTAACAGCGTAGTCGTGTGCGCCGCAAACCGTGGCGCGTGCAGGCAAACCGCTGCGCCGGGTTCGTCTGCACCCCGCGCCTGAGCGCGCCTTGCGGGCGCCGGCCGACATATGCGCGCTGGTGAAGCGGTGGCCATTGCCGTACATTCCATCCTGCGATTGTGTGCCATTGGGGGCGTCGGCGTGCACGGCCAATCCGCGGTCACCACCTATCTATTCACGGATATAGAGGGCAGCACTCGGCTCTGGGAGCAGGAACCCGAGCGGATGCGGTCGGCGTTGGCACGTCATGACGAATTGACGCGTGCGGCGGTGGAGCAGCACCGCGGCAGGGTGGTGAAGACCACTGGCGATGGATTTCATGCGGTGTTCGATGATCCGCTGGATGCGTTGGCTGCGACATTGAAGTTGCAACTCTCGCTGGCCGATTCCGAGGCAACAGGCGGTGTATCGCTGCGCGTACGCAGCGGACTGCATGCGGGTGTCGACGAGCGCCGCGACAACGACTACTTCGGACCGGTGGTCAACCGCGCGGCGCGCATCATGAGTTCGGCGCATGGTGGGCAGATACTCGTTTCTCAAGCGGTAGTCTCGCTCATAAGCGAGCGATTACCGCCGGAGGTCGCGCTGCGCGACCTAGGGCGCGTGCGGCTGCGCGACCTGACTAGTTCCGAGCTTGTTTATCAAGTCATGCACCCGAAGCTGCGTCAGGATTTCCCGCCACTATGTTCGTTGGAAGCGACGCCTAACAATCTGCCGCAGCAAGTCACTTCTTTCATCGGTCGCGAGCGGGAACTCGCCGAAGTCAAGAAATTGCTGCGCGAGACCCGCCTGTTGACGTTGGTCGGTGCCGGTGGCTTGGGGAAGACTCGTCTCTCGCTGCAAGCGGCAGCCGGCGCATTGGACGAGTTCCAGGACGGCGTGTGGTTCGTCGAGCTTGCGGCGCTTGCCGATGAGCAACTCGTGCCGCAAGCAGTTGCTTCCGTGCTTGGTGTTAAGGAAGAGGCTGGGCGTCCGGTCGCCGAGGCGCTAATAAGATATGTCAGGGATCGGCGCCTGTTGATCGTTCTGGACAATTGTGAGCACTTGGTACGAGCCTGCGCCGACCTAGCAAAAAGTCTACTCCAGTCGGGTCCAAACACAAAGATTCTTACTTCGAGCCGCGAGCGTCTCCGGGTGGCCGGCGAGACGATGTATCCCGTGTCGCCGATGTCAGTTCCCGACCCAAACACAAGACTCAGTCCGGCGACTCTAAGCGAATACGAGGCCGCGCGACTATTCATCAGCCGTGTAATGGCGGTGCAACCAGCGTTCACGCTCAACGATCAGAACGCGCCCGCGGTAGCGCAGATTTGCCATCGCCTTGATGGCATTCCTCTAGCGTTGGAGCTGGCCGCAGCCAGATCTAGCGCACTTTCGATCATTGCGATTGCCGAGCGTCTCAGTGAACGCTTTCGTCTACTGTCCCGCGGCGATCAGACCGCATTGCCACGCCAGCAAACGCTGCGGGCATCGATCGACTGGAGCCACGATCTGTTGACGGATAGTGAAAAAACTATGTTTCGCAGCCTGGCAGTTTTCGCCGGCGGTTGGACCCTTGATGCAGCTGAAGCTGTCGGCGACAGCGGCGGCGTGCCCTCGCAGGACATCGTTGACTTGTTGACGCGTCTAGTTGAAAAATCACTCGTCGCGCTCGACGCGGACGCGCGCCGCTATCGCTTGCTCGACACAGTCCGCGAGTACGCTTTCGAGCGCCTGGCCGAATCGCGTGAAGGCGACGAAGTGCAACGACGCCATCTGAATTTCTATCTTGCGCTTGCGGAACGGGCGAGGCCAGAACTGGCTGGGCCAAATCAAGGCACATGGCTCACATGCCTTGACCTTGAACGCGAAAACCTTCTTGTAGCCCATGCGCGGTTGGAACGCGCATACGAGGGCGGCTCGCTCGGGCTCAAGTTGGTTAGCGCGTTACGACCCTATTGGGTCATGCGCGGGTTGCTCGCACTAGGACACAGGTTTACCGCAGAGGCACTGTCGCGCATTGGCGCCGACGAGCGAAACTTCGCACGGTGCCGAGGCCTCTCGGACGCAGGGCAGCTCGCGTACTATATGGGGCGCTATCGCGAGGCCGTTGCCTTTCTTGAAGAGGGGCTCTCGATTGCGCGTGAGATTGGAGACAAAGGACGGCTCAAAGTCACTCTGCATACGTTGGGTATGGCGTCCATTGGCCAGGGAAATCTGCTGATGGCAAGGAGTTGCATCGACGAAGCGTTGGCCCTGGCGCACGAACTTGGAAACAAACGTGACGTAGCGGCGGCGCTCAATGCACGCGCACAGCTTCATCGGATGGAAGGCAACTTGGATGCTGCCGAACCGCTCTATGAGCAGATGTTGACGATTGCACGCGAACTCGGCGATCGCGAAGGCACGGCAATTGGACTTTTAAATCTCGCGATGGTGTCGGTGGGTCGCGAAGTGCCAGAGCGGGCCAACGGAATGCTTGGAGACGCATTGTCGATTGCGCGCGAGATCGGTTCACAACCGGCGGGTCAAAGTGTGCTCGAAGTTTGCGCGGGCTTGGCGGCACAGCGAGCACAATGGCGAGATGCTGCAGTTTTCTACGGCGCTGCAGAAGCCAATGCCGCCGATACGGGGTTCCAGCGCGACCCAACTGACGAATCATTTCTGACGCCGCTGATCGCCAAAGCGCGGCAAGGGCTGGGCGAAACTGCTTTTGCCGAAGGCCAAGCCGCCGGCGCCCTGCTTACGTTCGAGGATGCAATGTTACGCGCGCGCTTATGGCTGGACCCTGCGTCGTGAGCACGACAGATTAGTCAATCCATCGACATCGATGGATCCAGCGTTTGCATGTCCCCCGTTGAATTATTTTTGACAGTTATCGCGTATTTCCACTGCACCGGAAGCGATGAGGGCTTGGGGAACACGCAGCCAATCACCTTATCGCCGGCTCCGCGGCGACATTTAACCGTAGGTGCGCCCGTGCCAAAAGTGATGGCGGTATCGCTGGGAAAGGAATAACCACCCATATATTCAAGCGCCCAAGTCACCAGATAGGCACCGCCGCCCGGAAGCTCCCGCGTTGGACGCACAGGTTCCTGATCAACGACAATCCGTCCGCCGATGATGAAAACATTCGGCTGATGCGCATCAGGGATCGTCACCGCACTCGCGCTAAAGCCTTCGATGCCTGTGATGACGACTGTACGTGTACCAAAATCGAGAGGCCGTTCGGGGCCGACCCGAACCGAGGTACACCCTGACACAAATACCACCAACAGTGCGGCAGCGACAACCGATTTTTTCATGATTGCTCCCCTCAATTTTCTCTCGAGTGGTTTCGTTCGCCGCTCGATGGCCGCTCGATGCTCGAAGCCTTCGACGACGGTCTTATCCCTTGACCGCCATCCTGTCAACGTACTCGCGGCAACAATCATAAACGGTTTGCATGCTACTTCAACTGGATTATTCACGCGCTAAAATGTGTGCGCACGTGCGTCATTACGCAGTCCTCCGGACAACAACTTCCGCAACCTCCCGATCCCCGAGCAACGCGTTATGGCCCACCCCCACCACCGCTACATTCTCCGCCCACACCGCCTCACTGCTAGCCTGGGGCGCCACCATGCTGTCATGCCGCGACCAAATCGAAGTCAGCGGCACCGGAAACGGTTCGGTCGTGGTGCGATTGAGTTCCGCCAGCCACGCATTGCCGGGCCGCATCTGCGTGAGCGCGCGCCCCACCCATATCCACGCTAGCGCGCTGCCGTGATGCGGCGTGCCGATGGTGACAATGCGGTCGAGGCGCGCCGGACCGGCCGCTCGGACATACGCGCGGGCAACCAAGCCGCCCATGCTGTGGCAAACCAGCGCCACCCGTTTAGCTCCTGTCGCCGAGCAGACGGCCTCGATGCGGGCCCCAAGCTGTTGGGCAAAGTGGTCGATGCCCGCATAAGGCGGCGAAAGATTGATGGTGTAAATCGGCCCGATGCCGATCCGCGCCAGGCGCCGGCGAAAGCCGAACCAGACACCGTCGTTTACCAGAACCCCGTGCACCAGGATCACCGGGCGGCGCGCGGGTATCGGGGCCGGGTCGTGCATGAAAAGTCGATGCAATGCCATGGCTGGCCACGATCCGGCGACCGCCAGTACCTCATTGGTGAAAAGGCGCAGCGAACCGACGACGCCGAGCTGAGCCTCCGGCGGACGCGGCGTGCGCCAGATCCAGGCCAGCGCAAACCACAGCGCGCACAGTCCCACCACCGGCGCCAAGTAGGCGATCGGCGCGCCGACGACAAACCACCACCACGAAGCGCCATTGGCAATGAGAGCGGCGGCCCACGACCAATAAGCGACGCCGCCGGCAACGAGAAGTGCGAGGAGTATCAGCGCGGTCATGGCAAGTAACCGCTGCCAGGCAGGTCGCGAACGCAGCTAGTGTCGCCGCGCGTCGCGCCTCTGGGCCGATCAGGCGAGGGCCAGTCCCTTGCGGAAACGATTGAGCTGCTGCACGGTTTCAAAAGACTGGTCGAACAGCGACGACAGATTCTTGAGGATCATGCGCGAGACGCGCTTTTCCCAGTCGCGGTTGAAGTCGATCTGCTCGTCGAGCCACCGCTCCAGCCATACCGGGTCCGGCAGGCGGCTTTGCACCGTGTCGTTGGGGAACAACCCTTTGTTGACGTGCAGGTTGGTCGGGTGCAGCGGCTTGCCCGCGCGATGCGGACTGGCCATCAGCACCCCGATCTTGGTGAACGCGCGCTTGGCTTCCTCGCCAAAGCGCTCCAGCGCGCGGCGCATGAAGCGCAGGTACGCGCCGCCATGGCGGGCCTCATCCTGCGAGATCAGCTGGTAGATGTGCTTGAGGACTGGTTCGGTATGCCATTCCGCGGCGCGCCGGTACCAGTGGTTGAGCCGGATCTCGCCACAAAAGTGGAGCATCAACGTTTCCAGCGGCGGCGCCGGATCGAATTCGAAGCGCACCGCGTGCAATTCGGCCTCCGTCGGCATCTTGTCCGGTCGGAAGCGGCGCAAGTATTCCTGCAGCACCAGCGAGTGCTTCTGCTCCTCGTAGAACCAGATCGACATGAATGCGGAGAAATCGCTGTCGGCGTGATTGTCGCGCAGGAACATTTCGGTGGCCGGCAACGCCGACCACTCGGTGATGGCGTTCATCTTCACGGTTTCGGCCTGCTCGTCGGATAGCAGTGCCGAGTCGAAGCTCGCCCACGGCACGTCGTCGACGAGATCCCAGCGAACCTGTTCGAATTGCTGGAACAGTTCGGGGTAGAGCATGACATTTGGCTTCGATTGGCGCATTGGAGGCGGCCGCTTGGTCGGCGCCGCCGTAGCTTTGACTACGTCGACGGCCTTCCCATGGACGCACGATAGGTTGAGGCGGGCGCGATGCTACCACGCCACGACTGCCATTATGCGACTTCGGCGGGGAACGTCTAGACCCATCCGTCTGGTACCGGACGGAGGTTCTAGCCGCCAGGTTCGGGTCGGCGGACCTTCAAGGCAGCGGGAGCCTCGGCGAGGTCAGGGAACAGCTGGACGTCGGGTAACGACTTGCGCAGGCGGCGGGTCATTTCGCCGCCCGCCCACAGAGCGATGGAGGGGGGCAGGTTGCGGCGCAACGCCGCCAGGCCGTCGCCGGCTTGCCGCAGCGGGAACGCCGCCGAGAACGATAACGCCACGATATGCGCCTTGTGTGCCAAGGCGGCGCTGCGGATGTCTTCAATCGGGGTTTGCGTGCCCAGCGATATGCACTGCGCGCCCTCGGGCACCAGCAGCGCTTCGACCATCAGGAGTCCGAGCCCGTGCTGTTCTCCCGGGAACGTCGTCAGGAGCACCCGCGGCACGCTGGCCTGGCGCGGGAAGCCGTTGATCGCCAGGCGCAGCGTCACCTGCATTTGCTCGCTGAACAGATGCTCTTCGAAGATCTGCAGATCGCCGCGCATCCAGGCCTCGCCCACGGCGCGGCTAAGCGGCGTCACCGTTTCGAGAACGAAGCGCTGTAAGCCCTGGCGTGCGAGCTGTGTCGCCAGGGCGTGTTGCAGCGCCGCGGCATTGTGCGTGCGCAGCAGGTTCATCAGGTCGCGCTCAAGGGCGGGCGCGACCACTTCGCGGCGCGGGCCGGGACGGGTCTCGGCAAAGGCATTGAGCTCGGCAAGCGTGCGTTGCATCAGCTTCCCTGGACGCATGCCCGTGTCCATCAAGCGCTTGATCGTGCGCAGTTTCGCGACCTGTTCGGGCGGATACAGACGCTCGCCATTGTCGTCGCGCTGCGGTCCGGGGAAACCGTAGCGGCGTTCCCAGATGCGCAGGACGTCCTTGGATAGCCCGGTCTCGCGCTCGACCGCGCTGATATTCAGGAGCATCTTCGCTTCGTCCATCGATCGAGGTCCGATAAAGCGGTTGACGTGGGGCGATTCATTGATTACGCTACCAGCTTGTGCACCCGTTGTCCATGACATTAAGCCGTTTCAGAGCGTTTTGTCCAACCTTGTTTCCACTTTCATCATGCCCATACGAGCCTTTATTGTCGGCCTGTTCCTCGCGTTTGCGAGTTCGCAGCACGCTTTCGCGGCCGACGCCGAGGCTTGCCCGGCGGTGCTCAATTACAGCTTCAGCAGCCTGCAGACTGGCAAGACCGAATCGCTGTGCCAGTATCGCGGCAAGGTCCTGTTGATCGTCAACACCGCCAGTTACTGCGGATACACGCATCAGTTCGAAGGGCTCGAGGCCTTGTATCGCAAATACAAGGGCCGCGGCTTGGTCGTACTGGGCTTCCCCAGCAACGACTTTGGAGGGCAGGAGCCGGGCACCAATGCCGAGATCGCCGAGTTCTGCCGCCTGACCTACGGTGTGGAGTTCCCGATGTTCGAAAAATCCAGCATCAAGAGCCTCAAGACCAATCCGCTTTTCGCCGAACTCATCTCGCGCACCGGTCAGTCGCCGAGCTGGAACTTTCACAAATTCCTGGTCGACCGCGATGGCAATCGCGTGATCAGCTTCGGCACGCGGGTTGAGCCGAACAACCTCGAGCTGGTGGCGACACTGGAAAAATTGCTGGCAACCAAGCCCGCCACGACGACGAAGGGTTGATTCGCCGCCGAGTCCCTTGCGACTGCGGCACGTTCTGCGCGTCGGGCGATTCGCCGTCGCCTCTCGAGAACCTTTGAATCCATCCACAACCGTTGTGCGTATGTTGAGATAAGCGGCGCCGGAGCGGCACTGACGGACGAGCAGCGCGTCCCCGGTGCCGGCAACGGCGTCAATCCTTGTCAAACCCTGCGGGGCCAACGGCGTAGCCGTCCCCTGCGCACCCTGAAGGGGACGTCGGTGCGTATTGCTATTGTCGGATCCGGCATCGCCGGCCTGGGCGGTGCCCGGCTCCTGCAGCAGCAGGGCTGCCGCGTCACGGTATTCGAGGCCAATGCGTATGCGGGAGGGCACACGCACACGGTCGACGTCACCCTCGAAGGCATCACCGCACCGGTGGACACCGGCTTCCTGGTCTACAACGAGCGCACCTATCCCCGGCTGATTGCGCTGTTCGCCGAACTCGGCATCGAGACGACGCCGAGCACGATGAGCTTTGCGGTGCGCGACGACCGCGCCGATGTCGAGTGGGCCGGCACCGACCTGGGCTCCCTGTTCGCGCAACCGCTGAACCTGGCGCGGCCTGCATTCTGGAGCATGCTCGCCGATATCCTGCGCTTTAACCGCGCTACGACTGCGCTGCAGCGCGCCGACCGCATCCCCGAAACAACGCTGGGCGCATTCCTCGACAGCGGCGGATTTGGCTCCGCGTTTCGAGATTGGTACCTGCTGCCGATGGGCGCCGCGATCTGGTCGGTACCCCCGCGAGCGGTGCTGGACTTCCCCTTGCCAAGCTTCGTGCGGTTCTGCCATCGGCACGGCCTGCTGCAAATTTTCGACCGCCCGCAATGGCGCACCGTCGTCGGCGGAGCGCGCACCTATGTGCGGCGCATCGTCGCACAATTGCGCGACGTGCGCCTGGCGACGCCGGTGCTGCGCGTGCGGCGGTTCACGCACCATGTCGAAGTCGACACCGCCGCGAATACTGGCGAGCGCTTCGACCAGGTAGTGTTCGCCTGCCACAGCGATCAGACGCGCGCATTGCTCGCCGATGCGACGCCGACCGAAGCGCGTCTGCTCGACAGCGTACGCTATCAGTCCAATCGGGTGTTGCTGCATACCGACACGCGCCTGATGCCCCGCCGGCGCCGAGCGTGGTCGGCGTGGAATTACCTGGCCGGAGACCCGCGCAGCGATGATCCGGTGTGCGTTACCTACTGGATAAACAAATTGCAGCCGCTGCCATTTTCGACACCGGTGTTGGTGACGCTCAATCCGCACGTCGAGCCGCAACCCGGAACGCTGATCGCCGAATTCGAATATTCGCATCCAGTCGTCAAGACTGCCGCGGTCACCGCGCAACAGCAATTCGCGAAGCTGCAAGGCGCGCGCGGTACCTGGTACGCCGGCGCGTGGCTGGGACACGGTTTCCATGAAGACGGGCTCGCGTCGGCGCATGTGGTCGCGCAGGGCATCGCTGCCGGCGCGGTTACTGCCGCGGCCGAGTTCGCCGCTGCCTAGCTCGCGGATATGGCGATCATGAACACTGCAGGTCCCAGCATCATTCACGGCAGTGTGATGCATCGGCGGCTGCGTCCGGCGCGCAATCAATTCACCTATGGCGCGTTCTCGCTCGCTCTGCCCCTCTCGCGGCTGGCGGAACTGCCGGCGCTCGGCATCCCCCACAACCGCAGCGCGCTCGTCAGTTTTCACGACTGCGACCACGGCGAGCGCGACGGCAGCGCACTCGAGCCGTGGATGCGCAGACTTTTGGCAACCGAAGGCGTCGCGGCCGACGGCGAGATCGTGCTCTACGCTTTCCCGCGCATGCTGGGTTACGTGTTCAATCCGGTCAGCTTCTGGGTGTGCCACGATCGCGAGCGCAACGTGCGCGCCGTGCTCTGCGAGGTCTGCAACACTTTCGGGGAGCAGCACAATTACCTGCTCGCGCATGAAGACGGGCGGCCCCTGCGGTCAGGCGAAACGTTGTGCGCGCGCAAGGTGTTCCACGTTTCCCCGTTCTGCGAAGTCAAGGGCGGCTACCGTTTTCGCTTTCACTTCTCAGCCGAGCGCTGGCTCGCGCGCATCGACTACGACGACGAAGACGGTGAAGCCCTGCTCGAGACTTCCGTCTCCGGTGCTGCGGTGCCGTTGTCACGGGCGGCGGTGCGCGGCCTGCTGTGGCGCTATCGCTGGTTCACCCTCGGTGTGCTCGCACGCATCCACTGGCAGGCCGCAAGACTCTGGGTCAAGCGCGTGCCGTACGTCGCCAAACCGCAACCACCGCTGCAACGGACCACTCGATGACCGCATTTCATCCCTCGTTCACCGCCGGCGCGCGCCACGCAACACTGCCCGCGACCGGTCGACTCTTCTTCGCCCTGCTCGAACGCATGGACTACGGCGGCCTGATGCTGACCACGCCCGACGGCATTACCCGCCGCTTCGGCCCTGGCGCCGCGCCCGGCGCGCACACCGGCGTGCCAGCCGAGGCCGACCTGACGATTCGCGACTGGAAACTCTGCCGCGATGTCGTCACCGGCGGCGATGTCGCGTTCGCCGAGGCGTACATGGACGGCCGGTGGGAGACCAACGACCTCGATTCGCTGCTGACCGTCATCGCCTTCAACGAACGCGCGCTGCAACTCGCGTTTTACGGTCAGTGGTGGCGCCAGTTCGCGTTCCGCCTCAAGCATCTGCTGCGCAGCAACTCGCGGCGGCGCGCACGCAAAAACATCGTCGCGCACTACGATCTGGGCAACGACTTCTACCAGCTCTGGCTCGACCCGACGATGAGCTATTCGTCGGCGCTGTTCGAAGGCGATCCGCAGCGCTCGCTGCGCGATGCCCAGCAGGCCAAGTACCTGCGCATTCTCGATCAGTTGCGTCTGCCGCCCGGCGCACATGTGCTTGAGATCGGCTGCGGCTGGGGTGGCTTCGCCGAAGTTGCGGCGCGCGCCGGACACCGTGTGACGGCGGTGAGCCTGTCCGACGCCCAGACCGCGTATGCGCGCGAGCGCATCGCCAAAGCCGGCCTGGCCGAGCGCGTGGAGTTTCGGATCCAGGATTATCGAGATGTCTCCGGGCGATTCGACGGTATCGCGTCGATCGAGATGTTTGAAGCGGTGGGCAAACGCTACTGGCCCAGTTATTTCCAGGCGGTCCGCAACGCGCTCAAGCCGGGAGCGCGTGCCGCGATCCAGACCATCACCATCGCCGACGCGCGCTTCGAGCAATACCGCCAGACCAGCGATTTCATCCAGCAATACATCTTCCCGGGCGGCATGCTCGCCTCACCCTCGCGCTTTGTCGACGAGGCGAGCGTGGCCGGACTCGGCGTCGACGCCGTCCTCCGTTTTGGCCATGACTACGCGGCGACGCTGCGTCGCTGGCTCGCCGCGTTCGACGGTAATGTGGACACGGTGCGGGCGCAGGGCTTCAGCCCGAAATTCATCCGCTGCTGGCGCTTCTACCTCGCCTACTGCGCGGCCGGATTTGCCAGCGAGACGACCGATGTCGCGCACTTCACTCTCGCCGCTGCTTAGCCTCGCGCTCGCCGTCGTGGCGCTGTCGAGCGGCGCGGCGATGCCCGCGCCCGAGCTGCCGCCGGGCATCGCGGCGCAATTGCCGCAGGTCAAAGTGCAGGGGGGCGGGGAGCTCACCTTCCTCGGACTGTCGATCTACGCCGCGCATCTCTATCGGCCGGGGAACGCGCGCGGCGAATGGTCACCGGACGAGCCCTTCGCCTTGCAACTCGTTTATCACCGCTCGCTCAAGGGTCCGCTCGTTGCGGCGCGCAGCATGGAAGAAATGGAGAAGCAGGGCTCCTGCACGGCCGAACAACGCGTGCGCTGGGGCGAGACGCTGGCGAAGATCCTGCCCGACGTCGACGCTGGGGACCAGCTTACGGGCGTCAACCTGCCCAAGCGTGGCGTGCAGTTCTATCAGAATGGCAAGCTCATCGGCAGCATAGACGACAGCGCATTCGCCCGGGCTTTCTTCGGCATCTGGCTCGCTCCCGCCTCTTCGGAGCCAGCGCTGCGTCAGCAGCTCCTCGGAATCACGCCTTGAGCACCGCGGCGACGGCGGCGGCGCCTGTTCCGCCGCTGCCCGTGACAACGCTGCTTGCCTACGGTGTGTTCGGCATGCCGCTGGCAATGGCGGCACTGCCGCTGTATGTCCACCTGCCGAAATTCTACGCTGACCATCTCGGCGTAGACCTGACGCTACTGGGTGTCATCCTGCTGGTGCTGCGGTTGGCCGACGGTGTCGTCGACCCGGTGCTCGGTGCGGTGTCGGATCGAACCGGCGCGCGCAAGCGCTGGATCGCGCTGGCGGCGCCGCTGCTCGGGCTCGGCATGATCGCGCTGTTCATGCCGCTGCCGCGCGCGCAGACTCCGCTGCTGGTCTGGCTGGCGCTGGCGCTGGCGGTGATCTACTTCGCATTCAGCCTGGCCACCATCAATCACCAGGCGTGGGGCGCGGAACTCTCACTCGATCCGGTCGAGCGCACGCGCATCACCGCGGTGCGGGAAGGCCTCGCGCTGTGCGGCGTGGTCATTGCCGCGGTTCTGCCGGCGTATCTCGGCGGTGGCGATGGCGGACTGGGGCGCTTCGCGCTGCTGTTCGCCGCGTTCACCGTCCTGTGCGCTTTTGTCACGCTGCGCGGCACGCCGCGCAGCGTCGTTGCGACGGCAAAACGCGCGCGGCCGTTGCCGCTAGGCGGAATGATCGCGCGCCCGCTTGCCGATCCCTTGTTTCGCAAGTTGCTCGTCGTGTTCATGCTCAACGGCATCGCGGCGGCCATCCCGGCAACGCTGGTGCTGTTTTTTATCGCCGATGTACTCGACGCCGAAGCACGACAGGGCGTCTTCCTGGCACTGTATTTCATCGCCGGCGCCGCCGGCATGCCGCTCTGGGTGAAACTCTCCGCGCGCATCGGCAAACCGACGGCGTGGCTTGCAGCGATGGGCGTCGCGATTGCCGCCTTCGTGTGGGCTGCGCGACTGGGAGCCGGAGACACCACCGCGTTCGCGATCATTTGCGTGCTCTCCGGCATCGCGCTGGGAGCCGATCTCGCCTTGCCGCCGTCGCTGCTCGCCGACGTCATCGGCCGGCGTGGCACGATGGAGGGCGCCGGCAGCTATTTCGGCATTTGGACGCTGGCGACCAAACTCAATCTGGCGCTCGCCGCCGGTATTGCGTTGCCTCTGCTCTCGGCGCTCGGCTACCAGCCCGGCGGGCGCGATTCCACTGCCCTGACCGCGCTGGCCATCGTCTACGCCTTCGTGCCCTGCGTGCTGAAACTCGGCGCCGGCGGTGCATTGCTCTGGTTCGACAAATCTCGGATGAGGTCTAAATGATGAGGTGGAAAAACGCGCTGGCGCTGGTCGCCGCGGCGAGCATCGGCGTGGCAGGCTGCGCGTCGGTGAACGTCGAAGATTATCGCGGCGAAAAGCCCGCGCTCGATCTTGCACAGTATTTCAACGGCACTGTGGACGGCTGGGGCATCTTCCAGGATCGCTCCGGCAAGGTGGTCAAGCGCTTCCACGTGCGCGTCGACGCGACCTGGGTCGGCAACCAGGGCACTCTCGACGAGCATTTCGAGTATGCCGACGGCACGACCCAGCAGCGCGTCTGGAAAATCGTCAAGGACGGCGATCGCTACACCGGCACGGCGCCCGACGTCGTAGGCACGGCGCAAGGGCTGGCGGCGGGCAACACGCTGCACTGGAATTACGTGCTGGCGCTGCCCGTCGACGCCCAGGTGTGGAACGTGGACATGGACGACTGGATGATTCTGGTCGATGCTGCGACCATGCTCAACCGGACCGCCATGAGCAAGTACGGCGTCAAGGTCGGCGAGGTCACGCTCTCGTTTCGCAAACGCTGACGTGGCGCTCAACCCGCCACTGCCCGCATGGCCAGACTGCCGCGTGTGGATCATCGGCGCGTCGACCGGCATCGGCGCGGCAACCGCGAAGGCGCTGCTCGCCTCCGGGGCGCGCGTGGCGTTGTCGGCACGCAAGGCGGAACTCCTTGCCAAAGTCGCGGCAGGCAGTTCGCGCGCGCTCATCGAGCCTCTCGACTACACCGACAGCGCGCAGGTCGGCGCGGCGTGGGAGCGCGTGCGCGCTGCCTGGAACGGCATCGACCTGGTACTCATCGTGGCCGGTTCGCACGCCGAGATCCGCGCCTGGGAATTGACCGAAGCCAACGCCATGGCGCTGCTGAAGACCAATCTGCATGGTGTCATCGGCACCGTGGCAACGGTGCTCCCGGCATTGCTCGCACAGGGTCGCGGAGCGCTGGGCATCGTGGCCTCGGTCGCCGGCTACCGAGGCCTGCCCAAGGCGCTCATCTACGGCGCGTCGAAGGCCGCGCTGATCAATTTCACCGAAACGCTCTATCTCGACTTGCATCCCAGGGGCTTCGGCATCTACCTGATCAATCCCGGCTTCGTGCGCACGCCGCTGACCGAAAAGAACGACTTCAACATGCCGCACCTGATCAGCGCAGAGGAGGCCGCGGCCTCGTTGATCAAGGGCCTCGACGGCGGCGAATTCGAGATCGATTTTCCCAAGGCGTTCACGCGGCAGCTCAAGTTGCTGCGGCTGTTGCCTTACCGCTGGTACTTCGCGCTCATCCGCCGCTCGACCGGACTATGAACGCCGCCGACGCCACCGCGCGCATTGTCGCGTTCTTCGAACAGCTCGTTCCAGCGGACGCGGAGCGCATTGGCGACTTCTACGCAGCGGATGCGTATTTTCGGGATCCGTTCAACGACGTGCGCGGTACCGCCGACATCAGCCGCGTATTCCAGCATATGTTCGACCAGCTCGCCGATTGCCGCTTCGTCATCAGCGAGACCGTGGGTGGCGTCAACGGGGCGATGCTGGTGTGGGATTTCACGTTCCGCATCCGGAGCTGGCGCCCGGACGAGACCCAGACGATCCACGGCGCCACCCATGTGCGCTTCGCGGCAGATGGCAAGGTTGCCTACCATCGCGACTACTGGGACGCGGCTGGCGAGCTGTATGCGAAGCTGCCGGTGATCGGCGCGGTCATGCGATTTTTGCAGCGAAAACTCGCGTGACGCGAACGCGTCGCAATGCGATGCTTTTGACAGCGCCGCCGCGAATCGCCGATAATGGCGGCCCTTCGGCGAGCTAGCTCAGCTGGTTAGAGCAGAGGAATCATAATCCTTTGGTCGGGGGTTCGAGTCCCTCGCTCGCTACCAACAACACTGGGTCTATTCCGGACACATGGGTAACGGTTTATACCGGAGACATGGGTAACAC
>JBDTLK010000008.1:0-48590 GCA_039934835.1 Edaphobacterium sp. (SeqCode) | reverse complement strand
GTCCCGACTGTGTAGCGTTTTCGGACGCGGGTTCGATTCCCGCCGCCTCCACCAATTCAGCTGTGACGGCCCCTCGCGTGGGGCCGTTTTCCTTTGGATTCCCAAAAAGCCACGTTCACAAGATGCCCTCTTCAGGATAAGGCGCCGATGCTTCGATTCGTTCGTAGCCGAATCGACTCAAGTCGAGTGATCTGTATTCGCCGTGAACAATGAGCTCCGCGACGCACTTTCCGGCTGCCGGTGCGTGCATCATGCCGTGACCCGAGAAACCCGCCACGGTGAAAAGATTTGAAAGCCTGCTATTCCACGCCCCAATCACCGGATTTCCATCGAGCTCGTTGACCTCATACAATCCTGACCAAGTCCGATGGCACTTCGCAGCCTCGAATGCCGGAAAACGATGCGCGACCGCCGGCCACACAACGTTTTCGAAGTAGTCGTGATCGACATCGAAATTGAATCCCCGGGGCTCGTTTCCGTCGACCAGCCCACCCGAAAAACCGTGGCCCTCGGATCGAAAGGCTAGACGTTTAACGTCCTTCACGTAGGGAAGCCGTTCGATGTGGATCGCCGGGCTGAAATAGTGCTCGAACCGCCGCACCGGCGATACGGGTAGCGGCATGCCAAATTTTTCGGCAACGACGCCCGCCCAGGCGCCCGTGCAATTGACAAATGCGTCGGCGGTTACCCGCGTTCCGTTGGCAAGCGCAATGCGCCTCACTTTTGCCGAGTCGACCTCGGCCGAAGCAAAGGTGTCCTTGATGAATGTCGCACCTTGCTCAATCGCCTTGCGGCGAAATCCCCACAGCAATCCGTTGGGGTCGCACCAGCCATCGTGTGGTGTATGTGCCCCAGCGCCCAGATCCGCAACGTTCATCGAGGGGAACTTGTCTTTTAGCTGAGACGGGCTCAGCAAGGCCACCGTACAGCCCGCAGCGATTTGCTTGCGGACATTTCGCTCCAGGCCAGCCACGTGCTCGGGAGGTACGATAAACAAATAGCCGCCTTCAACCCAGTCGACCGGCGACGGCTGGCTTCTCGTTGCCATCGTCCGCTCGAAGTTCTTGATGAAATCAATGCTATAGAGAGACATCGAGATATTTTCCGGGAGGCTGAACTGGACTCTGCAGCCACCGGAAGCGCGAAGTGCCGACGCGAACTCGTAGGTTGGGTCCGGCTCGATGACACAGACGGCCAGTTGCGGCAATTCTTGCAGCAGAAAATGCGCAACACTGGAGCCAATGATGCCACCGCCGATCACGGCGACATCGCACTTAACATCCGCAGAGTGGATGGTCACCCGCGTTGCTCGCGTGGGGAGCGATGGGTCAAGCGTTACCTATCGCGCTCGTCATCGGCGATCAGGAAAAGGATGGTATCGACATCCCCCACCCGGGTCGCTTCCATCCGGGTTGTTACGAGCTCTCGAATGTGTTGTTCGTCGTTTTGCATGGCGAATCGCTCCTTCCTGGTCGTTACGTGGACGTTTCACCGCCTTGCGGGCCCCAAAACACTACCCACGTGGCAAAGTCGGACGAGAATGCCTCGAACTTGTGCGCCACACCCGCGGCAACGAAGAAGCATGTGCCCGGTGCAAACGGCAAGGACTCGCCATCCAGAACCAAAGTGCCTGTGCCGGAGTGAATGAAATAAAGCTCATCCTGCGCATGCGGCGCTTGCGTGTCCTTGCCCACTGGAGCGAATAGTTCAACTAGCATCGATCCGTGACGAAGACCGACCGCGAACGGTTCGCCGCGTGGCCATTTTGCGGTGACTGGCCCGGGTGTGCGGCGCAGCAACTCTGCGACGGTAATTTTCGCGCGACGTGCGTCCGCAGGCAGCGCTGTGCTCACGTCGGAAACCGTTGCAGGCTGCGTTCACGTGCCTTTGCGGCCTCGATGGCGCGATCCTTTGGCGGCGCGCTGCTTTCCAGCGAACGCAGGAGTTTGCCGGACGCCTGCGCAATTTCCTCGATGGCAAGCAGGAACGCGGCTTCGTTCGCCTCCGACGGCTTGGCGAAGCCGCTGATCTTCCGTACAAATTGCAGCGAAGCGGAAGCAATCTCATCTTCGGTGACAGGCGGTGCGAAGTTGAAGAGCAGCTTTATGTTTCTGCACATGTTCGTATCTCCAAAGAGCAATCGTTACAGGACACAGCCACGCATCGGAGTGCAGCGCGAAACGGCGCGATGGTTATAGTTGCGTTGGATCGCCAAGAGCCTTGTTGAGTGCAACTGCCTTGTTTGTCAGTCGGCGGACCGTCGTTTGGCTGAGTTTCGTGCCGTCGACCAGTTCGAGCGTTGCCAGTTCATACTTTCCATCGGCCTTCAAGCGCTTCTCGATGGCAAGCATGCGTTAGCCTCGCCAAAAGCCGAACAGCACACGAGATTCCTCTGCCCGAATCAACAGCACCGGCCCGTTCGAAAAATAAACGAGGTGACCCCATCTCACCATCTCCTCGAGCGTCGCGTCCTCGCGTACAGAGGATCGCAATGCTTCAACGCAAGTGCGTTGCCAGCCGCGCAGCGAAGACAAGTATGCGTCGGGAGTCGCGGCAACCGGCGATTTCTTCATCGAGGATCGGCTCCCGCCATTTCCACCGATCAGTGTTCGCTCTTGAGGCAGGCAAGCGCCTCCGCCGCGGCGTCGTCGTAGGAGAGTGCAAGGCCGGCGGCCTCCGCGGCTGCGAACTCCATCGCACCCAGCGCCTCGCGCGAGCGTGCGATCAGCGGCGCGAGAAATGCATCATCGGCGGGCTCGCGTTGCGACTGCATTACCTTGAGCTGCGCCTCTGCAGCGCCATAGAGGCGCGCCGCGCGCTGCCACTGCCCGCGCAATGCCTCCAGCCCCGCGGACACCTCGAACACGATCTGTCCCGCCCGCTTCGAGCCGATCTTGTGCGCGATCGCGAGCGCCTCAAGCAGCATCTGTCGCGCCTGCTCTGTCGACCCGCGGGCGATGGCGACCAGTGCGAGGTTGACGAGAATGATCGCACAGCTGTGCAGATTCCCCCGCTCGCGCTGCAGCACCAGGGCCTGCTCGTACAGAGGCTCCGCCAGCTGCGGTTCGCCGGCCGCGCGATGCAGTTCAGCCAGCGCATTGAGCGCCCAGGCTACGCGGTACATGTCGCCAACTGCTTGTGCGAGCGCGAGCGATTCCTGAAGGTGTTCGCGCGCGATGGCAAGGTCGCCTCGCCTCAGGGACAGATTCCCCAGCAGCGCGAGTGCCGCCGAGGCCACCGTGTCGTTGTCGACTTCGCGGGCGATCGCCAGACTCTCCTCGCCGTACGCCTGCGCCTGATCGTAGCGCCCGGTCCAGTAGCTCAGATTGCCGGCGCTGCCAACGGCACCGCTCCTCGCGAGATTGCGCTCGAGCGCTCCCGGGCGCTCGACGGCCTCCACGGTGACGCGGTAGCCGAGCTCGAGCAGGCCGCGCGGGAACCAGTAGTTGAGCATTGCATCGACCAGCTCCAGCCCCAATTGGGGGCCGTCGGCGGCGCGCTCGCACCAGGCGTGCGCCGCCAGCAGGTTCTCCCGCTCCAGATCGAGCTGCTTGAGCCAGGTGCCTTGTTCGGGGGTCAATAGCTTCGGTGTCGATTCTTTGGCAAATGACAGGTAGAACGCGAGATGTCGCGAGCGGGCTTGTTCCGACTCGCCGGATGCGTCGAGTCGCAGCTGCGCATACTGCCGCACCGTCTCGAGCAATCGGTAGCGCTCACCTTGGGCCTCGACTTGCACCAGTGATTTTTCCACCAGATGCAGGAGCAGGTCCAGTACGTCTGAGTCCTTGACCTCACCGTCCGCGCCTACCGCTTCGGCGGCATCGAGTTTCCAGCCACCAGCGAAGACTGCAAGCCGGCGGAAGAGAGCGCGCTCGCGCTCGGCGAGCAGGTCGTAACTCCAGTCCATCAGGGCACGCAACGTTTGCTGGCGGCGCAGCGCGGTCTGGTCGCCTCGCGTCAGCAGCTTGAAACGGTCACCCAGCCGCGCCGCGATCTGCTCGACCGAAAGGGCGCGCACCAGCACCGCGGCCAGCTCGATTGCCAGCGGGATGCCGTCCAGCCCCTGGCAGATTCTGCTCACCGCGGCCGCACTACGCTGGGTTACTTGAAACGCAGGCTGAGCCGCCGTGGCGCGCTCGACGAACAGGCGCAACGATTCGTATCGTGCAAGTGCTTCGAGCTCGATGGGTTGCGTCGGGTCGGGAAACGTCAGCGATGGGACCGGATAGCTCGTCTCGCCGGCGATATGGAGCGGCTCACGGCTGGACGCGAGAATCTTCACATGCGGACCCGATTGCAGCAGTCGCCTGGCCAATTCGGCGCATGCGCCCAGCAGATGCTCGCAGTTGTCGAGGATCAACAGGAGACGTCTGTCCGTGACATGCTTGACGATCGCGTCGACTGCGGGATGACCGGCTTCTTCCTTGACGCCGAGAACCGAAGCGACCGCCTGCGCCACCAGTCGCGCATCAGCCAACGGCGCCAGTTCGACCAGCCATACTCCGGCCGGGTAGTCGTCCATGACTTCAGCCGCCACTTGCAACGACAGGCGGGTCTTGCCAAGCCCACCCATGCCGACCAGCGTCAGCAGTCGCGCGTTGTCCAGCAGGTTCGTGACCTCGGCCACCTCGCGTTCGCGACCGATGAAGGAGGTCACGAGTTGCGGCAGGTTGTTGGGAATGCCCTCGAGCGCCCGCAGCGCCGGAAAGTCCTTGCGCAGGTGCGGGTGCAGAAGCTGGAAGATGTGCTCGGGATGCGCGAGATCGCGCAGTCGCGCGGTCCCGAGATCGCGCAAGGCAAAATCCTGCGGCAGGCGATCGGCGAGCGTTTCAACGACAGCGCGAGACAGCAGCACCTGGCCGCCGTGCGCCGCACCCATCACGCGTGCTCCGCGATTGACGGCGCTGCCGAAGAAATCGTTGTCGCGTCGCTCGACGTTGCCCAGGTGAAGGCCGCAGCGAACACGTAGCGCCAGGCCGCCGGTGGCCTGCGAATCGCGGAGGCCCGACTGCAGAGCCAGCGCCGCCGCGACCCCATCGAGCGCGTCGTCGAATACCGCGTAGAAACCATCGCCGGTGGTTTTCACGACCCGCCCGTGATTGCCTTCGATCGCGGCCCGAACGAGCGCATCGTGCCCGGCAAGCGCGATGCGCATCTGCTCGGGATCATGCTCCCATAGGCGACTGCTTCCCTCTATATCGGTGAAGAGAAAAGTAACAGCGCCGGTGCGGCTGCTGGAGGTCACGCCATTCCTGGAGGTGCAATAGTGCCCTCGCTATCCTCGCTTACGCTGCAGGTCCGGTCAATTGCCGGTCCCGCAGGAACCGTGCGTTTCGAATGCCGCCACTCCAGGGGCGTGGTCCGCAGGACGGTGCGCGGGTTGGCTGTTCCGGGACAGGCTATAGTTCACCCTGGATCAACCACCGACCCCGGCCTTGATTACCTGTTTCATTCGTTACGAGATCGATCCCTTCCAGCGCGACGCCTTCCAGACATACGCGGAGAACTGGGGGCGGATCATTCCCCGCTGCGGCGGGCACCTTGTCGGCTACTTCCTGCCGCACGAGGGGACCAACAATGTGGCGTGGGGGCTTATTGCCTTTCCATCGCTGGCCGCGTATGAAGCCTATCGCGCTCGGCTGAAGTTGGATCCCGAGGGCCGCGAGAACTTCGCTTTCGCGCAGACGAAACGTTTGATCCTGCGCGAGGAACGAAACTTCGTGGAAATCGTTGACGGCACCTTCGGAATCCCCGCCAACCTCGGGGATTCGAAGCCCTGACTGCGGTTATCGATTTCGCCTGGCGCGGGCGTGAAGTGGGCCCTACTTCTCGACTATCGGTGTCTGCTTCTGCGACGACACGAAAATCGTTGCATTGGATACGGCGACGACATCGTGCTCCTCGCCAGGGGTGGTGAACAGGTAATCGCCCTGCGCGAGTTCGACGCCGCCGATGAGCACCGTCCCCGACAACACGACCACTTCTTCAGTGCCCTGGTGCGCGTGACGCGGAAAGCGCGCGCCCTTCGCCAGCCGGACCAATGACGAACGTCCTCCCGTGTCGTTGTTCCGCAACAGGCTGCGTTCGATACCGTCATGGTCAGTTGCGTTCCATTCTCGTTCGGCGGACTTGTTCACCAGCATGGAGGTCTCCTCAGACATTTGTTGCATCTGGCGATCTCTTAACGTCAACTCGATCTGGGCTTAAGAGCGGTATATGAGGTCAGGTACCAGCATTTGCTGCGCAGTTCGAACATGAACAGACGACGTCCGGCGATGGCGCCTGCCGCCGACTGGATGACTTCGATGCGCTTGGAATCGACCTGACGTGCGCTCTGCTTGAGCCCTTGCGCGCGCAGTTCGCTGCCTGGCACCAGCAGCGGTGGCGCGAGCTTTGTAACCCGCTGCCGATCCCATTTTTCGCTCGCCGGAGCCTTGATCGTGGCATCACCGAGAAACACCCGCAACGGGTAGACGATGCGATCGAGCTGAAATTGCCGGTCGTTGGCAAACTGCGTCAGGAACGTATAGAAGGCCGTGTCGGGACGCGCGCACGAGGCGGCCGCCCGGCTGGCACCGGGAATGACGAGCAGCAGCGCGGCGATGGACCAGAGTCGCATGAACGGTGGCAATCGGCTGATGGGCTGGTTGGCATTATCCCACGGTTGACAACGAGGATCGCGCTGCACCACCATGCGGGTCGCCAACTTCGGCAAGCTCGCTGCGGATAGCGCGCAACGGCAATGCTGATCGACCAGGACCTGCAGCAACTGATCAAAGTGATCCTGGTAGTCGTGGGAGCGATTCTGCCGATCGTCAATCCCGTCGGCAGTGCGCCGATGTTCCTGGCGATGACGCACGGCGCGGACAGCGCGACGCGCAGGGCATTGGCGGGCAGCATCGCCGTCAACTCCTTCCTGCTGTTGATGGGCTCGCTGCTGCTCGGCAATTTCGTGCTGCGCCTGTTTGGCCTGTCGATTCCGGTGGTGCAATTTGCCGGCGGCCTGGTGCTGTGCAGACTGGGCTGGAAACTGCTGTCCGACGATGCGCCGGCGGCGCCTACCGACACGGGTCCCGCCGACACGCAGCTGATCATGCGCGCTTTCTACCCATTGACACTTCCGTTGACGGTCGACCCCGGTGCGATCTCGGTTGCGGTCGCGATCGGCGCCAACCACGCACACAATGTAGAAAGCGTACTGGTCGCCATTGTAGGCGCCATCGTCGGGGTCGTGATCATCTCCTTCACGGTGTGGCTGGCGTATCGCTATGCCGAACGCGTGTCGACGTGGCTTGGACACACCAAGATGATGGTGGTGCTGCGCCTGTCGGCATTTATCGTGCTGTGCATCGGCGTGCAGATCGCGTGGAACGGCGCGAAGGCACTCATCGAAGAA
Source organism: Edaphobacterium sp. (SeqCode) (assembly GCA_039934835.1). Classification (GTDB taxonomy): domain Bacteria; phylum Pseudomonadota; class Gammaproteobacteria; order Burkholderiales; family Casimicrobiaceae; genus PALSA-1003. Next base: position 41,194 of record JBDTLK010000008.1, on the reverse strand, counting down.
CTGGCGAACCCCTCCGAGCCGGCGGCAATGCCATTCGCGCCGGCGGCCGGCAAATAGCCGCGACGCTCATTTGGGTGGCAGTGGCGCGGGCACCTGATTCTGAATCGGCTTGATCGGGCGCAAACTCACCGCGGCTGATCTGATCTTTGGTTCCCGCCTGCGCAAGCACCGACGATGACACGACAAGCGCGAACAAGAATTGTCAACGCCGCGCTCGCTCCCGTCTCAGCGCTGCGAGTCGTCGCCGCAGTTCCGCCGATTGCAGCGATGCGTCGTAGTCAGCGCGCGAGCGTGCCGCTGCGCCATCGCCTGTCGCAATCGCCGCGATTTGCCGCTTCATCGATTGCACGACGCCCGGCTCGCATTCCTCCAGTGCGGCGCTGTACGCCGCGACGCGCCCGTTCAGCCTTCGCCGGTCCACCAGCTCGGTGAGGAAGCCGATGCGTAGCATTTCGCCCGCATCGAGCGTCTGCGCGGTGAGGAAGAGACGCTTGGCCTGCGTGGCACCCAAAGCCGAGACGTAGCGGCGCAGCCCGCCCGGATAGTAGTGCAGACCGAAGCGCGCGGCCGGCATGAACATGCGCGAGCCGCGTACGCCGATTCGGAAATCGCAGCACAGCGCCAAGTCGGTTGCTCCCCCATAAACACTGCCGTTGAGTGCACACAGCGTGGGCAGCGGAAATCGCTCGAGAGCGTCCAGAAGGTCCTCGAAACCGCGATCGAGGCGTTCCTGGATCGCCTCGATGGTGTAGCCCGAACTAAAGGTAGTGACGCCGGTGCCGGTGATGATGACGAGACGCACGGCGCCATCCGCGGAGATTCGGTCGAGATGCGCGCGCAGCACGGCGATGTCGTCCGGGTCGATGCGATTGTGCGCGGCAGGCCGGCACAGGCGAATGGTCGCGGTCGCGCCGGAAATAGCCAGCGCGGGCGGCGCGTCGCCGTCACGCATGCGGCTCGTCGCGGATCGCGTTGATGTCACGATTGTTGCTCCACAGGCGGCCGTTACTGCGCGCGCAGCGCCTGCAACAGGCTTTGCAGATTCTGCGGACTCACGCGAATGACTCCGCCGCGCGGACTGTCTATGTCCGCGATGAGAAAGAAGGCGATGGCAATGACCAGCGGCAGGACCACGAGCAGGGCAGATCCTGCCCTGGCTTTTTTCGCACCGATTCCGACCAGCATGGTCGAGACCAGCGCAATCGCCGACATCAGTAGCCACGCCGCGTGGGGAATCCGGTTCCACCATGCGGCCTGCGTATAGCCCTGCGTGTTCAATACATCGTTCATGCCGGCGAGCACGAGCGCGCCCAGCGGATTGGGCTGCACCGACGTCGGCACAGTGACCGCCTTCCAGAGCTCGGCTTGCAATTTTGCGGTTTTGATATTGACCTGGCGATATTCCTCTGCATCGCGGGTCCTGTAAAACAATTCGCGTTGCTCGACGTACTGCACGAGCAACGCCCGCACTTTGGCGGCATCGCTCGCCGGCAACAGATCGGCGCGTACGTATTCGGTGCCGATCGCGTTGGCTTCCTGCTCCTCGTAGTTCTTGCGCTGATCGTAACGGGTCAGGGCCATGGAGAAGGTGAAGCCGATGATGAGTCCAAGCAGCGTCAGCGTGGCGCCCTGAACAACCGCGAAGTTTTCCTGCATCTCGGTCGCCTCGGATCGGAGTTTCCGGAACGCAGCGGCTCCAATCCATGCGAATAACCACAGGGTGACAAACGTCACGGCAAACAGACGCAGCGGAAAGTCCATTAAGGTGGTCATGCGGTGCGATTTCTATCTCGAAGTGCTCAACCTGTCGTGTACGGGCAACGACGCTCTCGCAGACGCAACGGGCGCCGTCAGGCGCCCGTGTGCCGCATATCCATGCGTACAATCATACGCGACGGCGATATTCTCCGGTGCGCGTGTCAATCTCGATCTTGTCGCCGGTGGCGACGAATAGCGGGACGCTGACTTCGAGGCCACTGGCCAGCTTGGCGGGTTTGAGCACCTTGCCGGAAGTGTCGCCACGGATCGCCGGTTCGGTGTAGGTGATTTCGCGCACGACCGAGGTTGGCAGTTCGACCGAGATCGGCTTGCCGTCGTAGAGCGTGAGTTCGCACTCCAGGCCGTCTTCCAGGTAATGCACCGAATCGCCGATGTTGTCGCGCTCGACTTCGATCTGGTTGTATTCGCTGTCCATGAACACGTACATGGGGTCCTGGAAGTACGAATATGTCACTTCCTTGCGCTCGAGCTGAACCATGTCGAACTTCTCGTCGGCGCGGTACACAGTCTCCGTTCCGGTCCCGGACAGCAGGTTCTTGAGTTTCATCTTGACGACCGACGCATTGCGGCCGGACTTGTTGAATTCGGCCTTCTGCACGACCATCGGATCCTTGCCGATCATGATGACGTTGCCGGCACGGACTTCTTGAGCGGTTTTCATGGCTGAGCCTGGTCAGTTGCTGAACTTGGAAAACCCAAAATTATACCCGATCGAAGGCGAAATTGACCAGCCGCGCCGCAAGATCGTCCTGTGCGGCCAAGTCAGCGGCCCAGGCATCCGCACGCGCCGACAGCTCGGGGTATGCGGCGGCAACGGCATCCCATTGCGACGGTTCGATCGATCCGGTGCACCAGCCACGGTTGAACGCCGCGAACACCGTCCCGGCATCCGGAGATAGTCCCGCGGAATGACGGCCCAGGAACGCCTCGAGCTTGCCTAGGTGCGCATCTTCGGACTGGCGGTATGGCTGCCATAGCAGCGGTCGCGCCGCCCATTGTGCGCGCACGAACGAGTCTTCGCCGCGCACGAAATTGAGGTCGCAGGACCAGAGCAGGCGATCGTAGTCGTCCTGCGCGACGAAAGGTACCGGCAGCAGCATCAAGGCGCCGCGGCGATGCGCCTCACCCGAGCGCAAATTGCGGCCAGCCCACTGCTTGACCGCAGTGTTAGCGACACTCTCCGGGATCAGGCAGCAGACTGCACTATCCCCGGCGGACCACGCGTCGAACAATTGCGCCACCGGCGCGTCGGCGTAGCAGAACAGCGAAACGGCCAGTGCGTCGACGGGCGGAGGCGCTATCTGCAGCGTACGCCACAACTTCGCGCGCGCGGCATTATCCGCGCGGAAAACGTCGCGACGAGCGAAGAGCCCCAGTTCCCGCAGGAGACCGCCACTCGCCGCAGTGAATCCGGGAAAGTAGAAATAGCGCGTGAGCGGTCCTCGCGCTTGTGGTGAGGGAAGGCCGTGGTATCCCTCGATCCAGCCCTCGGCCGTCAGGTATTCGAGGTTGATCCACACCGGCAGTGGGGTGCGCGAGGACATCGCGGCAACGTAACCGGGCGCCAGGCCACAGCCAAAAGCTTCGACCACCACTTGGCCCATGTCGTCGTCCGCCAGCCGCGCATCACGCCACCGGTCCCACGCGCGCACGTCGACGCCGAGCACGGACTGCCGTCCGGCACTGGCGTCGACCTCCGGGGCGATGCGCGACAGGGCCGCGAGAGCATCGATGTACAGGCGCACATCGAGGCGATGTTCGGCCGCAAGCTGGCGCGCGAGCCTCCAGGCGACGCCGATGTCGCCGTAGTTATCGACCACGGAACAAAAAATGTCCCAGCGTGCGGGGTGGGTGGTACTGGCCATGGAATGGCGTGACGGACGGCTGTTCGAAGCCGCATTATCGCGCGCCACCAGCGTTCCCGATTGACCGGCCGCACTCCCGGCGGCAGACTGGCGACACTATGAGCGAACAATCCACCCATAACGCCACCGCGAGCGAACTCATCGTCGACATCGTCTCCGACGTCGTCTGCCCGTGGTGTTACATCGGCAAGCGCAAGCTCGAGGCAGCGCTCGCGGACCTGCGCGCGCGCGAGCCTGGGCTCACGACGATTCGGCGCTGGCATCCGTTCCAGCTCAATCCGGATCTGCCGGTGCAGGGCGTGGCGCGCGCCGAATATCTTGAAGCCAAGTTCGGAGGCAAGGTACGCGCCGCGGAAATTTATGCGCGCGTCAAGAGCGCCGGGGCCGATGTCGGCATCGCTTTCGACTTCGATCGCATCGAGCGCCAGCCGAACACGCGCGACGTACATCGCCTGATCGCCTGGGCGCAGCAGCGCGGGGATGCGCACTTGACCGACGCGCTGGTGGAAGCACTGTTTCGCGCGTATTTCATCGACGGCAGGATGATCGGCGATCATGCGGAACTCGTAAGCATCGCCAGCGAAGCGGGCTTTCCGGAAGTCGAGACACGCGCACTGCTCGCGTCGGACGTCGGGCGCGTGGACGTCGAGGCAGAGGATCGCGAAGCCCGCGCGGTGGGCATCGGCGGCGTTCCGTTTTTCATTTTCAACGGCAAGACGGCGGTATCCGGCGCGCACGATCCGCCGGCCTTGCTGGAAGCCATCGGTGCGTCGCGCGCCGCGACGTAGGCGCAGGTCTTCGCGGCGCGTGACGCGTGGCGTTCGCGGACGGACCGGTATAATTCGCGCCTTCGCTTCCCGTGACTTTTACTTCCGCCATGAGCGCGCGTCGTTCCCATTGGCCAGCCTTGCTGGCGTTCATTCTGCTTGTGGGTTGCGCCACGCGCCCGATCAATACGCCAGTGACGCAAGTCGACCGGAAGGCGGGCTATCGCTACGAAACGCGCCCGCAAGCATTCGACGACAGCGACACCGTGCTCATTGTCGCGTTTTCCGGCGGCGGCACGCGTGCCGCGGCGTTCGCCTTTGGCGTGCTGGAAGAATTGCGTCGCACGCCAGTGACGCTCGGCGGGCGCAAGACGACCATGCTCGATGAAATCGACATCGTCACTGGCGTTTCCGGGGGCAGCTTCACCGCGCTCGCCTACGGGCTCTACGGTGACAAGCTCTTCGACACTTACGAGCAGCAGTTCCTCAAGCGCGATGTGCAGGGCGAACTGGTACGGCGCTTTCTGAGTCCGTGGAACTGGACGAAGCTCTGGTCGGAGGGCTGGGGCCGTTCGGAGATGGCCGAGGAATATTACGATGAGATACTCTTTCACGGGGCGACCTTCGCCGACCTGGAGAAGAAGCCGGGGCCTTGGGTGATGGCGACTGCGACCGATATTTCCACCGGATCGCGGCTTGGTTTCACTCAGACGGACTTCGACATGATCTGTTCCGACCTGAGTTCGGTGCCCTTGGCGCGCGCCGCGGCGGCATCGTCCGCAGTACCTGCCGTGCTGTCGCCGGTGACCCTGAACAACTATGGCGGATCCTGCAATTACCGCGAGCCGGAATGGGCGCGCGTACTCGACGATCCCAATGCTCGCTCGAGGCCCGCAGGGAGGGCGGTGCAACGGCTCAAGGAAATGCGCGCGTTCCAGGATGGCATCAATCGGCCGTACCTGCACATGGTCGACGGCGGGGTGTCCGACAACCTCGGCATGCGTGCCATCCTCGAGGGCTTCGAACATCTCGAGTCGAGTCCGGGCTTTCGCCGCTCGATGCGCATCGACACCCTGCACCGGATTGCGGTGATCGTCGTCAACTCGCTATCCAATCCCTCGACCACGTGGGACAAGAGCGAGCGGCCACCGAACGATTTGCAACTGGTGCTCAAGGCCACGGGCGTGCCGATCGATCGCTATTCATACGAAGCGGTGGAGTTGCTCAAGGACATGATTTATCGCTGGCAGACGACGCGCGACCTGCGCGCTGCAGGTGCGTTCGCCAACGCCGGCAACCCATCGCTGGCGCGCGCCGCAGCCAACGTGCCCAACATCGACATCTTCGCCGTCGACGTATCGTTCGAAGCCCTCAACGATAAGAAGGAGCGCGCCTATTTGATGGACCTGCCCACCTCGTTCGTGCTGCCGCCGGAATCGGTCGACCGTTTGCGCGAAGCCGCGGTATCTATACTGCGCGATTCGGCCGAATTCCAGCGTCTGGTGAAGGCGATGAACGACTCGCGCCCGCCGGCTGCACTGACGCCCGCGATCGAAATTCGCTGACGCCGGCCGCTCAGCACGCCGCACGCGAGATGGCAACCCCTGTGGACGAGCTGGAAAAGACCCGCGCGACGGCGCCGAGCGCGCTCGGCGGAGCATTCGCCGCGCAACGGGCCGCCTTCGACTCCGAACGCGATCCGTCGCTCGCCGCGCGTCGCGACCGGCTGCGTCGGCTGGCGCTGCTGACCGGCGAGCACGAAGGCGAAATCGTCGCGGCCATCGCAGCGGATTTCGGCACGCGTCCCGCGCAGGAGACGCGGCTCGCGGAACTGTTCATGGTCAGCGTCGGCATACAGCACGCGCGGCGCCACCTCGCGCGGTGGATGGCGCCGAGGCGCGTGAGTACGCCGCTCTATCTGCAGCCTGGCACCAGCCGGGTCGTGCGCCAGCCGCTGGGCGTCGTCGGCATCATCAGTCCGTGGAACTATCCGTTCCAATTGGCGATCCTGCCGGCCGTGGCGGCGCTGGCCGCAGGCAACCGGGTAATGCTCAAGCCGAGCGAACTTACGCCGCGCACCTCGGCACTGCTCGAGCGACTGGTCGCGCAGCATTTCAAGGCGGATGAGTTCACTGTCGTGAATGGCGGCGCGGATATCGGGCAGGCGTTTTCGGCGCTGCCCTTCGACCACCTGTTCTTCACCGGGTCGACGGCTGTGGGACGCAGAATCGCGCTGGCCGCGGCGGCGAATCTGACACCGGTCACGCTGGAGCTGGGCGGCAAGTCGCCCGCGCTGGTTCATGCCGGCGCCGATCTGGAGATGATCGCGCCGCGTCTCGCTGCGGGCAAGTTGCTCAATGCCGGACAGACCTGCATCGCACCCGACTATGTGCTCGCGCCTTCCGCCAGCGTCGACGCGCTTGCCCGACAAATTGCCGCGAGCGTGCGCGCAATGTATCCGACGCTTGGCGACAACCCCGACTACACCAGCATCGTCAACGACGGGCACCACGTTCGTCTCACTGCGCTGATCGAAGATGCGCAGCGTAAGGGCGCGCGGGTCATCGCGATCAACCCGACGCGCGAGACACTGAACGTCAGGCAGCGCAAGCTTGCGCCGACAATCCTGCTGGGTGTCACGCCGGACATGGCGGTCATGCAGGAAGAAATCTTCGGTCCGATCCTGCCGATCGAGGCGTATGCGACGCTCGACGAGGCGCTTGCAACGATCAACGGCCGGCCACGGCCGCTGGCGTTGTATATGTTCGGCGGCGACAGTGTTGCACGCCAGAGGGTGTTGACACAGACCATTGCCGGTGGCGTAACTATCGACGATACGCTCTGGCATTTCTGCAACGAGGAACTGCCCTTTGGCGGAGTTGGCGCGTCAGGAATTGGCGCGTATCACGGCGAGCGCGGTTTCCTGACTTTCACCCACGAGAAACCTGTGTTCACGCAGCCGCGCATCGCGTTGACGTGGACGCTGCAACCGCCCTATGGCAAGCGCTTTGAGGCGATGTTGAAGCTCATCAAGAAGATTGCGTAGTCGCGAAGAATATCAAGCAATGAAGCCCGAACCGTTTGCTCCGGCTGGTCCCGCCGCAGGAAGCGATCCGCAGGTAGCTGCGCGCGCTGGGGTGGTCTCGCGACCACGCGCAATCCAGCGCGGATCGCTTTAGCCAGGCGCCCGCGCCAATATCGACTGTGCCTTGAGCACCACTGGACGGTCGACCATCTTGCCGTCGACCTGTACCGCACCCTTGCCCGATTCCACTGCAGCCACGACCCGTCGTGCCCACGCGACTTCCGCTTCGGTGGGTAAAAAGGCTTGATGGGTTACCGCCAGCTGCTGCGGATGAATGCAAAGTTTGGCGCCGAAGCCACAGGCGCGCGCGAATGCCAGATCGGTTGCGAGCTTGTCGTTGTTGCCGATTTCCGGCGTGACGCCGGATACCGGTGTGCCGATGCCCGCGACTTTCGAGGCGAGCGACATGCGACACGCCGGATAGATGAGTCCGCGCTCGTCGCCGGATAGATCCAGTTCCACCGCGTAATCGAGCGTGCCGAACACGAGCCGTTGCACGCCGGGTGCAGCGGCGACTGCATCGACGTCCTGCACGCCGCGCGCGGTTTCGATGATCGGGAGCACGAAGCCGCCGGGCCGCAGCGCCGCAAGGCAGCGTGCGATGTCGGCCGCGCGCTCGGCTTTGGGCAGCATGATGGCGCCGATCCGTGCTGCGCGCACCAGCGCGAGGTCGTCATCGAACCACGAGGTCGTTGCGTCGTTGATTCGTACCAGCAGTCCGTCACTCGGCGCCGACTTCGCCTTCGTCCAGTCGAGCAGGTGTCCGCGCGCCGAGGCTTTGGCACCCGGCGCGACCGCATCCTCGAGATCGATGACGACAGCGCCGGCGCCCGCGGCGAACGCCTTGCCGAAACGGTCGGGCCGGTCACCGGGAACGAACAGGTAGCTCAGCGGCAGCTTCAAGCGGCCTCCGCTCAGATCGCCTTTGCGGATCGCAGCTCGGCGATCGCGTCGGCGGAATAGCCCAGTGCGCCGAGAATCGACGCGGTGTGCTGCCCCAGCGAGGGCACGGCCCCTCCGGAAGTCGCCGTGTCGGGGTCTGTCCCTGGAGGCAGCAGCGCGGGGATGGGACCGGCTGGCGAATCGACCTGGATCCACCGCCGCCGCGCGCGTAGCTGCGGATGTTCCCAGACCGCCTTCATGTCGTTGACCTGCGCGTTGGCGATCTGCGCGTCGTCGAGCCGGCGCACGACTTCGTCGGCCGTAAGCGTGGAAAACTCGGCGACGATGAGCGCGCGCAGCGCATCGCGGGCGGCACTTCGCTTGGAGTTGTTGGAAAAGCGCGCATCGGTGGCGAGCTCCGGGCGCATGAGCGCCTTGGCGCAGAACGCCGCCCACTCGCGTTCGTTCTGCAAGCCGAGCATCACAATCTTGCCGTCCCCCGCGGGAAACGGACCGTAGGGATAGATCGTCGCGTGGCTCGCACCGGTTCGCGACGGCGGCGGCGCGCCTTGATACGCGTAATAGAGCGGATAGTTCATCCACTCGACCAGTGATTCGAGCATCGAGATGTCGAGGTGCGCGCCGCGCCCGGTGCGGCCGCGTTCCAGCAGCGCGGCGAGGATATTGGTGTAGGCGTACATGCCCGCGGCGATATCGGCGACCGACAGGCCGGCCTTGGCGGGTTCGTCCTCCGAGCCAGTGATCGAGAGGAAACCGGCCTCGCTCTGGATCATCAGGTCGTAGGCTTTCTTGTCGCGATACGGACCGTCTTCGCCGTACCCGGAAATGTCGCAGACGATGAGCGCGGGCTTCTCTTTCGACAACGTCGCGTAGGACAACCCGAGTCGCGCCGCCGCGCCGGGCGCCAGGTTCTGCACCACCACGTCGGCATGATCGATGATCAGTCGGCGCAGGATCGCCTGCGCTTCGGCATGCTTGACGTCGAGTGTCAGGCTTTCCTTGCCGCGATTGGTCCACACGAAATGCGAAGCGAGCCCGCTGACGCGTTCGTCGTACGCGCGCGCGAAATCGCCGACACCCGGGCGCTCGATCTTGATCACGCGCGCCCCCAGGTCCGCGAGCTGGCGCGTCGCGAACGGCGCCGCGATCGCGTGCTCGAGCGTGACGATGGTCGTGCCCTTGAGCGGGGTCATGCCGATCTCCTCCTCACGACAGGCAACGCGAGGATTCGGGTACGTTCGCGCTGCGCGCTCCAGCTCATTGGGCACTTCGGCGCTCGGGGCGGCCCGGGTGTGCTCATGCCTTTCCTGGCAGGGTTTTCGCGCGGCCGTCTACGGCGGCTTCGCTTGCATGCCGTTATTTCGGCAGCTTGCCCTGCACGCCTTCGACGTAGTAGTCCATCTTCGAGAGGTCGGCGTCGCTGATCGTCTTGCCCGCGGCGAGGCGCTCCTTGCCCTCGTTGTCCTTGATCGGCCCGGTAAACGGATGGAAGCTGCCCGCGCCGATGTCCGCGGCGGTTTTGTTCACCAGGTCCTGTGTTTCCTTCGGCACGACCTTGTTGAACGGCGCCATCTTGATCATGCCTTCCTTGATGCCGCCCCACACGTTGCCGGGCTTCCACTTGCCGCTCATCGCGTCCTGCACCGCCTTGGTGTAGAAAGCGCCCCACTGGTGCGTGACCGCGGTCAGCTGGGCGTTGGGGCCGTACTTCGACATGTCCGAGTGGTAGGCAATGGCGTACGCCTTCTTCGCCTCCGCCGCCTGCACGACCGCGGTGGAGTCAGTGTGGTGCGTAAGTACGTCGGCGCCTTGCGAGAGCAGCGTGTCGGCGGCTTCGCGCTCGCGTCCCGGATCGAACCAGGAATTCACCCAGATCACCTTCACTTCGGCCTTGGGATTAACGCTGCGCATGCCGCGCGTGAACGCGTTGATGCCCATCACGACTTCTGGAATCGGGAACGCGGCGACGTAACCGGCGACGCCACTCTTGCTCATCTTGCCTGCCACCTGGCCGGCGAGATAGCGGCCTTCGTAGAAGCGCGCGTTGTAGATGCCGACGTTGGCGTCGGTCTTGTAGCCCGTCGCGTGCTCGAAATCCGTCTTCGGAAACGTCTTCGCCACCTTGAGCGTCGGATTCATGTAACCGAAGGACGTTGTGAAGATGATCTTGTTGCCCGACTGCGCCAGTTCCCGGATCACGCGCTCGGCGTCGGCGCCCTCGGGCACGCTCTCGACGTACTTGCTGACGACTCGGCCGCCCAGCGCCTTTTCCATTTCCTTGCGGCCCTGATCGTGCTGAAAGGTCCAGCCGGCGTCGCCGATCGGGCTTACGTAGACGTAGCCGACCTTGAACGGTTCGTCGGCGGCAAGCGCAGGTACGGCCGCGAGCGCGCTGGTCGCGACGAGCAAGGCAACCAGCATAAATCGTTTGGACAACTGCGGCATTTCAACTCTCCCTGGTCGAATCAGTCATGGCAACGCGAAAGCGGTAGTGCTGCGGTCAATGCGGGCCGCCGTTTCGCAATGATTCTACCTGTTCAGGAGTCGGGGTGGTACGGCTTGCCGAGCGCCGCGGGGGCATTGAGCCGGATCGCCGCCGCGTCGCGCGAAATCAGTGCAAGCACGACGATGGTGGCGAGGTAGGGCAGCATCGACAACAGTTGCGACGGGATGGCCGCACCGAGCGCTTGCGCCTGGAACTGTGCCAGCGTGACGCCACCGAAAAGGTACGCGCCGGCTACCACGCGCCACGGTTTCCAGGTCGCGAACACCACCAGCGCGAGCGCAATCCAGCCGCGTCCCGCAGTCATGCCCTCGGTCCACAATGGCGTGTACGCCACCGCCATGTACGCACCGCCGAGTCCGGCGCAGGCGCCGCCGAACATCACGCACAGATAGCGTATCGCGATCACTCGGTAGCCGATCGCGTGCGCCGATGCCGGCGATTCGCCGACCGCGCGTATGGTCAGTCCGGTGCGGGTATGGAAGAGAAAGTACTGCACCAGCACGAACAGCACCAGCGACAGGTACACGAAGGGGCTGTGCGCGAACAGCAGCTTGCCGAAGAAGGGCAGGTCGGAGATCCCGGGACTCGCCAGCGGCTGGATGCCGTCGATCATCACGCTGACAAAGGGCAGGCCGATGAACGCGGACAGCCCTACGCCAAAGAGAGACAGCGCCAGCCCGGCAGCGACCTGGTTCGCCATCAGCGACAGCGTGAGCACAGCGAAAACGATCGACAGCGCGGCGCCGGCGGCCACGCCTGCGAGCGCGCCCAGCCACGGATTCTTGGTCGTCGCCGCGACCATGAAGGACACCACTGCGCCGGTAAGCATCATGCCTTCGACGCCGAGGTTGAGAACGCCGGACTTCTCGACGACGAGTTCGCCGAGTGCCGCAAACACCAGCGGCGTGCCGGCGGCGAGCGTGAGCGCGAACAGCGTGGCGACGTGATCCATCGTCGATACTTGTTGTCAGCGGCTACGCGCCGGCCACGACCGCAACAGGACGGCGCGCGATGCGCAGTCGGTAGTTGATGAACACGTCGGCGGCGAGCAGGAAGAACAACAGCGTCCCTTGGAACAGGCCGGTCACCGCGGAGGGCAATGCGAGCGCCATTTGCGCCGATTCGCCGCCGAGGTAGAGCAGCGACATCAGCAGGCTGGCGAGGAAGATGCCGAGCGGATGCAATCGTCCGACGAAGGCGACGATGATCGCCGCGAACCCGTAGCCGGGCGACACCGACGGCAGCAGCTGGCCGATCGGTCCCGCGACTTCGCCGATGCCTGCAATACCCGCGGTCGCGCCGCCGATGAGCATGCCCATCCAAACCGTGCGCCCGGCCGAGATGCCCGCATAGTTGGCTGCGGCGGGTGCGAGGCCCGCGACGCGCATCTGGAATCCGGTGAGGCTGCGCGCCATGAACAGCCATCCGCAGGCGACCACTGTGAGCGCTATCAGAAAGCCGACGTTGAGGCGCGTCTCCGGCAGCAGGATGGGCAGCAGCGCGGCGTCGTTGAACATCTTCGATTGCGGGAAGTTGAAGCCTTCCGGATCGCGCCACGCGCCGTGCACCAGCATCGACAGCAACAGCACGGCAACATACACAAGCATCAGGCTGGTGAGGATCTCGTTGGCGTTGAAGCGGGTCTTGAGCCACGCGGGAATAGCGGCCCATGCCATGCCGCCGGCCGCGCCGGCGAGGATCATCAAAGGCAGTACCCACGCGCCTGTGGCATCGTGGAACGCCAGTGCAACGCCGCCGCCGCAGATTGCTCCCAGCGTCAACTGGCCTTCGGCGCCGATATTCCAGACGTTGGCGCGGTAGCCGGCGGCGAGCCCAACGGCACAAAGCATGAGTGGTGACGCCTTGAGCAAGAGTTCGCCCACGCCGTAGCGGTTTTCGACCGGCTTGACGAAAAACACGTAGAACGCTTCGAGCGGGTTCTTGCCAAGACCTGAAAACAACACGAAGCCGACGATCAGCGTCGCTGCCACCGCGAGCAGCGGCGACGCCCATCCCATGAGCCGCGAGGGCTCCGGTCGGGCCTCGAGTCTAATGCGCATCGCTGTTCTCGACGTGCGCCTCAGCTGCGTCGCCGCTGATGAACGAGCCGCTCATCAGTAGGCCGATCTCGCCGGCGTTGGTCAGGTGCGTCGGCGTCGGATGCGACAACTGGCCGCGGGCGATAACAGCGAGTCGGTCGCAAATCTCGAAGAGCTCATCGAGTTCCTCGGACACCACCAGCACGGCGACGCCTTCGTCGCGTAAGTCGATCAGCGCCTGGCGAATCTGCGCCGCAGCGCCAACGTCGACGCCCCATGTCGGTTGCGCCGCGATCATCACCCGCGGGCCCTGCAGAATTTCGCGCCCAACGATGAACTTCTGCAGGTTGCCGCCGGAGAGGCTGCGCGCCACCGCGGCGGGACCCGGTGCCTTGACCTTGAAGCGAGCGATCGTTGCCTGCGCATAGGCGCGCACCGCTTCGAAACGGATGAAGCCGCGCCGCGTCAATTCCTGGCGGTGCGCGGTCAACAGCGCGTTGTCGGCCAGCGACATTTCCGGCACCGCGCCGCGTCCCAGGCGTTCCTCGGGAACGAACGCCAGGCCCAGCGCGCGCCGGCGTGCCGCATCCATGCGCCCTACCGGTTCGCCGTTGAGCATGATCGCGCGCGCAGCGTCGAGCGTGCGTTCACCCGACAGCGCGGCCATGAGCTCCTTCTGGCCGTTGCCGGACACGCCGGCGATGCCGACAATTTCACCGCCATGGACGTCGAGATCGATCGCGGTGAGGTCGGTGCCGAACGGGTCGTCGGCAGTCAGCGAGAGATTGCGCACCACCAGTCCGCCGTCGCCGCGCGCGTGCGCCTGGCGATGCTGCGGATGCGGCAGGTCACCGCCGATCATCATTCGCGCAAGGCTCGACGAGGTTTCCTGGCGCGGGTCGCAGGTGCCGGTCACGCGGCCCGCGCGCAGCACCGTGGCCTTTTGGCACAACGCGCGGATCTCGTCGAGCTTGTGACTTATGTAGAGGATCGAACAGCCTTCGGCGGCGATCCTGCGCAGCGTTTCGAACAGCTTGGCGACGGCCTGCGGTGTGAGCACCGAAGTTGGCTCGTCCATGATCAGCAGGCGCGGCTCCTGCAACAGACAGCGCACGATTTCGACGCGCTGGCGTTCGCCGACCGACATCGAGTAGACATGACGTCGCGGATCGAGCGGCAAGCCGTAGCGCTCGGAGACCTCGCGGATGCGCTTGGGGAGCTTGGCGTCGACCGCGTCAGCATCGAGCGCGAGTTCGATGTTCTCCGCCACGGTCAGCGTCTCGAACAGCGAGAAATGCTGAAATACCATGCCGATGCCGAGCGCGCGTGCCGCTGCGGGATTGTCGATCGTCACCGGCTCGCCGTTCCAGCGGATCGTGCCATCGTCGGGCTCGACGACGCCGTAGATGATCTTCATCAGCGTCGATTTGCCGGCGCCATTCTCGCCGAGCACGGCGTGAATCTCGCCGGGCAGGACCGTCAGGTCGATGTCGGCATTGGCGACGACTGCGGGGTAGGTTTTGGAAATGCCGTTGAGTTGAAGGCGCGGTACGGGCGAGTCCATGGCAGGAATTATGCCGCAATCGAGCCCCCGCGCCCGTTGGTTTCGCGCACCCCAAATGAAAACGGCCGGATCGAATTCGATCCGGCCGTTTCTATTACTGCGCTGCCGTTATTTCTTCGTGGCTTTGGTTACAGCAGCAACGAGCTTGTCGGCACCTTTATTGTGCGCCGTGTTGCGAACCAGGATATCCGGCGGCAGGATGCCCTTCTTCTGGTAGAAGATTTCGTTCCAGTCGTTGCTGATGTTGATAACCGTGCCATCGAGGTTCAGGCCGCCGTAGACACCTTTGGCGCGGCTGAACGTGACGAAGTCGGCAACCACGTCGGCTTTCGCACCTGCGCCGACCGGACCCGCAGCCACGCTGGCGTCGCCGCCAAGCTTTACCGACGTCGCCAGCAGCGAGTTCAAACCCTTCTCGGTCATGACCAGCGTGACCGCCTCGGACACCGAGACGCCGGCCTGGAAGCCGACGCTGGCCGTTGCCAGCGCGTAGAACGCCGGGCCGGCCCACTTGCCCGAACCCGCATCGCGCGCGAGCACCACCGCGCGGCCGCCGGAACCGCCGAAGATGAATCCTGCCTTGAGGATTTCGGGCGCGATCATGATCGCCTTGGCGCGGCTCAGATTCTGCTGCAGCCAGGTCATATCCGGGTCGCGCAGAAAATTCGACAGGGTCTTGTCGGCCTTGTTGATCAGATTCTGCTGCTCGGTTTGGGCCAGCGCCGCGCCGCTGGTAGCGACTAACAGGGACACCAGCAGCCATCGCGCCATCTGGTTGAAACCGGTCTTGAACATTGTTTTCTCCATTGTTGGTTTATGCGCCACGGCCTGGGACATCCGCGTTGAACTCGGGCGACTTGTCGATTATAAACCGAGCGGTGGTGTCAAGACAGGGCCAGGAAGGGCCGTGCTATAGTCAATCAGGAAGTAAAAAGAGGGCTCGATGGCGTTCGACGCGGTCTTCCTGTCGCGAATCCAGTTCTTCTGGGTAGTCGCGCTGCATATTTTGCTTCCGGCGTTCACCGTCGGCCTGGCATCCTACATTGCGGTGCTCGAAGGGCTGCATTTCACCACCGGCCGGCCGGTGTACCTTCGCCTTTCAAAATTCTGGCTCAAGATATTCGCGATCTCGTTCGGGATGGGTGTCGTGTCGGGAATTGTCATGCCGTTCCAGTTCGGCACCAACTGGAGCCGCTTTTCCGACGCTACGGCCGATATCGTGGGCCCGCTCATGGCCTATGAGGGCCTGACCGCCTTTTTCCTCGAAGCCGGTTTCCTCGGCGTGCTGCTGTTCGGCCGCGCGCGCGTACCGGCGTGGATGCATTTCGCTGCGGCGATCATGGTCGCCGCCGGCACACTGTTATCGACCTTCTGGATTCTCGTCGTCAATAGCTGGATGCAGACACCGGCGGGCCATTCCATCGTCGCCGGCCGTTTCTTTCCCGACGACTGGATCGCGGTAATCTTCAACCCCTCGTTTCCATACCGCTTCGCGCACACGGTGACGGGCTTCTATATCACCACGGCGCTGGTCGTCGCCGGCGTGGCGGCGTTTCACCTTCGCGCCGGGCGCTTCCGCGAAGATGGCACGACGATGCTGAAGATGGCGTTCGGCTTGCTGACGCTGCTCGTGCCGCTGCAGATGGAACTGGGCGATCTGCACGGGCTCAACACGCGCGAGCATCAGCCGGTCAAGATCGCCGCGATCGAAGCCAACTGGGAAACGCAGAGCCGCATGCCATTGCTGCTCTTCGCGTTGCCGGATGAGCGCGCCGAGCGCAACCGCTATGAAATCAGCATTCCGGTCCTGGGCTCGGTGATCCTGACCCACGATGCCGATGGCGTGGTGCAGGGACTCAAGGACTGGAAGCCGCAGGATCGCCCGCCGGTGGCAATCCCGTTTTTCTCGTTTCGGGTGATGGTCGGTTGCGGTGTCGCGATGCTCGCGCTGGTTCTCTGCAGCTGGTGGGTGTGGTGGCGACGGAAGCTCGCCGACACACGCTGGTTCCTCAAGTTGTGCGAGCTGGCAGCACCGCTGGGATTCGTTGCGGTAGTCGCTGGGTGGATCACCACCGAGGTCGGCCGCCAGCCGTGGGTGGTGTACGGCATGCTGCGCACCCGCGACGCGGTCACGCCGTCACTCTCCGCCAGCGATGTCGTCATTTCGCTCCTCGTATACATCGCCGCCTATATCGTGATCTTCGGCGCCGGCGGCTATTTCCTCGTCCGGTTACTTCGCGCCGGGCCGGTCGACTCGACGGTGGCGACGGGTCCGCAGCCGATCGGTAGACCGGCGCGGCCATTGTCGGGGGCTGCTGCTGATGCGGACTAGGCGGAGCGGCTTGGCGCCATGACGCTCGATCTCGTGCCGCTGTGGGCGGGCATTTTGGCATTCGGCGTGTTCATGTACGTCCTGCTCGACGGCTTCGATCTCGGCATCGGCATCCTGTTTCCTTTCGCGCCCGACGACGCCAGCCGCGATCTGATGATGAATTCGGTGGCGCCGATCTGGGACGGCAACGAAACCTGGCTGGTGCTGGGTGGCATTGCGCTGCTGGCGGCGTTTCCGCTGGCCTTCGCGGTCATCATGCCAGCAGTGTACTTCCCGATCCTGTTCATGCTCGTCGGGCTGACCTTTCGCGGCGTGGCGTTCGAATTCCGCCATCTCACGCATCGCCGTTTCTGGGATCACGCCTTCCACTGGGGGTCGGTGGTAGCAACTTTCGCCCAGGGCGTTGTGTTGGGCACTTACGTGCAGGGGATTCCGGTCACGGGGCGCGTGTTCGCTGGCGGAAGTTTTGATTGGATCACGCCCTTCGCATTGTTCACCGGTGTCGGACTCATCGCCGGCTACGGCCTGATCGGGGCCTGTTGGATCGTGATGAAGAGCGAGGGCAAACTGCAGGCGTGGGCCCGCGGCAAGGCGATCATGTTCACCTTCGGCGTGGCGGTGTTCATCGGAGCAGTAAGCCTGTGGACGCCGTTCATCCAGCCGCAGATCCGGGAGCGTTGGTTCGCGTGGCCGAATATGCTGTTCCTGGCGCCGGTGCCGCTCGTCACGCTCGCACTCTTCGTGTGGTTGCTGCGCTCGCTGAAATCGGGTGGCGAGGGCGCGCCGTTCCTGGCGGCGATGGGCCTGTTCGGCATGTGCTACCTGGGGCTGGGCATCAGCATCATCCCGATGATCGTGCCGTACTCGATCACGTTCTGGGACGCGGCATCCTCGAGCAAATCGCAAACGTTTCTGATGGTGGGCACCGTTTTCCTGCTGCCGATCATCGTCATGTACACGGGATGGTCGTACTGGGTGTTCCGCGGCAAAGTCAAGGCCGGCGCCGGCTACCACTGAGCGCCGTTGCGCCTCCCGGACCGCGTCCGGCACGCCGGTTTCGGCGCAAATTCCAGTCCGCGGTCGGTCGCCAGCACGCGATCGCCAATGCGAAACGGTGGCGACGCTGTCTGCCGTACCGTGCCCCAGGTGCCGTTGTCGTATTTCACGCTGATCTCGTAGACCACCTGCGTTTCCGATTTTTCCAGGTTGTGGCCGACGTATCCTCCCCCACGGCGCCCAGAATCGTCGCGGCGGTACGCCCGCTTCCGCCACCGATAAGACTGCCCAAACCGCCGCCGATGAGTCCGCCGGCGAGCAGGCCGAGGCCGCTCGGCCAGGCAGCCAGGGCAGGCGGCGAATCCTGCCGACACATGGCCTAGTTGCCCAGCAACTGAATGCCGTTGTCGGTGACCACAACGCGGTCGCCGACACGCAGTCCGGTCGGAGAATTCTGGCGGATCGTCGCCCAGCTGCCGTCATCGTATTTGACACTGATCGCCTGGACGACCTGCGTCTGGCTGCGCTCCATTTCGTTCCCGACAAAACCGCCACCGAGCGCGCCTACGACAGTCGCCACGGTGCGGCCGGTGCCGCCGCCGACCAGGCTGCCCAACCCGCCGCCGATAAGGCCGCCGGCAATCAGGCCCAGCCCGCTGGGGTTTCTCTGCTCGACGGTCTCGCGCACGGATTCGACGGTGCCAGTGTGTGCCAACGGCGCTTGGGTGACCTGAAAACTCGGTTGCGGTGCGCAACCCGCGAGCGTCAGCGCCACCAGCGTCAACGCCACTGCCGCGCGGCGCAGCGCCGCAAATCCTTGCATCCGTTCCTGCATGATCATAATCCTCTGGGTCATCATTCCGGGACTGAGTTGAGTACATACATGGCGGCCAGCAGGCCGCTCGGGCGACCGAGCTTGCCCAGCCACTTGAGGAAAATCTGGTCGATGTCGCCGGAGAGATAGACCTGCGTCAGCGCCTTGTTGACTTCGAGGCGGAACGCCGAATCGTTGCGCGGGATCATGAACGCGTACGGTTCAAACGACAGGTCTTCGGCGAGCAGCGCGAACACTTTGGGGTCCTTCGCCTGCGCGGCGAGACCGATGAGCTTGATCTTGTCGCTGGCAAAGCCCTGCACCGCGCCGGACTCGAGCATCGCCACGCCCTCGACGCCGTCCTTGACCGTCAGCACCTTGGTGTTGATCAGCCGGTCCTTGAGCATGGCATTGAGGCGGCGTTCGGTGGTTGTGCCGGCGGTGACGGCAATCGCCTTGCCGCCGAAGTCGGCGAAGCCGTTTACCGTCGAGTCGGTGCGCACCAGGAAGCCGCCGCCGTCGACGAAGATAAGGTTGCTGAAGTCGACGTCCTTCATCCGCGTTTGCGACGCGGTCGTGTTGGCGCACTCGAGATCGGCCTTGCCGCCTGCCACCATCGCGATGCGATTGGGCACCGTGTCGATCACCCAATTCACCTTCAGGTCGGCAATCCCGACGGCGCGGGCGATTCCCGCGATCACGCGCTTGCACAGGTCGATCGAATACCCGGCCGGCTGGTTGTTGGACTCGACGAACGAGAACGGCAGCGAATCGCCGGAAAAGGCGACCGTGATCGATCCGGCGGCCTTGATTTTGGCAAGAGTGTTGGGTGCGCCTTGCGCGAATGCGGCGGGAGCGCAAAGGCTCGCGGCGATAAATAGCACTGACAGGATGCGCTTCATGGAATTTCCCGGGGGCGGAATGGAAGAGAGAGCGGTACGCGGGCGCGTGAGCGCGCCGTGAAAACCGGAGAGGAATTATAACGCAGGCCATCGATAACGCAGGCCATCGCGCCATAGGCGCTGCGAGCCAAGCGCGAAGGTTCCCGGCACGCTCGCGCGTGCTACACTTTCCATTGTCTGCGCTGTTGCGCCGACGCCAACGAAGCAGCGTGATTTTATGATCAGGGAGCAATGATGGCGAGCCGGCGCCGCATCGGGTGCCTGCAGTTTTGCGTGGCGGTCGGCCTGGTTGCCGCTACCGCGGCGGCGGCTGCGGACGCGTCGCGCACGCTCGATCGAATTCGCGCCGACAGTGCGATCCATCTGGGTTATCGCGCCGGCGCTGCGCCGTTCTCGTTCCGAGAACGCGACGGCCGGATCCGCGGCTACAGCGCCGAGCTGTGCAATCGCATCGCGACGGCAATCCAGAAGCAACTCGGCCTGCCGGCGCTCAAGATCGAATGGACGCCGCTGGCCGCCGCCGATCGACTCGACGCGGTCGCCAAGGGCAAGGTCGACATCGAATGCGGCACCACCACCGCCTCGCTGTCGCGCTACGAGCAGGTCGATTTCAGCCTGCCCATCTTTGTCGACGGCGGAAGCATCCTCACGCGAACCGACGCCAAACTCGCGCGGCTCGCTGATTTCGCCGGCAAGCGCATCGCCGTCATCCCGCGGACCACGACCGAGAGTGCGCTCAAGCGCGAACTCACAGTGCTCGGAACCAAGGCCGATCTCATTCCGGTAGCCGACGGCGCCGCGGGGCTGGCGCTGCTCACCGACGGCAAGGCCGACGGCTACGCGGGAGACCGAATCGTGCTGGTGTCGGCGCGGGCGGGCAGCGCCGACCCGGCCAAGTTCATGCTCCTCGATACGGACTTTTCCTTCGAGCCCTACGCGCTGGTGGTGCGCCGCGATGATCCGGATTTCCGGCTGGCGGTAAATCGGGCGCTGGTCGAGATCTACCGCAGTGGCGACATCGACGAGATCTACTATCGCTGGCTTGGGGCGATGGGTCGTCCCGGGCCGCTGTTGCATTCCATGTTCTATCTCAACACTCTCCCCGAATGATGCACTTGGCGCCGCTGCCGGTTGTCGCACTGTTCTGCGCTGCTCTGTTCGCGTGGCTGGGCGCGTTCTCCGCGTTCGCGCAACAGTCGCCCGCACCTGCTGCCGGCGCAGGCTCGGCATCGGCATCGCCGGCGAGCAAACAGCCCGCACTTTCTGCGGCCGCGTGTGATCGCTGCGGCAAGGTCGAGTCGATTCGCGAAGTGACCGCGAAGGACCAATGGACGCCGCTGGGAAGCGTGGCGCCGCCCAACGACCTGGGCCCCTCGGCGGTCGCCGTGTATCAGGTCGGACCCGGCTTCAGCAACCAGGGCCAAGTCTTTGTCGGGGCCGCGGGCGGTGCCGCGTATCGGACCCGGCCCAACAAGCGCGATGTCACTCGCTGGGAGGTCGTCGTCAAGATGGACGACGGCAGCGGCCGGTCGGTGATGCAGAATTACGAACCGCTGTTTGTCGTCGGCGACCGCGTCCACGTCTTCGGAACCCAGGTCGAGCTCCTGCAGTGACCGCGCTGGCGACTGCCCTGGGTGCATCGGCATCCGCGGCAACGCTGGCGGTTGTGGATGGAACCGACGGCACGCTTGAACTTCGCCTGGCCGGTCGCCTCGACGCCTACTCGATTGCCGCGGTGTGGGCTAAGGCGCGCAACGTGGTCGCGCAGTCGCCGGAGCGGCGCGTCATCGTCGATGCCGCGAAAGTCGACTACTGCGACGGCGGCGGCGTAGCGATGCTGATCGATCTGCTGCGCCAGGAGCGATCGGCGCAGGCGCCGGTGACCGTGCGCGGACTGCGGCCCGAATTTAAGACGCTGCTCGACCAGTTCGATCCGGTGGCGCTGCGCGCGCCGATGGCCGAGGCCGCGGAACGCCTGAATGCAATCGAGGATGTCGGCCGCGCCGCGCTGACCACCGGCCGGGATATCGCATCGCAGGTGGCCTTCATCGGCGAGACCAGTTTGGCAGTCTGGAATGCGATCTGCCATCCGACCAGCGTGCGCTGGAAGGACGTGTGGTTTCTCTGCGAGCAGGTCGGCGTCAACGCCTTGCCGATCGTGGCGCTGATCTCGTTCCTGCTCGGGTTGATCCTGGCATTCCAATCGGCCGTGCCGATGCGGCAGTTCGGCGCCGAACTGTTCGTCGCCGACCTGGTGGGGCTGTCGATCCTGCGCGAACTCGGGCCACTGATGACGGCGATCCTGCTCGCGGGCCGCTCGGGCGCCGCGTTCGCTGCCGAGATCGGCACCATGAAGGTCAACGAGGAATTGAACGCGCTGACGACGATGGGCCTCGACCCGGTGCGCTTCCTCGTGGTCACACGTGTTCTCGCGGCGCTGCTGATGGTGCCACTGCTAACGCTGTTCGCCGACATGGTGGGCATCCTCGGCGGCGCGCTGACCATGATCAGCTTCAATATTCCGATCCTGACCTTCCTGCGCGAAGTCGACAGCCTGGTCGACGTCAAGGATCTGTGGGCGGGGCTTGCCAAGACCCCCGTCTTCGCCATCCTCATCGCCGGCATCGGGTGCCTTCGCGGGCTGCAGACGCAGTCCGGGGCGAGCGCCGTGGGCATTTCCGCAACGCGCGCGGTCGTGTCGGGCATCATCCTGCTGGTCATCGTCGACGGCATTTTTGCGTTCATCTACTATTTGCTGGACATCTGAACGCCGCCCATGCCCGCCGATCCGATCATCCGCGTCGAGGACTTCACCGCCGGCTACGACGGCAACGTGCTGCTGCACGGCATCAACTTCACGGTAAATCGCGGCGAGGTGTTCGTCATTCTCGGGGGATCTGGTTGCGGCAAGAGCACGCTGCTCAAGCACATGGTCAGCTTGTACCAGCCGATGTCCGGGCGCATCTTCATCGACGGCGACGACATCGTCACCGCCGAAGGCGAGCAGCGCAAGGCGATACTTCAAAAGATCGGCGTCATGTACCAGAGCGGCGCCCTGTTCGGCTCGATGACGCTGCTCGAAAACGTGCGCCTGTCGCTCGAGGAATACACCGCGCTCGACAGCGACGCGATGGACCTGCTCGCGCGCATGAAGCTTAAATTGGTCGGCCTCGACGGCTTCTCCGGTCACATGCCGTCCGAAATCAGCGGCGGCATGCAGAAGCGCGCGGCGATCGCGCGCGCCATGGCGCTCGATCCAACGCTCCTGTTCCTCGACGAGCCCTCCGCCGGACTCGACCCGATCACTTCGGCCGAGCTCGACGCGCTCATCCTGCGTCTGGCCGGCAGCCTGCACATCACCTTCGTCATCGTCACCCACGAGCTCGCCAGTATCTACGCCGTGGCAGACAGGGTGATCATGCTCGACAAACGCACCAAGGGGATCATCGCCGAGGGCGATCCCAAGCTGCTGCGCGACGGCAGCGACAACCCGTGGGTGCGCCAATTCTTCCGGCGCGAAGCGGTGGCCGAGGCGACGTAGAAAACGACCATGCAGCGATCATCAGTGCCGCTTCGGGGGGACCGATCAGCGCCGCCGCGCCGCCCCAAGGCGCGCCCCCTTTGGGGGAGGCGCGCAGTGCCGCGTCGGGGGGAACAATGAGCGCGCAAGCGAATTTCTTCAAGATCGGACTATTCGTCATCGGCGCGGTGATCGCGCTGGTGTTCCTGCTGGTGCTACTCGGCGCCGGCCGGCTGTTCCAGTCGAAGATCGTGATGGAGACTTACTTCAACGAATCGGTCCAAGGCCTCGAGCTCGGTTCGAAGGTGAAGTACCGCGGCGTCATCGTCGGCGAGGTGAAGAGCATCGGCTTCACCTACAACCGGTATCAGCAGGACATCCCGATGTCGGAGCGGCTGCGCTACGTCATGGTCGAGGCCACAATCGTCCCGCGCCTGATCGGCGGGCGTACCGGCGCCGGCGACCTGACCAATGCGGACGCGCTGAAGGCGGAAATCGAGAAGGGTCTGCGCGTGCGCCTGGCGCCACAGGGCATTACCGGCACCAGCTATCTTGAAATCGACTATGTCGACCCGAAAACCAATCCGCTGCTGCCGATTTCCTGGGAACCCGCCAACCTGTACATCCCCGGCGCGCAGTCGACGGTCACGCAGTTCGTCGCCGCGGCCTCCGACATCGTCGAGCATCTGCGCAACATCGACCTCGAAGCCACTATCGCCAACCTGAACAAACTCTTGGTCAACACCAACAAGCGCATCGAAGCCATCGATGCGCAGCAACTTTCCGAGCGCAGCGCCAGCGTCTTGCGCAAGCTGGAGACCAAGCTCGATCAGCTGCCTATGGAGCGTCTCGGCAAGGAAGGCGCCGCGCTGCTCTCCGAGTTGCGCGCGAGCAATGCGAAGCTGGCAGGCTTGCTCGACGATCCTGCGCTCAAGCGGCTCCCTGCCAATGCCGATGCCACTCTCGCCGGAGCCAGGAAACTCGTCGAAGATCCGAATATCGCGAGCGCGCTCGCGCACATGCAGCGCACGCTGGCGCGGCTGGACCGGATCGTCGGCGGCGGAGAGGTCGACCTGACCACGACGCTCGAGAACCTGCGCCAGATTTCCGATAACCTGCGCGATCTCACCGAAAACGCCAAGCGGTATCCATCCAGCGTGATCCTCGGCGGGCCGCCGCCACCGGCCAAAGGTGCCCAATGAAACTGCTCCGCTGCCCCGGTCCTGGTTCATTCCATAGCGCGCTGCTACTGGCGCTCATCGTGGCGCTCGCCGGGTGCGGACTCGCCACGCGCCCGGCCTCGATGAAGCAGACTTACCTGCTGGCGCCCACCATGCCCACGGCCAAATCGGCGCCGGCGCATCAGGTGACGCTCAAAGTGGGATCGATCGCGGTGGGCACGGCGTTTCGCGGCCGGTCGTTCGTCTACCGCGAGGAAGCGCTCAGGTACGAGTCCGATTTCTACAATGAATTCTTCATCGCGCCTTCGGCGATGCTTACCTCGGACGTCGGGGCCTGGCTCGCAGCCTCCGGCATCTTCCGCGAGGTCCTGCCGGGGTCGGCCAATGTCGACGGCGACTTCGTGCTCGAAGGCCTGGTCAGCGAGATCTACGGAGACTACCGCGATGCCGCCAAGCCGGCAGCAGTGTTGTCGGCGAAATTTTTTCTCATCGACAATCGCGGGCTCAACAGAGTCCCTATTTCGCAGACCGAACTCAGGCAACGCGTTGCAATGACGTCGCGCTCACCCGATGCGCTCGCCGCGGCGTATTCCAAGGCATGGGCCGCAATGCTCACCGACCTCACTCGCGAGTTGGCGGCGGCGAAACTGCCACGCTGAGTCCGCTTCAGGCAGGCACACTCGCGACGCGTCAGAAACACCGGCCACGCGTATCAGGACAGTGGCTGCATTGGGTTCTTTTCGGTCAGCGCCGGCACGTCGAGACCGCCGGCGGGCGACGTTGCTTCGTCGGCGAGGTCGAACTCGCGCGGGCCCATCGTCGCTGCGCGCAATGTGCGGCAACACCGCAGTCCTGCGGCGAGAATCGCATCAGCGTTCTATCGTGGCGGTGAGGTCGTGTGCGGATGAGCCGGTGATTGTCACTCGCGCGAACTCGCCGATCGCAAGTGCGGCGCCACCTTTGACGCGCACCTGGCCATCGATCTCGGGGGCGTCGGCGGCGCTGCGGGCGATCGCCAGAGAACCCTCATGCGCGTCGACCAGCACAGCGAGCGTGCGGCCGATTTTCTCGCGCAGGCGCCGCGCGCTGATCGCGGCCTGCGTGGCCATGAAGCGCGCGCGTCGCTCTTCGCGCAGCGCTTCGGGAACCGGGTCGGGCAGCGCGTTCGCCGCGGCGCCATCGACCGGCGAGTAGGCGAAGCAGCCGACGCGGTCGAGTTGTGCTTCCTCGAGGAAATCGAGCAGCAACTCGAATTCGCGCTCGGTCTCGCCCGGGAAACCGGCGATGAAGGTCGAACGGATCGTCAGTTCCGGGCACAGCGTGCGCCAGGCTTTAATGCGCGCCAGCGAGCCTTCGGCGTTCGCGGGCCGCTTCATCAGCTTCAGGATGCGCGGACTGGCGTGCTGGAACGGCACGTCCAGGTACGGCAGCACGTGGCCATCGACCATCAGCGGAATGACGTCGTCGACGTGCGGATACGGATAGACGTAGTGGAGGCGAACCCAGGCGCCGTACTCTGCAGCGAGCGCACCCAGCGCGCCGACCAGCTCGGTCATCCGTGTCTTCAACGGTCGGCCGCGCCAGAAGCCTGTGCAATAGCGGACATCGACGCCATAGGCGCTGGTGTCCTGAGAGATCACCAGCAACTCGCGCACGCCTGCCTTGAGCAGATTCTCCGCCTCGATCATCACTTCGCCGATCGGGCGGCTGACGAGGTCGCCGCGCATGGCAGGAATGATGCAGAAAGTGCAGCGATGATTGCAGCCCTCGCTGATCTTCAGATAGGCGTAGTGCTTGGGCGTGAGCTTGATGCCTTGCGGCGGCACGAGATCGGCGAAGGGATCGTGCAGCCTCGGCAGATGCGCGTGCACCGCCGCCATCACTTCGGGAGCGGCGTGCGGGCCCGTGACAGCGAGCACCCGCGGATGCGCTTCCCTGACGAAAGCGCCGCCGTCCTTAGCGCCCAGGCAGCCGGTCACGATCACCTTGCCGTTTTCGGCCAGTGCCTCGCCGATCGCATCGAGCGATTCCGCGACCGCGGCGTCGATGAAGCCGC
Organism: Edaphobacterium sp. (SeqCode); assembly: GCA_039934835.1. Lineage (GTDB taxonomy): Bacteria > Pseudomonadota > Gammaproteobacteria > Burkholderiales > Casimicrobiaceae > PALSA-1003. The sequence continues at coordinate 14,885 of JBDTLK010000008.1, read as the reverse complement.
AGGTATTGACCACGACCAGGTCGGCGCCGGCATAAGTGGGTGCGACCACGTAGCCCTCGGCCCGCAGCTGCGTCAGGATTTGCTCGGAATCGACCAGCGCCTTCGGGCAGCCAAGCGAGACGAAGCCGACACGGGGCGCGGCGACTGCTTTGGATTTCATGTGCTTCCCGGGTTGCGCGCCGCGTCAAGCGACTACGCTGCAATGCAGTTTGTGCGCTGCTTCGCTGACGCGCGGCGGTTCAGCGCTTCTTGTCGTCGTCACCCGGCGCGGTCGCAGTTGCGCCGAATGTCGGAAACGGAAACGCCGTGAACAGACCCCGCGTCTGGTCCTGCATGCGTTGCTGCATGTCCATGAACAGCTTGGCGCTCTGCTCGAGGTAATTGCCGAGCATGCCTTGCATGGCGGGCGCCTGCATCTGCAGGAACTGCTTCCACAGGTCGGGCGTGAGCAGCATCTTGTCGCCGTAGATCTGCTTCGCCTGGTCCTGCAGCTTGGCCTGGATCGCGACGAATGCCCTGACATTCTGCTCCATGTAGTTGCCCATGATGCCCTGCAGCGCGTTGCCGTAGAAGCGGATCATCTGTGACAGCATTTCGCTGGAGAACATCGGCAGGCCGGCGGACTCTTCCTCGAGGATGATCTGCAGCAGGACCGCGCGCGTCAGGTCGTCGCCGGTCTTGGCGTCGATGACCTGGAAATCGATGAATTCCAGCACCATCCGCTTGACGTCCGCCAGAGTGATGTAACCGCTGTTGGCGGTGTCGTACAGGCGCCGGTTGGGGTATTTCTTGATCACTCGCAGCGGCTTGCTCATGGACACTCCTGAAACGTAAGCGCGGATTATAAACCGCTGATTTATTTGGGTGTTTGAAACATGCCGGCAACCGCTACGCGATCCGTTGGTGCAATGCACCAAAAATGCCTTGACTTGTCCGAAACGTGCCCCCATAATTCGAATTGTGCGGTGCAGCAAACGAAGTAATCCACGGGTCGCTCACGGCAGGACGGACGCCCGGAAGCAGCCGCGTGCATTGACGATGGAGGACCCGTTTAGGGTCCTGACTAACCTAACGGGAAAGGATTCACCATGTACAACGCAACCGAACAATTCGCTGAAATCAACAAGGCGGGCTACGACAGCGCCGTCAAGCTGGCTTCGATGTCACTGGAGAAGGCCGAGCGCCTCGCCAAGCTCAACCTGCAGGCCGCCAAGGTCGTGCTGGAGACGGGCGTCTACAGCGCCAACGCCGTTGCCGGCATCAAGGACGTGCAGGAATTTGTCGCCGTGCGCACCAAGCTGACCGAAGCCGGCGTGCAGAACGCGCTGGGCTACTCGCGCGGTGTCTACCAGATCGCGTCGGAAGCGCAAGCGGACTTCTCGGCGCTGGCCGAGCAGGCGTGGGCGTCGTACACCAAGGGTGTCGCAGCCTGGGTCGAAACGGCGGCCAAGAATGCGCCCGCCGGTTCGGACGTCGCAGTGACGGCCCTCAAGTCGACGATGGCGGCGACGACCGCGGCGTTCGATCAGTTCTCAAAGGCCAGCAAGCAAGTCGTAAGCTTCGCTGATGCGTCGATGCGCGCTGCTACGGCGAACGCAGCGAGCGTGGCCAAGGCCACGACGGCGCCGGTCAAGGGTCGCAAGGCTGCCTAAGTACCATCAGAAGCTGGAAGGGCGTCGTGGAACTTGAAGCCGGAGGAAGAGTCCCAATATCGATGTTGATGTCTCCTTCTGTATCATTTTCCTCCTCCTAAATGATACAGCCTCCCCCCGCAGGGCAACCTGCGGGGTTTTTTTTGGGCTATTGCGCTCGCGAACACTGCACCGTCGTCCGCTTCATGTTACCTACCCCGACCGCGTACTTTTCGGCCGGAACCTCGACGATAACAATCGGGGCGCTTGCCTAGCGCCTGAAACCTCCGCCCGCGCGGCCGCCACCGAATTCGCGCTGGCGCTGCGCGCCGAAGTTGCGCGCGGCGCGATCCTGGTCGAGCTGGCCAACGCCTTGGAAGCCTGAGGCACCGGCCCGTTGCGTCGCGCCCGACAGATTGCCCGTCGACGCAGCAGTTCGTGCGCCAGTCTGGTTCACGTGCGTCGCGCCGGCTTGTCCTGCCGCCAGCTTTTGCACGGAATTCCATGCGCCGTTGTCGTATTTGGACCAGCCGTCGGAGGTCTTCTTGTACACGTTGCCATCGGCGCCTGCATAAACATCTCCACCCGCGCCTTTGATTACGCCAGCGTTGTTGCCGCCAGCGCCGCTGACGCCCGCTCCCTTGGCGCCGGTGCTGGAACTGAAGGATCCCGTGGCACCGCGCGCATCGGCCTGGCTCTGCGTATGCACGGTCTGGTTCGGGCCGGAGACGGTGCTCGATCCCCAGCGACTGTAGGCGTTGCTGTTCTGGTTGGTGGACCCGGACACGCCGGTGCGAGCGTTGTACCAGTTGGCATTGCCCGATGCGCCGTTGGGACCCCACACCGCGCTGCCGTGCGCGTAGCTGCCAGTGCTCGGGTTGTAGGCCGAGAACGCGCCGGCGCCACCGTTGGGACCGTAGATGGCTCCTCCCTGCCCCCACGCGCCGGTGGCCGGGTTGTACACGGTGCCGACCTTGACCGCCCCGCCATAAGGACCGTAGATCGCGCCGCCGCGCGCCCACGCACCAGTCGCCGAGTTGTAGTAGGCGGCGCCGGAATACGAATAGGGATAGGGATAATAGATCGGCACCGGGCCGGGATAAATGTAGGGCGGGTAGTACCAGCCCGTGCCGTACATGACGACGCCGGCGCTAACGTAGCCTTGCGAATATCCCGCGGTGTAGCCAAAAGTGATGGCCTCGGGAGTCGCGTCGTACACCTGCACGTAGACCACGCGATAGAGCGGACTCGACGGCGGGATCGTATAGATCGTGGCGGGAAGGTTCGCGGTCAGCACCCAGGGGCCATCCGGCTTCGACGCCATGAACCACGCGCCCTGCGCGCACGCGTAGTAAGCGTCGCCGACACGGATCACGTCGAACGATGTGTTCACTGCATAGAACATGGCGGTGCCGGGGATCGGGACGAATTGCGGCGTACCGGAATAGAGCACTTCGAGCTTGGCGCTCGCGCGGCTCAGCGTCGCCTGGCGCGGAATCTGTGCCTGGATCAGCGCTTCCTGTGCCTGCGGCGTTCCAGGTACCGACGCGAGCACGAACCCGCGCGGTCCCGCGGCGGGAATGCGGGCGAAGTCGGCTGGCAGGTTGCTCGTCGCGAAGACCCATGGGCCTTCTAGCGAAGGCGCCGAAAACCAGCGACCCGAGACCAGAAAATAGTAGCTGCCTCCGGCGCCGTCACGAAACAGCGCGGCGTCGGTGTTGGCCACGTACTGCAGCGACGTGCCGGCTATGGGCTTGAGCTTCGGCGGTCCGCCGGTGACGATGATTTCGGCAGGCACCGTGGAGACGAAGATTTCCGGCGCATCCCTCGCGTTGAGCACGCTCCCGGGTATCTGTTTGCGCACGCCGGCGAAATTGGCATCATCGGGCAGCGCTGAAAACGTCGGCGGCAGCGCGCCCGCGGGACGCCACGGGCCCTTGGCGTCGGGCGCCGACAGCCATGCGTCGTTGTTGAGCAGGTACCAGGTCTTCGTGTCGGCATCGACGAAGACGTCCCAATTGGTGTTGACCGCGAACGAAAGCCGCGTCCCGTTGATGGGAGCTAGTATCGGATCGCCGTCGAAGACCACCAGACTCGCGGCGCGCCCGCTGACGAAAATTACCGGCGGCTCGTTGCGCAGCGCGACCTCGGGCGGTCGCTCGGATTGCAGGCGCATGCCGGCAAGGATGGCATCGAGCGCCACGCTTTTGGTCCCCATCGAGTCGAGCGCCGATTTGATTTTCTGTTGTAGCTCTGCCGCGCGATCGCCATCGAGCGAAGGGAAATGCGCCGAGATCAGCCGCGCATGCGTCAACTCGACGGTGCGCGCGTCGAGATCGGCCGATGTCAGGAAAGCCACTTCGATCACGCCGAACGCCGCGGCGGTGCCGCCTGACGGCGTGATGCCGACTGCGATGCGTGTGTTTAGCACCCGCCGATCGGGCCACGCCACGACCTGCGGCTGGTAGAGGGTGGCGGTGCCGCCGGGGCCGGCGATGACATGCGGCCATTCGCGCACATCACCGGTGGAGTAGACATCCGGCGGCGCAGCGGTTCGCGCCGGCGAAGACGCAGCGGAAGCCTGCGACGGCGCCGGAACGCTGCTCACGGCGCGCAGCGCATCCTGGCAGCCGGCGGAAGCTTTCGCCGCGTTCTGCTGCAGGCATGCCAGCGCGGCACTGCCGCCGGTGGAAACGCTCATGCAATGCGCCTGGTAGTCGGCACGGCACGCCTGGCGGATCGCGCTTGATTGCGCGGGCGTGGGCTGCGCCGCAAGGCTGGGAACACTGCTGATCGCGGCGAGCAGAAACGTGCCCGCGGCGCGCCAATGAGTTACCGAATTCATGCAGCTGCGAATATCGATGTCCGCTCCCGGTCCTCTGTGGTCGATGCGTCGCGCGTCGAACAGTCGCGCGACGTGACGGGTGGCGATGCGCGAGCGTGCCCGCCGCATCAGAACATGTGCTGTCCGCCATTGATCGCGATGTTCGCGCCAGTGACGAATGCCGCTTCCTCGCTCGACAGGTACGCAACCAGGCCCGCGATCTCGTCAGGCTTGCCGAGGCGGCCCATCGGAATCTGCGGAACGATCTTGGAGTCGAGCACTTCCTGCGGAATCGCCATCACCATCTTGGTGCCGATGTAGCCCGGCGAAATGGTGTTGACGGTGACGCCTTTCTTGGCGACTTCGAGCGCGAGCGCCTTGGTGAAACCATGCATGCCGGCCTTCGCCGCCGAATAGTTCACCTGCCCGAACGCGCCCTTCTGGCCGTTGACCGAGGAAATATTGATGATGCGTCCCCAGCCGCGGTCGACCATGCCGTCGCACACCTGCTTGGTCATGTTGAAGCATGAATCGAGGTTGGTCCTGATCACCGCGTCCCAGTTTGCCTTGTCCATTTTTTTGAAGGTCATGTCGCGGGTGATGCCGGCATTGTTGACCAGCACGTCGACCGGCCCGACTTCCTTGACGACCTGCGCGACGCAGGCCACGCAGGAGGCCCAGTCGACGACGTCGCACGGATAGGCGTGGAACTTCCATCCCTGCTTGTTCATCGCCGCGAGCCACTCCTGCGCCTTGTTGTTTCCGGGCGAATGAGTCGTCACCACCGTATGACCCAGCGCCGCCAGCTTCACGCAGACCGCTTCGCCCAGCCCGCCCATGCCGCCGGTAACCAGCGCAACGCGGTGTTTGTCTTGTGCCATGTCCTCGCTCCTCCGGGGTCACACCCCAATTTTTGTTATGAAGCCAGGCCGCAATTTCGCCGTACCGAAATTGGTGCCTGACCCGTCATCGCTGCCATCCCTATCGCTCTACCGCCAGCGCCACGCCCATGCCGCCGCCGATGCACAGCGAGGCCAGGCCTTTCTTGGCATCGCGGCGCGCCATTTCGTAGAGCAGCGTCACCAGCACTCGGCACCCCGATGCGCCGATGGGATGGCCGAGCGCGATCGCGCCGCCGTTGACGTTGATCTTGCTCGTGTCCCAGCCCATTTCCTTGTTGACCGCGCAGGCCTGTGCCGCGAACGCCTCGTTGATTTCCATCAGGTCGAGATCGGCGGGTTTCCAGCCGGCTTTTTCAAGTGCGCGCCGCGATGCGGACACCGGACCCATGCCCATGATCGCGGGATCTACGCCTGTCGACGCGAACGCCTTGATCGTCGCCAATGGCTTCAGGCCCAGTTGTTTGGCTCGCTCCGAGGTCATCACCAGCACGGCGGCGGCGCCATCGTTGAGCCCCGATGCGTTCGCCGCGGTCACCGAGCCATCCTTGGCGAACGCCGGCTTGAGGCCGCTGACCGATTCCAGCGTCGTTCCGGCCTTGATGAATTCGTCGGCCGCGAACGCCACCGGATCGCCTTTGCGCTGCGGAATCATCACCGGCGTGATTTCGTCCTTGAACTTGCCGGATTTCTGCGCCGCCTCGGCCTTGTTCTGGCTGGCTACGGCAAATTCATCCTGCGTTCCACGCGAAATATCGAATTTCTTCGCGACGTTCTCAGCGGTCGTGCCCATGTGATACTGGTTGTAGACGTCCCACAGGCCGTCGACGATCATGCTGTCAACGAGCTTGGCGTCGCCCATGCGGAAGCCATCGCGCGAACCGAGCAGCACGTGCGGTGACGCGCTCATGTTCTCCTGCCCGCCGGCGATGAAGATGTCGGCGTCGCCGCAGCACACCGCTTGCGCGGCGAGCATGACCGCCTTAAGTCCCGACCCGCAGACCTTGTTGATGGTCATGGCCGGAATCGAATTGGGCAAACCCGATTTGATGAGCGCCTGCCGCGCCGGATTCTGGCCGCTGCCGGCGGTCAGCACCTGACCCAGGATCACTTCCGAGATCTGTTCGGGCTTGACGTTGGCGCGCGCCAGCAACGCGCGAATCACCGTGGCGCCGAGTTCCGGCGCGGGAATCTTGGCGAGCGAGCCGCCGAATTTGCCGATCGCGGTGCGAACCGCGGCGGCGATGACGATGTCGGTCATGGAAATACTCCGTCAGTGGTTGCGGCATGGCCCCCTGCACTGCACTGGGGACTTCTATGAGTGCCTCTATGGTATCGCAGGCCGCTTGGGTGCGGCAGGCGGCGTTTTTTGGTTTCCGGCCTTGATCAGTCCGGAATCTCTGTTACGTACGTTCCCGGAGCTGGGCACAGCGGACGATTCCTGGCGTTGCCCGCGGCGCGTGGCGCGGGATGACGCGCGCCGGCGTATCCGGCCAGCCATGCCGCCCAGTGCGGCCACCAGCTCCCGGCGATCGACTCGGCGCGCTCCAGCCAGTCGTCGGCGTCTTCAGTGAGCAATTCATTGCTCCAGTAGTTACGCCGATTCTTCGCCGCCGGATTGATCACGCCGGCAATGTGGCCGGACGCGCCCAGTATGAAGACCGGCTCGCCGCCCAGCAGTTTCACGGTCCGGTACGCTGAGCGCCACGGCACGATGTGGTCGTCGCGAGAGGCGTACACGTATGCGGGCACGTTGATGCGTCCGAGGTCGATCGCCTCGTCGCACATGGTCAACGCGTCGGGTTCGCACAGGCGATTGTCGAGATACATGTTGCGCACGTAGTCGACATACATCGGTCCGGGCAGGTTGGCGGAGTCGCTGTTCCAGTACAGCAGGTCGAACGCGGGCGGCGTCTGGCCCTTTAGATAATTGCCGACGACATAGTTCCACACGAGGTCGTTGGCGCGCAGGCTCGCGAAAGCGTTGGCAAGTTCGCTGCCTTTGACGCGTCCGCCCCCGCGCAACGCCGGCTCGCGCGCCGCGAGCGCCTCGCGCGCGACGTACACGCCGATGTCTCCGGGATCGGAAAAATCGAGCATAGTGGTAAGAAAAGTCGCGCTGGAAGCGTGATGGATGCGCCGCGCCGCCAGCACCGCCAGCGCACTCGCGAGCAGGGTGCCGCCGACGCAGAAACCGAGGACGTTGAGCGTGCTGCTTGCCGCGATGTCGCGGACGCGATCGATCACGGTGAGCACGCCATCCTGCAGATAGTCGTCCCAGCCGAGCGTACCCTGCGCCGAGCCGATGTTGCGCCAGGACACCATGAACACGGTGTGCCCCTGCTCGACGGCATAGCGCACGAACGAGTTTTCCGGCTGCAGGTCGAGGATGTAGTACTTGTTGATGCAGGGCGGCACGATCAGCAGCGGGCGCTTGAACACGGTCTTCGTCCTTGGTGCGTACTGGATCAGTTCGACGAGTTCGTTGCGGAAGACCACGCTGCCGGGAGTGATGGCCAGATTGACGCCGACCGCGAAGGCCGTTTCGTCGGTCATGGAAATGCGTCCGCGCTGGGCGTCGGCGGCAAGGTTCGTGAGCCCCTGCGCGAGCGATGCGCCGCCGGAATCCAGCGCCAGTTTCAGCGCGTCGGGGTTGGTCGCGAGAAAATTCGACGGCGCGATCGCGTCGACATACTGATCGACGAGGAACGCCAGCCGCTTTTGCTCCGCCGCCTCGCCCTGCGCGAGTTCGACCAGTTGATGCAGGTATTCGGAATACAACAGGTAGGCTTCCTTGAGCAGCGTGAAGTAGGGCTGCTCGCGCCATTCCTTCGATGCGAAGCGCCGATCGCGGTGCTCTCCCGGCGTCGGTGCCGGTGCGCCCTGCAGCGCCTGCAGCCACAGTGCTTCGAATTTGCGGTTGTACTGGTCGGTGAGTGCGGCGGCGGCAAGCGGGTCGATGTGCGCGGCAGGAAAGGCCGGTAATGACAGGCCGGCGTTGCCGACTCCGGGGGCCGCCATGCCGGCGGGCTGCGCCGCGGTGGCAAGCTGTTGCCACCACCGCGCCCAGCGCCCGCCCAAATCCTGCCACTGCGCGGCGAGTTCGGTCCACTGCGCCGGCGGTGCGTCCATTTTAGCGGCCTGCTTGTTCTGCTCCGTCATCTCAGCGCTCAAGCGCGTAGTGGACGATCGCGATGACCGCGATTCCGGCGCCGATCAGCACGACCTGCACGGCGGTCTGGGCCGGTGCCGGATGGCGGTGCAGGCTGGGAATCAGGTCGGCGACGGCGACGTAGAGCAGGCTCGCGGCGGCGAGCGCCAATACCGTCGGTAAAATTTGCTGCATCGAGGCGAGCGCAGAATATCCGGCCAGTCCTCCGGCCAGCGTCGCCGCGCCGGTCACGAGGTTGTACGCGAAGGCGCGCCGGCGCGAGAACCCCGAATGCATGAGCACCGCGAAGTCGCCGACCTGTTGCGGAATCGCATGCGCGACGATGGCCAGCGCCGTGGTCGTCCCGAGCGCGAAGTCGGCGATGAAGGTGGCGGCGATGACGACCCCGTCGCAGAAGTTGTGGACGCTGTTGCCTATGACGATCATCAGCCCGGAGCGCCCACCGTCCGCGCCATGAGCGTGCGCGACGACGCCCGGAGTGTCGGGCAGTTCCGGGTCGCCATGGCTATGGCGCCACAGTACCAGTTTCTCGAGCAGAAAGAAGAGCAGCAGGCCAGCGAGCACAGTGCCCATGACGCGTTCGGTCGAGCCGAGTTCGAGCGCATGCGGCAGCAATTCCAGGAACACCGCGCCGAGCAGCGCGCCGACCGCAAAACTTACCAGCCGCGATATCCAGCGCGAATGCAGCGCCAGCGTTCCTGCCGCGGCGACGATGGCGAGCACGCCACCGGCAAGACAGGCGATGACGATGGCGGCGAGCGGAGACAGGGTGGCGATCATTGACGGGACAAAAGCATTATACGGTCAGCCCCGACTGCGCCAGATGACGGTTGCCATCCGGCGCGGCGCGTCGTCGCCGCCGCGCCGATAGGAAAAGAAGCTGTCGCGCTCGGTCAGCGTGCAACGCGTGCCGCCGTAGACTGCGTGCACTCCCGCGCGCGCCAGTCGGCGCCGCGCGAGCGCATAGAGATCGGCGTGCCACTTGCCCGGCCGCGAAGCGACGAAGGACGACTGCGCGCCGGTATCGGCAGCGCAACACACGTTGCGCACATCGTCGCCGACTTCGAAGGCATTCGGTCCGATTGCCGGCCCGAGCCACGCGATCACCGCTTGTGGCGCGACGCGCATCGCCGCGACGGTCGCCTCGAGCACCCCGGCGGCAAGGCCGCGCCAACCCGCATGCGCGGCCGCTACGTTGGTCGCGTCCACGTCCGTGAACAGGACCGGAAGGCAGTCCGCGGTAAGAACCGCGCACACCGCATCGGTCGCGCTTGCGATGACACCGTCCGCTTGCGGCGGCCTCGCGTGCGGATGATCGGCCGATGCGACGCCGGGGCCGTGCACTTGCGACAACCATAGCGGCTCGGCGGGCACTATGCGGCGCAGTGTCGCGCGCACGCGCGCGAGCTCGGGATTGCGATGCGAAAAATCGGCGATTCCCGCCGCGCCGCCATGGCGCGTTGTCGACAGCGCGTGCACGCTCGCCGGCGCGGACCAGTCGGGCACGATCCAATCGAGCCCGGCAGCAGCCAGCTGCGAACGCAGCGCAGCGTCAGGCACGGGTGGGCCGCTGGCGCAGCGTGGCGAGCAGAGTCGCGAAGTCCTCTGGCAGCGGTGACTGCCACTGCATCGCCTCTTGGCTGGTGGGATGGACGAGTCCGAGACGCCACGCATGCAGCGCTTGGCGAGTGAATTTTATACCGCGTCCGCGGCCATAGGCAGGGTCGCCGACTAAGGGATGGCCGAGCGATGCGAGATGCACGCGGATCTGATGCGTGCGGCCGGTCTCGAGGCGGCAACTTAGCAAGGTGCAGTCGCCCAGGCGTTCGCGCACTGCGTAGCGCGTGACGGCAGGCTTGCCGGTGTGGACGATTGCCATCGAGGTGCGCTTGACGGGATGGCGTCCGATCGGCGCATCGACGGTGCCGCCGCGCGTGATGTCGCCGGTGGCGAGCGCCAGATATTCGCGATGCACGCTGCGCGCCTGCAACTGCCTGACCAGCGCAGTCTGCGCGATGGCGGTCTTGGCGACGACCAGCAGCCCGCTGGTGTCCTTGTCGAGGCGGTGCACGATGCCGGCACGTGCGACCGCGGCCAGCGTCGGCGCGTGATGCAGCAGCGCATTGGCCAGCGTGCCGTCCCAGTTGCCGCTGCCAGGATGCACGACCAGCCCAGCCGGTTTGTCGATCACCAGCAGCGTCGCGTCTTCGTAGACGATGGTCAACGGCATCGATTGCGCGATGAATTCCGTCGCGCGCGGATCCGGTAGCGGGGTCACGACGACCCGCTCGCCGGGCTCGACCCGTCGCGTCGCGTCGAGCGCGGCGCCGGCAAGCGTAACGCGTCCGGCGTCGATCCAGGTGCGGATGCGGCTGCGTGAATGCTCGGGCAGCAGCCGCGCCAGCGCCTGGTCAAGCCGCATGCCGGCGCACGCCGGCGTGATGTCCACGGTAACGCTCGGGGGCACCAGGGCGGGTTGTGGCGCGGGGTTATAATCAGCGGTTACCAATGGAGTGGGCAATGATGCCGAAGACAAGCCTAGCGATCCCCCTGAGCCGATGCCTGGTCGCGCTAGCCGCCGCCTTGATCGTGGCGGGATGCAGCTGGCTCCCGGAAGTGAAGGATGAGACTGCGACCTGGTCCGCCGAAAAACTCTACGACGAGGCGCACGGCGCGATGGTGTCGGGGAATTATACCCGCGCCGTCAAGCTCTTCGACACGCTCGAGGGCCGATTTCCCTATGGCCGGCATGCCCAGCAGGCGATTCTGGAAGGTGCGTACGCGAACTACCGGCAGAATGAAACCGCGGCTGCGATCGCCGCCTGCGATCGCTTCATCCGCACCTATCCCAACAGTGCGAACGTCGAGTACGCCTACTACCTGAAGGGACTGGTTAATTTCCGCGAAGATCAGGGACTGTTCGGTTATGTAGTCGAGCAGGACCTGTCCGAGCGCGATCCGAAGATGACGCGCGAGTCCTTCGGCGCGTTCAAGGAGCTGGTAACCAAATATCCGGAGAGCCGCTACGCAGCCGACTCCATCGACCGCATGCACTATCTGACCAACGCCCTCGGCATGTACGAAGTGCACGTCGCGCGGTACTACTTCAACCGCGGCGCCTACGTCGCCGCCGTCAATCGTGCCGCGACCACGGTCACCAATTATCCGCAGACACCCGCCAACGAACAGGCGCTGATCGTCATGGCGCAGAGTTACGACAAGCTGAGCATGCCCCTGCTGCGCGACGATGCGCGACGCGTGCTCAAGCAGAATTTTCCCAACAGCGCGTACTTGCGCGGCGGCGGCGAGAAGCCCTGGTGGAAATTCTGGCAGTCCGACGAAGTCGTCGAGTTGCTGCGCGACGACACCGTGCCCAAGTCGAAAGAGTACATGGGGCCGCCGCCGCCGAGCACTCTGCAGCCGCATTAGTTCCAGACATGCAGGCCACTAGATGTTGGCCAGTTCCGCGAAGAAGCTCACGACCTCGCTCAGTTCGCGGGTCCGACGCATGGGAGGGAGCGCCTGCCAGATGCGGCGACCGTAGGGCTTGTCGGCCAGGCGCCGGTCGCAGATCATTAATACTCCGCGATCCGACTCGGAGCGAATCAGGCGTCCGGCGCCCTGCTTGAGATCGATGGCGGCCTGCGGTAGCTGATAGTCCATGAACGGATTGCCGCCTTCGCTGGCGATGCGCGCTAGCCGTGCAGCGAACAACGGGTCGTCGGGAGGCGCGAACGGCAGCTTGTCGATTACCACCAGCGACAGCGCTTCGCCTTGCACGTCGACGCCTTCCCAGAAGCTCTGGCTGCCGAGCAGCACCGCGTTGCCCAGACGGCGGAAGCGCGTCAGCAGTTCGGTGCGTGAGCCCTCGCCTTGCGCCAGCAGCGGAAAATCGAGGCCATGATGCTCGATCGCCGCCAGCAGCGATTCGCGTGCCCGCGCGAGCGCGCGCAGTGTCGTGAACAGCAGGAATGCACGGCCGCGGCTCGCCCGCAAGACCGGCAATGCCGCCGCGACGACGGCGTCGGTATGCTCGAAGCTGTTTGGCTGCGGCAGCTCGCGCGGTAGATACAGCAGTGCCTGGTTGGCGTAGTCGAAGGGACTCTCCCAGCAACCGGTGGCGGCCTTGGTCAACCCCAGCTCGCGCTGATAAAGGCTGAAATCGCCGCCGATGGCGAGCGTCGCCGAAGTGAATATCCACGCCCGCGCGGTATCGGTCACCTGTTTCGAAAAGATCTCAGCAATCGACAGCGGCGATGCGCGCAGTTGCCAGCTGTTCGCGCCCATGTCGACCCAGCGTACCCACTCCGGATCGTCGCGATCGCGCCAGCGCGCGAGACGCTGCGCGATGTCCCCGGCACGTGTCGCGCATTGCGCCAGTGCGTCGCTGCGTTCGGCCTGGCGACCGAGCTCGGTCGCCAGCACATCCGTCGCCGCGGCCAGCGCGTCAAGCCCGGCCTCGAATCCCGGCCGCTGATTCGCTTCGGCGCGGGGTGCTTTGCCCTGCGTCTCGCCGAGCGCCAGGCGGAAGCGCCGCAATGCCTGCACGAGCCCCTGCGCGGCGTCAGGCAATGGCAGGTAGTCGCGGGCCGCGCGCAGGCCCTCGACCTCGGCGTCGCGTGCCAGCTCGCCCAGTTGGCCACCGCTGACTTCTTCGCCGAAAAACAGAGTCGCCGTGTCCGGCAACTGGTGCGCTTCGTCGAGAATGACCGTGTTGCACGCGGGCAGCAGCTCGTTGAGGCCCTCGTCCTTGAGCATGACATCGGCGAAAAACAGGTGATGATTGACTACGACGATGTCGGCGGCGAGCGCCTGCTTGCGCGCATTCATCACGAAGCACTCGCCGTAGTTCGGACACTCGCCGCCGAGACAGTTGTCGCGCGTCGATGTCACATCGTTCCAGATCGGCGCGTTCTCGGGCACGTCGGCCAGCTCACCGCGGTCGCCGGTGGCGGAAGCGCGCGCAAAGGCTTCGATGCGCTTGAGGTGGCGAACGTCGGCCAGCGTGGCGACGGTCCCTGCCGCGCTGGTGCGCGCCAGATGATGATGGCAGACATAGTTGCCGCGACCCTTGAGCAACGCGACGCTGACCGGCACCTTCAGCGCGTCGCGCACCAGCGGCAGGTCGCGCTGATAGAGCTGGTCCTGCAGCGTCTTGGTGCCCGTCGACACGATGACCTTGCCGCCGGACAGCAGCGCCGGCACGAGATAGGCGAGCGTCTTGCCGGTGCCGGTACCGGCTTCGGCGATAAGCTGTCCCTGCGTGCGGATGGCCTGCGCGATCGCCTCGGCCATGGCGAGTTGCTGCGGCCGGGCACGATAAGCGGGGAGTTCGCGGGCGAGCGGGCCGTCCTGGCCGAAGATCGCGGCGAGATCGTCGTTGTTCAGGAACCCGGGTTACTGCTTGGGCTTCGCTTTGGGCCTTGCAGCTGCCTTCGACGCAGCCACGGTCTTAGGCGGCGCTTCGGCGATCGCGCGGATGCTCTTGATCTGCTCGTTGAACTCGCCGTACGGCACGATGACTCGCGTTTTGTAGCCATCGTCGTTCTCGCCGTCGACGGGCTTGAGCTTGGCCAGCGCTTCCAGCCACGTGTCGTAGAGCTTGCGCAAGCCGACAACTTCATCTTTGTTGCGCGCGCCTTCGCGCAATGCCGCCTGGTACGGGCGCGTCATCGACAGCTTGTGCTTCTCGATGCAGGACTCCGTCTTGGCGCCATTCACCCCTTCCTGCGCGCCGGCGAGACCGAATTCGATGACCTCGATCGACTTGATGTGCCTGCACATGGTGTAGGTCTGCGGAATGGCCTCGAGGAAGCAGTCGAATCCGCTGTCCGCGGTCTTGGTCGGGCAGATGTAGGGGTCCACCTTGTCGAGCGCTTGCGCCGTCATCGGCGCGGCGAGGCTGGCGGCGCCGAGGGTCATGGCGATGCAGCAATGGCGGACGGTAGTGATCAGCATCGGCCATCCTAACCCGGAAGCGCGTAGCGCTCAACCCCGCGCGCCGCGCGGAGCGCATTGCCGCTAGATCGTGACGCCGCCGGAAACTTCGATCACCGCACCGTTGATGTAGCTCGCTTCGTCCGAGGCGAGCCAGGCGTAGGTGTTGGCGATTTCTTCTGGAGTGCCGAGGCGGCCCATGGGGACACGGTCCTCGATGGCCTTGAGCACTTTCTCGGGCATCGACTCCAGGATCGGCGTTTCGATGAATCCGGGACAGATCGCATTGGAACGGATGCCCTTGCCGCCAAGTTCGCGCGCCCAGGTCTTCATCATGCCGATCACTGCAAATTTGGTCGCGGCGTAATTGGTCTGGCCGAAGTTGCCGTGCAGTCCGACGATCGACGAGGCGTTGAGGATGC
>JBDTLK010000007.1:0-51923 GCA_039934835.1 Edaphobacterium sp. (SeqCode) | reverse complement strand
TGCGTCGCTGCACGTGGTGCGGGAAGGGCGGTAGATCGCTCGCGGACGCGCATCGGGCACGTAGTAACGGGAACGCCCACGTACGGCTCCTGCGGGGGCCGTTTGTATTGGTACGGTTGGGCTGTACCATCCATATGGATGGTGTTAAGATGGTGCCTGGAGTCAAACTGGGTCACGGAGGAAGTCGATATGGCCGATGACATCGCCAAGCACAGTGAATCGGAAAAAATCACCATCAACCTGGGTCCCATCGATCTGGGCCAGATAGATCTGTTGGTGCGTGAGGGCTTCTACTCCAATCGTACGGACGTCATCCGCACGGCAATCCGGAACCAACTCGGGAGTCACAGCGAAGTGCTGCGCCAGTCAGCAGCGCGGCGCACGCTGGTGCTCGGCCTCCAGGAATACTCGCGACGTGACCTTGAGGCCATGCGCAAAGCCAAACAGAAAGTACGAATCAAGGTGCTGGGGCTGGTTCGCATCGCCGACGACGTGTCGCCGGCGCTCGCCAGCGAAACGATCGAGTCGATCGTCGTCCTGGGCGCCTTCCATGCAACACCTGCGGTCAAGGCAGCATTGTCCGGCCGCATTCGCTAATACAAGGATCAAATGACAAACAAAATGAATCGCAACGTGCAGGAAGCCATGCGGCTGATGCAGACCGGAGATCTCCACGCCGCCACGCAGGTGCTGCAGCGTGGCCTTGGCAGAGATAACGCGTCCGCGCTGGCAACCCCGCCGACCACTCAGCCGCCCGCGAAACACGCTTTCTTCGACGGCCAGTATCGCGTCGTTCCCGACGGAGATGGCGACGCTGTGCGGGAATCCAGTGTGACCGAGCGCGCGGAGGAGGACGTGCGCGAGGATCCCGGTGCCGGCTTTCACGAGCACGTTTTTACCTGCGATGCCGGCACGTTGCACTACAAGCTTTTTGTTCCCGCAGGGCTTGGCGCCGCAGCGCCTCCGTTCATCTTGATGTTGCATGGTTGCACCCAGTCGCCCGACGATTTCGCCCGGGGCACGAGAATGAACGAGCTCGCCCAGAAGAACGGATACGTTGTCGCCTATCCCGCACAGGCGTCGAGCAACAATGCGGGAAAATGCTGGAACTGGTTTCGAAGCGGAGACCAGCAGCGCGGCCGAGGCGAACCCGCACTCCTCGCCGCACTGACTCGCCATCTCATCGTTGCCCGCAGTCTGGACGCGAACCGCGTGTTTGTCGCAGGGTTGTCTGCGGGTGGCGCCATGGCGGTCGTGCTAGGAACGACATATCCTGACATCTTTGCGGCCATAGGCGTCCATTCGGGCCTGCCTTATGGCGCCGCTCACGACCTTCCATCAGCGTTCGCGGCGATGAAACAGGGTGCGCGACGCTCTGGCGCAAACCCTGCCGCTGCATACGCCAGGCCAATTCCTGCAATCGTGTTTCACGGCGATCGTGATACGACAGTGGACGCCTGCAACGGCGAGGCTGTCGTGGCTCAATGCATGGGAGAGAAAGACTTCCATGGCGACAAAAACATGCGCTCTACGGTCGAGCAGGCATCGATGCCAGGTGGGCGCAGCTACGCACGTACGACGTTCGTGGATCCAGACGGCGGAACGGCGGCGGAGTACTGGGTGGTGCACGGTGCCGGTCACGCTTGGTTCGGCGGCAGTGCGTCGGGCTCGTACACGGACCCTTCAGGCCCGGATGCGTCGGAGCACATGATTCGGTTTTTCTCAACAGTTCGACGCAGATCGCACAGCGACTCGTAAGAGACCTTTCAGACGCGTCCCCTGCCGGTCGGCAATCGCTCGCCAGTCGGATCCGGGGTTTGCCGCTGCACGGCCGGAAAGTACGCGACAGCTTGCGACAGTCGTCCTACATTGTTTTCGTCTATCGTCCTACGGTAGCTCGAACGCGCCAGCGCCATACTCGCGACACGCTCAAACGACAGCACAGTGAGCGCCAGGAGAATACGATGGACGCACTAACAAGCGCAGCACACGGCGGCCGCGCGGTGGACCGAGGCGACAGAAACGAATCGAATTCGTCAGCGATATCGTGGGGCGCAATAATCGGCGGGGCGTTCGTTGCCGCGTCACTGTCCCTGATTCTTCTGGCGCTGGGAAGCGGACTGGGGCTTTCGTCGGTGTCGCCTTGGGACGGAACCGGCGCGACCGCCAAGACCATTGGCTTTGCGACTATTGTCTGGCTGGCAATCATGCAGGTGGTGTCCAGCGGGCTCGGCGGCTTCGTCGCGGGGCGACTGCGCACCAAGTGGGTCGACGTTCACTCGGATGAAGTCTTTTTTCGCGACACCGCGCATGGCTTTTTGGTGTGGGCGGTAGGCGTTGTGGTAACCGCCGCATTGCTTACCTCGGCGTCAAACTCCCTCGTAGGCACTACGGCGAAAGTGGCGGCTGGAGCCGGCGGCGCGGTCGCGGGCGCAGCGGGCCCGACGGCGATGCAAGGCGCGACCGAAGCGATGGCAGGCTCCGACTCGCGTTATTTCATCGACCGGATGTTTCGTGGCGACCAGTCCGCAGCGACCGGCGGCACTTCTGGAGCCGCTATGAATGCGGGCGGCGCCGGACCGTCGCCGGGGGACGTGCAAATAAGAGGCGAGATCGGCCGCATATTTGCCATAGGGACGCAAGACGGTACGCTGGGAGCGGCGGATCGCTCCTACGTGAGCCAAGTCATCGCGTCGCGGACCGGGCTCAGCCCAGCGGACGCGGAGAAGCGTCTCGACGAAGCCACGACGCAGATGAAAGTCGCGCGTGAGAAGACGCTCGCCACTGTGGATTCCGCCCGAAAGGCGGCTGCGTACGTTTCGCTGTGGTTAGTGGTGTCGTTTCTGATCGGAGCGTTTGCGGCGAGTATTGCGGCAACGATTGGTGGTCGGATGCGCGATCAAATGTCGGCGATGCCTCGCCCGATATAAGGAGAATTAATCATGCGTTCAGTACTTCTTTGGCTTGTTGGAATTCCGATTCCGATCATTATTCTGATCGCGTTGTTTACGCACTGAGCCACGCACGCCGGGTTACTTCCCACCGGCTTTGCGAGGCGGCGATGCAGTATGCTGCGACGGCTTTCGGCGGATGACGCTCAGATTGCCGTCGCTTTCCATGCATGCGCGCTTCACTTCGCTGACATCTTCGACACCTGCTAACCAACGAAGATCAGTCCATCGTTAACTGCGTTGTGATGCAAGCTGATGCTTAGCGCAAAAAAAGGCCTGCAAACACCGCAGGCCCTTACTGACCAGTTGGCGACTGCAAATTATCGTGAGCTACCCGCTGCCGGTCGTTTGGTCACCTTTCGCGCCCGACTTGCAACGACAGCATTGCCAACGGGGGCGTCATCGGCACCGAGCGCTTGCTTTCTGACGATGAGTCGTTCACCGATTGCAACCAGGTCTACCCCCGATTTGCGCGCCCTGGAAAACAGTGTGCTTTCTTCCTCCTCTACATGGTGCTGCACATACTCCGACAGCACCTTGTAGCGGGCTTCAAATTTGTCGTCTCCAGGCTCCGCTTGTTTCAGCTGTGCTACCAATTCCTTGATGTGACTATGTTCGACATCAGCTTCGTCGAGCGCGTCTTCCGCATCTGCGGCCTCACGCAGCGCCGGATAAAAGATTTCTTCTTCAATCTGGGCGTGCACGCTCAGAGCCTTGCACGTTGCCTGAGCCACTTCTTGCATTCCATCGCTATCGTCAGCTTTCTTGAACTTCTTAAACTTTTTGAAGAGACCACTCACTTCGTCGTGGTCCGCCTTGAGAACGTCAAGCGCGGATTGCGGCGAGGAGCGGCGGGAGGGGGATGCGGTTGCCTTTGTCATGGTGAATCTCCTGGTTGACCAACAGACAGGTGAGACTATCCACGGTGTCGAGGCTGAGGTCTGTAAGCGGCACGAGGATTCGAGTGTAGGCGCGCAGAAACGCGGCAGACCCAGCGGCCCTATCGGGGCTACTCGGCGTTAAGCGCCGGGCGACCTCGACCGGTTTGCTCACGCGCCTTGGTCGGATTCTGTCCACCGTTGAACGTCGGATTTGTATCGACATCGATGATCGTGCAATTAGCGCCGTGAGCGTGGTCGGTGAGCTGTTCCAGATCCAGCGTCACGCGCACTTCAGTGATGCGCAGCCCGGTGCGCGCCATAATTGCGCGAATGACGTCGCGAATGACAGGTCCTGCTTCCTCGCACAATTGCCGCTCTGCGTCGGCAATTCGCGAAAACTCTTCATGCGCAACTGACATGGGATACCCTTCGGTGCCAAACTAGCCAACAACCAGATTCGGAGAGTTATCGAGGCGCATTGACGATATAGTTGTGCCTTGTTATGCACAATTGCCATACGGCCCTAGTGCGTTAGGGCCGACGTGCCCTTACCTGCACCGATCAATTGCGCTCTACTTCGAAAAACCCCAACGGTGGAAGGACCCTATGGTCAAGAGCAAGGCTACCGAACGAAAGCGTGTCGGACTAACGCCTCGCGGTCTTTCGCGGCGGCGTGGCCTGCAAAAAATCGCGACCGGCATCCAGGGCCTGGATGAGGTCACCGGGGGCGGATTGCCACGGGGCCGCGCCACGTTGGTTTGCGGCGGCGCCGGTTGCGGCAAGACGATGCTCGCGATGGAGTTTCTGGTGCGAGGCGCGCGCGATTTTGGCGAGCCAGGCGTATTCATGTCGTTCGAAGAGACCGCGGATGATCTTCGGCAGAATGTTTCGTCTCTGGGCTACGATCTCGACGCGCTGACCGCACAGAAGAGATTGCTGATCGACCACGTCCGTGTGCTGCGCAGTGAAATTCAGGAAACCGGCGATTTCGACCTCGAAGGGTTATTCATCCGCCTTGGATCCGCCATCGACGCGATCGGCGCCAAGCGCGTTGTGCTGGATACGCTGGAAGCCTTGTTTGGTGGATTCTCGAACACTGCAGTTCTCCGCGCAGAACTGCGACGGCTATTCGATTGGTTGAAAGAAAGAAGAGTTTCCGCAATCATCACAGCCGAACGAGGCGAAGGCACACTGACCAGACAGGGACTGGAAGAATATGTCTCGGACTGCGTAATTTTGCTTGATCATCGTGTCGTCAACCAGCTAACTGCGCGACGGCTGCGTATAGTCAAATATAGAGGCAGCGTTCATGGGACAGACGAGTACCCGTTTCTGATCCGGAAATCGGGCATTTCCGTCATTCCGATAACGTCATTGAGCTTGGAACACAAGGCGTCCAGCGAGGTAGTGTCGTCAGGCGTCCCAACATTGAACGCCCTTCTTGGCGCCAGAGGCTACTACCGGGCAAGCACGATTCTTGTCTCTGGCGCGGCGGGCACAGGAAAGACGAATCTGGCGGGTCACTTCGTGGCCGATTCCGGCCGCCGACGGGAGCGTTCGCTATATATCGCGCTGGAAGAATCTCAAAGCGAAATTATCCGCAATATGAGATCCATCGGCGTGCATTTGGGACCCCTGGTTGCAAATGGACACTTGCGCTTTCACGTGTCACGACCATCCGCATACGGATTGGAAATGCACCTTGCCGCGATTCACGAGGCCATCGCGGAATACCAGCCGCGAGTCGTTGTAGTTGACTCAATTACGACGCTGCTCTCCATGGGGTCAGCCCTGGAAGTGACCTCGATGGTGGTGCGCCTTATCGATTTCCTGAAAGTCAATGGGATCACCGCTGTGATGACCGCTCTTATTGACACAGACAAGATGTCCGACACTACCGGTGTAAATATTTCATCACTCGTCGATACGTGGCTGACATTGGGCAACGCCAGTGACGCCGGACACCGAAACCGCACGCTGTCGGTTGTGAAAGCCCGGGGGATGGGACACTCGAATGAAACGCACGGGTTGAGGATATCTGACACCGGCGTGAGTGTCTTGAATAGTGCGGAAACGCGAAAATAATCGTGCGTACCTCCACCAAAGTGCTCGCCAAGAAGCGCCAGCCTGCGGGCGCCGACTATGTTCTATGCTTGTACATCGCGGGTGAAACGCCGCGGTCCGTGACTGCGCTTGCCAATTTGAAGAAAATTTGCAGCGACCATCTGAGCCACCAGTACCGCATCAAGGTGATCGATCTGTTGAAGAATCCTCGCCTTGCGCGAGACCATCAGATTTTGGCTCTTCCGACCCTGGTTCGGCAGCTACCGAATCCGGTCCGAAAAATCATAGGGGACTTGTCCAATACCGAACGCGTGCTGGTTGGTCTCGACATCAAACCGGCCTAACTATGAAAACATCGATGCACAAGAAGCCTCCGGCGAAGGCCAAGCTCCCGTCGAGGTCGCTGCTGCAGTCCGATCTGAAGATAAATGCCGTCCAGGGTGAAATCCATGCGGGGAGGTTATCGGCGGAGGCGGAGGACACGCTAAACGCTATCCGTCATGGCCAGGTCGACGCGTTGGTGATCCAGAATGACAATTCCGAAAAGCTCTACGCGCTACGGCCATTCGTCGAAATTGAAAAAGCCCAGGCAGCACTCCGGAAGGCGAGTGTTGAACGCAAGCGCACGAACGCACAGTTAAAGGCCCTGATCGAGGAGCGCGAACGTCTGGTGCAAGACATGCATGACGGATGTATTCACTCGATCTACGCGGTTGGACTCAATCTGGAAGCTTGCTTGAGGATAATTGAGGAGAATCCAAAAGGAGCACGGCAAATGGTTGCGGATGCCACTGCTAACCTCAATCTTGTCATACAGGAATTGCGCTCTTTCATCACCGGGCACAAGCTTCAACTTGGCGCGGGCAAGGACCTTAGGACGGAGATTCGGAAGGCAGTTGACGCCGCTCGCAATCGGGGCCTGGCGTTCACCGTCGAAATCGACGACGCCACAATGAATTCGCTTACAGCAGAGCAGGCTCTTCATCTGCTGCAAATAGCTCGCGAGGGAATAAGTAATTCGACGCGCCATGCGCACGCCAGAAATGGTCGGATTTCGCTCGTAATGAAGCGCGGCGTAGTACGCTTCGAGATCAGCGATGACGGACGAGGCATACCGACAGACAGCACCAATGCCAGCGGGCTCGGGTTACATCACATCGCCGCGCGCGCTCTGAAGATCGGAGGCACGGCACGCGTGAGCTCTGCGCCAAATCGCGGAACACAGATCGTCGTGGAGATTGGCAAGGCTCCCGCCTAGTGATGAAACGGAAAATAAGATTGCTCCTGGTCGACGACCACGAAGTGGTAAGAGTAGGACTTGCGTCACTCTTTAAACAAACGGATAGCATTGATGTAGTGGCCAACGCCGGGACCGTCAAGGATGCGATCGCGGAAAGCTCGAAGCACCAGCCGGATGTAGTACTGATGGACTTACGGCTGCCGGACGGCACGGGTGTTGATGCCTGTCGCGAGATCATGTCGGCCCTTCCCGAGACCCGAGTACTTTTTCTCACCTCGTATTCGGACGACGAGGCGGTTATGTCAACAATACTCGCCGGCGCTTCCGGATATTTGCTGAAGGAGGTCGGATCCAAAGCGCTGATCAGTGCAATTGAAATGGTGCATGATGGTCAGTCGATACTTGACCCGAAGGTGACGAAGTCGGTGATGCAACAGATGTCCATTTTTGCCGGAAAAGCGGCAGCGACGAAAGCGTCGCCGGCCAGCGCACTGGCACCGCAGGAACGGCGGATTCTTGCGCTTGTAGTGGAAGGAAAGACCAATAAGGAAATCGCGAGGGCGCTCGGTCTAAGCGACAAGACAGTCAAGAACTACTTGAGCAATGCCTTCCAAAAGCTCAATGTGGGTCGTCGTTCGCAAGCCGCGGCGCTGTACGAGCGCGACCCGAACCGCTAGCGACGGCGCGTGCCTGAAAACAAGGCACTCGCCATCACATTCGCGTGGGGTTGAACTGCACTGGGTCTTGCCCACGTCGTTGCAATGTGGCTCCGCCCAATGCCTAACGCTCACACGCCGGCGAGGATGTGAGTCCAAGCAGCTTGGGTTGCGGGCCGGGCATCTTTCCAATCCTGAGCAGCCCTGTAGGAGTGGCGCCGACAGAGTATTCAGTCAAATGCCGATACCGCGCGCCCGCGCCAAGTCGCATCATTTGCTGTCGTCTGCAGTTCGGCCCCGAAGGTGGCACGCGGTGCGTTTGGAAAGGGGTCGTTTGTCTCTTTGCATTCTGCTACAGGAGAACTCTATGCAAATCTCAAATCGGCTGTTACTTGCGTCAATGGTTTTGACTGGCGGGATGTGGGTCAGTGGCGTGGCATTCGGCGCGGATGCGAAGATTACGCTGTCAGGTGCCAGCGAGGTGCCGCCGGTTCAGTCGTCGGCTTCCGGTGACGGAACGATTTCAATAGGAAATGATGGTGCGGTATCCGGTAGCGTCACGACCAAGGGCGTCCAGGGTACCGCCGCCCACATCCACATGGCGGCGGCCGGTGCCAACGGCCCGGTGATCGTCCCGTTCACCAAGGATGGCGATACCTACAAGGCGCCGGCAGGGGCGAAGTTGACTCCGGAACAACTCGCCGCGTTCAAGAGCGGCGGCCTGTACTTCAATGTGCATAGCGCCGCAAATCCGGGCGGCGAAATCCGCGGCCAGCTCAAGTAGATTGCAAAAAGGCTGTCCCGCAGACAACGTTCATCCGCATTTCGCCGCCGATCCCGATCGGCCGAGGAACAGAGCGGGCCGGGCGACCGGCCCGCTCGCTTTTATCCTCTCCCGAGGCAGCGCCGCCGCGTCAGGTGGATGTTATGCCCTGTTGCGCGGCCCCATGAAGAACCACAGGATCAATCCCACCAGCGGCAGTAGCACGACCACCACCACCCAAAGCAGTTTCTTGCCGTTCTCCGCCGAGGATTGGAGAATATTGATCAGCGCCCAGATGTCGCCGATGAGAATCAAGATTCCGATTATTCCGCCGTACCCAACATTCATCATCGCTGACTTCCCCTTGTAATTGCCCTGCCGCGGACAGTTCCGTCGAGGCGCGGCGACTCCGACCTTTGCGTCATCAGCATCGGAATGGGTACGCCACGCCGACTGCAAGGTGCTTGGCGACGAGAACGGTTTGGTGGCCATTCTACCTGCCCCGCACGCCCCGAAGGATAGCCTCCATGCAGGAGATTCTGAGGTGATTGAACGCGATACTTTTCGCGAAATCGCCGGACCGAGGCCGCGAGGCGCATACTGAGATCCCCGCATCCATTCGATCGGCGCATCCCCATGACCAAAATAGCAAGTCGGGCCCAGGACGTGCATTGGGCTGGCGAAGTCCAGGCACTCGAAGCGCTGGGTGAAAAGAAGGCCTTTGTCGCTCGCCTGCTCAAGCTTGGCTACAAGCCGGCGGAGTTCAGGGTCACCGTGCGCAGCATCCGCCGAGAGGGCCCCGACGACCGGCGCACGCGCTACAACGTCTTTGTCGACCAGTTGCGCAATGGCGTCCCGTTCCGAGGGAAACCGTATCTAGGCGGGCATCCGGAGAAATGGGTCGAGCAATTCTCGGCCAACGCGCTCAGCGATTTTCCTCATCCCTATCCAGAATTGTCCTCGGGCTGACGCGCGTAGCGCCCAATGTCGCCGCAGAGGTGGGCTGCCGCGAGGCGTTTAGCGTCGCGCCGTCAACGCGCAACTCGCGGCACCAGTGCGATGCGATCCAGCGTGATCGGCGTACCCACCGCGCGAACCGTGAGCACGATCTTGATCTGCTCGGCGATAACGTCGGTGCGCCAGGCCGACGGCCACTCGAGCGGTACCTTCAAGCCCCCTGGGACGTGCGCCAGTGTAGATCCCGCCGCGACCCGCGCCAGCTGCTGCCACGACGAAGCCGGCGACGCGCGCGCGAACACGGCGATCGCATCGACGCGATCGTCGGTGCGCACTCCCAGCACCAAAGCGCCGAGCTGCCGGCGGCGCAGGATCTGGTCTGGCGGCGAGTGCAGCGTGACGTTGCGTGTCGCGGGTGTCACCACAAGCGCACCACGGCCTGCCCCGATGGCAGCGCCGTCCGCGGTCCAGCCGTCGTTGTCGGCGTAGCTCGACGACCCAAACGTCCACAGCCGCGCGCCGGCAACGAGGTTGGCGTGGCTGACCATGAAGTCGCGCAGGGCTTCCTCACCGGGCGTGTTGCGCCACGAGGTGTAGGGCAGGTAGCCGGCTTGGCCGGCGTATATGCCGTTGGAACCATTCCATGCCATGAGCGTGATGCTCGACCCGTCGAAATTGAAGGCGTCGCGAAACGTGCGGTACGACGCCGCGTAGACCGGCAGCTCAGCCTTGTGCTTCAGGTCCGTGGCATTCGATTCGACAATCGCCCACCCCGGATCCATGCGGCCGAACGCAGCGAACAGGCTGTGCGATCCTTCCATGCGCCCCCGGTTTTCCGCCGCCTCGCCGTACAGGATCGCGCCCAAGTGACCGGCGCGGGGAATCGCGCCCTCGACCGATACGCCCGCGGAGTCGTGATTCTGGCCGCGACTATTCAGCCTTAATGCAAATGGTTTCACCCCCTTGTCGGGAGACACGAAAGCCTGTGCGCTGAAAATGCGGTCGCTGGCTATGCCTGCCTCATGCGTCCAGATGGAAAGCTCGTCGTAGTGCAGTGCCACGACGTGTTTGCGAAAAGCATCCCACTCCTGATACCAAGGATCGTCCCAGATCACCGGGCGCCCGGCTATTGCGGGCTGGAAGGCGGTTCCGGGAAATTGGCGCGGCGGATCGACCTCGGTCCAGGCCCGCCAGCGCTTGCCGGAAAGGCGATTGACCTCGGCGAGCGAAAGCGGATGCTTGCGACGATACTTCGACAGATCCGGCGCACCCGCCTCGGGCTTGCCCGCATACGGCCCCGATCCGCGCAGCCACGCGCGAAACTGGCGCAGCATCCCGGGATTGAAATCGAAGAATGCACGCTGCTCGAAGAACGGGTTCATGTACGTGTCGGCGTCAAGCGCGACGCCGATGAACAGTTCGGGATGCGTACGCGCGAATTCGGCGACGATGCGCGCCGCCGCCTGCAGGTTACGCTTCTTGTAGCGGCGCACCTCGGTCGCATAGACGTTGTAGGTCAGCGAGCGCGCGATCTCCGGAGAGGTCTGCGATCCGGCCAGGTTCTTGAGGTAGTCGTCCGGGTAGACCCGGTTGTCCTGCGCCCACTGGCAGTTGGCCGGATCGTCTTCGAGATGGTCGTTGACATCCCATTCGGGATCGTTGCACGCCGCGTCGGCCCAGATGCCGCCGTTGAGGATGAATTGCACCGGCAGTCGCTTGCGAATCGCGTACTCGATCACCGGGCGCAGCGCGTCGTCGGCGAGCGCGCGTTCGCCGCAGTTGCGGTTGACATCGAAATTCGGGTCGAACACCCAATCGGCGGCCCGCCCGAGCGTCGTGCGCAGGTAAAGGATCGGCACCGCCATGCCGATGCGCTGCGTCCGCGACTCATAGGCGCGATACTGCGTGTCGATTTCCACGGCACCGCCTTTGAGAATGCCCGACGTCGCCATCAGCAGATGAAACGGTCGCGGCATCGGCTGCGGCGGTCGCGGCAGCGTATCGGTCCACAACTCGAATGCCGCTGGGGGAAGGAGGCTTTTCTTTGCGAGCAACTTGGTCTCACCGGCCAGGTTGCGCGCCACGACCCGGTACCCGTGCCTGATCGGGGTCAATGGCGCGAAATCGTGTTCGAGCACGAAGCCGGCGTTGGCCGATTGCGGATAGCCGGGCCGCGCCTGAGCGACGTCGGGCCGGGCGATGCCGTAGCGAGCCGGCGTGGGCTGCTCATCGAGCTGCACTTCGACGCCGGCAATGCCGGCGGGGTCCAGCGCCCAGCCGGTGGTGCGCAGCGTCGTGGCCGTTGTCGCTTCGGCGGACGGCGTGTCCACGAATCCGATGATGCCAGGCGCAATGCGGTCGGCAGACGCGCTTTGCGCCAGCGTAGCAGGCGTGACCAAGCAGCACGCCGCGATCGAAACTCTAACCAGCGTTGTCGCGAATGTGGACATGGGGATTTCTTTGCCGCGTGACACTGGCGGCTGTGCAATGGGCTCGGCGAGGCCCACAATAGTACCTTTGGAATCGCATCGGGTCATTGCAACGGGCCCGTGCCTCGACACCGGCCGCACTTGCGCCCCCAGGAGATGGCAATGAATACGCAATTAAAGGATGCCAGCACGTCGCGCCAGGAAGAAGTTGCGAAGCTCGTGCGCACCAAGGTCGCCGCGGGCGAGAGCGGCGCCGTCGAGGCGTTCGTCGAGCGCTATCTGGCGCAGGTCGATCCCGAGGAACTTGCCGACCGGAAACCCGCGGACCTGTATGGTGCCGCACTTTCGCACTGGAATTTCGCGCGCACGCGCAACGCCGGAGGCGCCAAGGTGCGCGTGTTCAATCCGACGATCGAAGAGCACGGCTGGCAGTCCACGCATACGGTCGTCGAGATCGTCAACGACGACATGCCGTTTCTGGTCGATTCGGTGACCATGGAGGTCAATCGGCACGGCCTGACGCTGCACCTGATACTGCATCCGATCCTTTCGGTCGACCGCAAGCCCGACGGTACGCTGGTCGGTCTCGCGGCTCCCGGCTCCATAAATGCGCGGCGGGAATCGTTCATCC
The DNA here is from genome assembly GCA_039934835.1 of Edaphobacterium sp. (SeqCode). Classification (GTDB taxonomy): domain Bacteria; phylum Pseudomonadota; class Gammaproteobacteria; order Burkholderiales; family Casimicrobiaceae; genus PALSA-1003. Next base: position 39,351 of record JBDTLK010000007.1, on the reverse strand, counting down.
ACGTTGAAGTCGACCGCATCGCCGATGCGGCCCAGCTAGCCGTCTTCGCCGCAGACATCGAACGCGTCCTTGGCGATGTCCGCAGCGCGGTGAACGACTGGGAGAAAATGCGCGCCCAGGTCGGCACGATTCTCGAGGAAATAAACCGCAAGCCGCCGCCGTTGCCGGCCGACGAGCTGGCCGAGGGCAAAGCGCTGATGGCGTGGCTGGCTGACAACCACTTCACCTTTCTCGGCTATCGCCGCCACGAGCTCGTGAGCGTCAACGGCCAGGATGCGCTGAAGATCGTTCCTGGCTCGAGCCTGGGCATTCTGCGTGCTAGCGAAGACAAGGAGGTCGCGGGCAGTTTCGCGGCGCTCCCTGCGGGCATGAAGGCGTTCGCGCGCAAACCCGAGCTTCTCGTCATCACCAAGTCGACGTCGCGATCGACGGTGCATCGTCCGGGGTATCTCGACTACGTAGCGGTGAAGCGGTTCGACGCCAACGGCGAAGTCTGCGGCGAAGACCGGTTCCTCGGGCTGTTCACCTCGACTGCGTACAGCGCCAATCCCGCCGACATTCCGGTGCTGCGGCGCAAGACCGCCAACATCATGGCGCACGCCGGCATGGCTCCTGGAAGCCATGCGGCCAAGACACTGGCCAACATACTCACCAACTATCCGCGCGACGAACTGTTCCAGACCGCAGAGGATGAACTGCTGCAGACGGCGCTGGGCGTGCTGCGGCTGGGCCAACGCCAGCGCTTCCGGCTGTTCGTCCGGCGCGATGCCTTCGGTCGCTTCGTCGTCTGCCAGATCTACGTGCCGCGCGAGAACTACACCACAGAGTTACGGCAGAAGTGGCAGGCGATGCTGGAGCAGGCGTTCAACGGCTCGAGCACGGAATTCAACGCGCACCTTTCGGAGTCGCCGCTGGCGCGAATCATGATCACGGTGCGCACGACACCCGGGCAGATTCCGGAAGTCGACGTCCGCGCCCTTGAAGGCCAGCTGGCGTTCGTCGCGCGGCGCTGGAACGACGATCTGAAGCAGGCGCTGGTCGAGGCACTCGGCGAAGCTCGCGGGAACGAGCTCTTCAAGCAGTTCGGCAGCGCTTTCCCGGCCGGCTACCGCGAAGACTTCCCAGCGCGCGCCGCGGTGCCCGACATCGAGATGATGGCGAAGCTCGGTTCCGCCGAGCCCCTGGGCATGTCCTTGTATCGGCCGCTCGAAGCGACACCGGGCATTCTGCGCTTCCAGCTGTTTCACCTGGGCGCGCCGATCGCGCTGTCGGATAGCCTGCCGATGCTCGAGCACATGGGCCTCAAGGTTCTCGACGAGCGTCCGTATCGGATTACTCCGGAAGGACGGCCGCCGATCTGGATGCACGATCTGGGAATGTTGCTGCCAAAAGACGATGTCGAAGTCGAGGTCGACGCGCTGCACGCGGTATTCGAGTCAGCGTTCGGCCGCATCTTCCGCGGCGAAGTCGAGAACGACGACTTCAACCGCCTGGTCGTCTCCGCGCGGCTGCCCGCCGAAGAAATCGTGGTCCTGCGCGCGTGTGCGAAATACTTGCGCCAGATTGGATTTCCGTTGTCGCAGCCATTCATTCAGGCCAGTCTTGCCGCGCACGCCGACATCGCGCGCCTGCTCGTGGAGCTGTTCAGCATTCGCCTCGATCCGGACGGTGGAGCGGGGGCCGGCGCGCGTGCCGCCGAACAGGTACGGAACATCGAAGCCGCGCTCGACTCGGTCGAGAATCTGTCGGAGGATCGCGTCCTGCGCCAGTACCTGGCGCTGATCATGGCGATGACGCGGACGAATTTCTGGCGGCGCGATGGCGATGGCCGGCCGAGGACATTTCTATCTTTCAAGTTCGATCCGGCAAAGGTGCCGGGATTGCCCGAGCCCAAGCCGATGTTCGAGATCTTCGTCTATTCGACGCGCTTCGAAGGCGTGCACCTGCGCGGCGGCAAGGTGGCGCGCGGCGGCCTGCGCTGGTCGGATCGGCCGGAGGACTTTCGCACCGAAGTGCTGGGCCTGGTCAAGGCGCAGATGGTCAAGAACACGGTGATCGTTCCGGTCGGCTCCAAGGGCGGTTTTGTGTTGAAGCGCGCGCCGGCCTCAGTTGCCAACCCCAGCGACCGCGAGGCGTTCATGAAGGAAGGCGTCGCCTGCTACAAGGACTACCTGCGCGGCCTGCTCGACCTGACCGACAATCGCGTCGGCGACAGGATCGTGCCGCCGCCGCAGGTCAAACGCCACGATCCCGACGACCCGTATTTGGTCGTCGCCGCCGACAAGGGCACCGCGACATTCTCCGACTACGCCAACGGTGTGAGTGCCGAATACGGTTTCTGGCTGGGCGATGCGTTCGCGTCCGGTGGCTCGGCGGGCTACGACCACAAGGCTATGGGCATCACCGCGCGCGGCGCCTGGGAGTCGGTCAAGCGGCATTTTCGCGAACTGGACATCGATACCCAGACCACCGACTTCACCGTCGCCGGCATCGGCGACATGTCGGGCGACGTATTCGGCAACGGCATGCTGCTGTCGCGCCACATCCGGCTGGTGGCGGCCTTCGACCACCGCCACATCTTCCTCGACCCCCAGCCCGATCCCGTGACCAGCTTCGCCGAGCGCGAGCGCCTGTTCAAGCTGCCGCGCTCGTCGTGGGCCGACTACGATGCCAAGCTCCTCTCGGCCGGCGGTGGCATCCACGCCCGCAGCGCCAAGTCGATCGCGTTGAGCCCGGAGGTCAGGAAAGCGCTGGCGATCAAGGCAGAAGCGATGACGCCGACCGAGCTCGTCAATGCGATCCTGAAAGCGCCAGTGGACCTGATCTACAACGGTGGCATCGGCACCTACGTAAAGGCGGCGAGCGAAGCGCACGCGCAAGCGGGCGACAGGGCCAATGACGCGCTGCGCGTCAACGGCGGCGAATTGCGCTGCAAGGTATTCGTCGAGGGCGGCAATCTCGGCTGCACGCAGCTCGGACGCATCGACTATGCGCTCTCCGGCGGGCGGATCTACACCGATGCCATCGACAACTCGGCGGGAGTCGACACCTCCGATCATGAAGTCAACATCAAGGTCCTGCTCGGCCTGCCGATCGCCGATGGCGAACTCACCCTGAAGCAGCGCGATGCACTGCTGGCCGGGATGACCGACGACGTTGCCGCGCTGGTGCTGCGCGACAACGTCTTCCAAACCCAGTGGCTGTCGGTAGGCAATCGCATCGCGCCGCAGCTGCTCGACGCCAACCAGCGCTTCATTCACTTCCTGGAAAAATCGGGCAAGCTCAATCGCGAGATCGAGTTCCTGCCCGCGGACGAGGTGTTCGCCGAGCGCCGCGCGAAGGGCATCGGCCTGACGACCCCGGAACAGGCAGTTGTGCTCGCCTACAGCAAGATCTGGCTCTATGACGAGTTGCTCGCCTCGACCTTGCCGGACGACCCGTGGATAGCCACCGCTCTCGAGCGCTATTTTCCCAAGGCCCTGCGCGAGAGCTACGCGGCCTGGATGCAGCGCCACCCGCTCAAGCGCGACATCATCGCCACCTACATCACCAACAGCATGGTGAATCGCGTCGGCAGCACTTTCGTCTACCGGATGCTCGAAGGGACAGGCGCGAAGCCCGCGGAAATCATACGCGCGTACCTGCTCAACCGTGAGATCTTCAGTTTCGTCGACCTGTGGATGGCGATCGAGGCGCTCGACAACAAGGTCGACGACGCCGTGCAATCCGCGCTGCTGATCGACACCCGCCGGCTGATCATGCGCGGCACGACGTGGTTCCTGCGCTCGCGCCGTCTTGGCGACGACATGGGCGCGACGATCGCCGATTTCACGCCCAAGGTCGCCGCGCTGGCGACGCGCCTACCGAAGCTGCTCGACGAGGGCGAGCGCACGCGCATCGACGCGGCGGCTGCGAAGTACTCCGCGCAGGGCGTGCCACAAGCGCTCGCAACGCGCGTCGTAAGCTTCGACACGCTGTATTCGGCGCTGGACATCATCGAGGTCGCTGCCGCCGCCAACCGCCCTCCCGAGACAGTCGCCGAGCTCTACTTCGCACTGGCGGCTCGGCTTGGCCTGCCGTGGCTGCGCGAGAAAATGGCAGCGCTACCGGGCGATGCGCACTGGCAGATGCTGGCCAAGGAGGCGATGCAGGATGACCTGTCGGGCCTGCAGCGCACGATCAGCGCCGAAGTGCTGAGTGACAGCCCCGACATAGCGGCTCCCGAAGCGCTGCTCGCGGCCTGGCACGACCGCAACCGCCGCGGTATCGAGCGCGCCACGCAACTGCTTGCCGAGTTGCGCGGTGCCGGCACTATCGATGCGGCGATGTTATCGGTGGCGTTGCGCGAATTGCGGGGGCTTGCCTAGCGGCCCCGGCCGGCTGTCGCTCAATACCTCGCGGGAGGCGCGTTCGGCCGATCCGGCGGCAGATTGTTGAAGATGCAGTTGAACGAGACGTCGTTGTAGGTCCCCGCGCCAAAGAAGCCGACCAGCGACTGCCGGTAGCTGGCAGGGCTGAGCCGGTTGTAGTAGAGGCGGGACGTGTTGTCGATGAAGTAGATGTAGTTTTCGTCGCCCGTCGCCTGCTCCAGGATCTTGCGCGAGATATCCTGGTCGCCGATCTGCAGTGGCCGGCAGACCTGGCTGAGCTTCTGGATGTACCCGTTGAAGCCCGTCGCCTGAGCGCTGCGGTAGGCGTCGGGAGCGCAGCCCGAGACGACACATGCAGCGGCAAGCACGATCGCCGTAGAGGATGTCATCGCGGCGCGTTGCGACCGGACGGCGCTGGGAAGGCGAATGAACATGGTGCGTGTCTCCATAGTTTGCGGGTGGGCGGCGGGGCGGTGCACCTTGAATCGCCGCGCGAGGTCAGCGTAGCGATTGGCGCGCGTCATTTCTTGCGCTTGTGCTTCTTCTTCTCACCCCCGCCGGTGGCGAGCACGAGCGTTTCGGCGCCCGCCTCAGCGCTGTGCCGTTTCTCCAGGTCACCGAGCAGGCCTTCGTCGGACAGGTCGAGCGCGCTCGAATTTTCCCAGTCATGCCGCGCGACCTTGTCTAGGCGTTGCACGACGTGCTTGTCGTGCACTTCGATCCCGAGCTCGCGGCGCGCGTCGAAGCTGCCGGGTGCCAGATTGATCGAGCCGATGATCGCGGCCCTTTCATCGGCCAACAGCATCTTGGCGTGCAGCTTGAGATGCTTGAGCTTGTGCACCTTGATGCCGACATCGTGCATGATGCGCAGCCCGCTCACGCCTTCGAGCAGCTTGTCGCGCTTGAGCGTGTGCGGAGGGCGCGCCATGACGTGTACCTTGACGCCGCGCTCCCTGGCGCGCACCAGTCGCTCGAGGATGACAGGGTCCTGGTAGCGCTCGTTCTGCACGAAGATCGTGTGCTTCGCCTCGTCGATGAAATGGGCGATGCGCTCGCGACCATTGTTGTTGCACCAGATCAGCTTCGCGCCGCCGCCGGGGTCGAACGACTTTCGCATCCAGTCGGCCTCGAAGCACTCGATGATCTCCGCGACTTCCGCGGCGTCATCGGTGACCACCGCGTAGTCGCGCGTCGAGGTGAGATTTTCCGGATCCCAGTTCAGCGACTTGACGAAGGCCGAGGCATCGTCGACCACCATCGACTTCTCGTGGGTGAGATCGAAGGCGGGATTGCTGTCCAGCACCGCAACGTCGCCCTTGGTCAGCGCCGCGCGGGATGCCTGGTTCTCGGCCTCGCCACTGCGCCGCGTGGGATTGAGCATCACCTGCACCTTGACGCCGCGCGCTTGTGCCGCAATCACCGCGGCGATCAGCGAAGGATCGGAAAAGACGAACATCTTGATGCGCAGCGACTTCTTTGCCGCGGCGATCGCGTCGAGGATCGGGCGGGAGGAGTCGTCGGGCAATACGATGAGGGAGCGGGGCATGGGCGGCGGCCTTGGGTCAGCGTTGTGAAGGGGCGGGCGGCGCGGCGGCGACCGCGGGACCCTGCTCGTACTGGATGCGGTGCAACTCGGCATAGATGCCGTGACGGGCCAGCAACTCGTCGTGCGTTCCCTGCTCCGCGACCACGCCCTTGTCGAGCACGATGATCTTGTTGGCGTCCCGAATCGTCGAGAGGCGGTGCGCGATGGTGATCACGGTGCGGCCTTTCATCAATCGCTCGAGTCCTTCGATGACCAGCCGCTCGGATTCGGTGTCGAGCGCAGCGGTGGGTTCGTCGAGGATCAGGATAGGAGTGTCGCGGATGACGGCGCGGGCGATCCCGATGCGCTGCCGCTGCCCGCCGGAAAGGGTCAGGCCGCGCTCGCCCACCGCCGAGTCGTAGCCATGAGCCATCGCCATGATGAAGTCGTGTGCGTTGGCGAGCTTGGCGGCGGCGACGATTTCAGCCTCGGTCGCGCCCGGCCGGCCATACGCAATGTTGTCGCGGATGGTGCCGCGAAAGAGCACCGTGTCCTGCAGCACGAAGCCGATCTGGCTGCGCAGCGACTGCTTGGTGTAGTCGCGCACGTCGACACCATCGACCAGGACGCGCCCCGAGTCGGGATCGTAGAAGCGCGGAATGAGGCCGACTACCGTGGACTTGCCGCCGCCGGTGGTGCCGACCACGCCGACCATCTGCCCCGGTGCGATGCTGAAGCTCACGTCGCGCAGGATCGGCAGCGTCGGGTCGTAGCCGAAAGCGACGTGTTCGAGCTGGACTTCGCCGCGGGCCTTGGTCAATACGCGGGCATTCGGTCGTTCGGGAATGACGTTGTCGGTGTCGAGGATGCCCTGGATGCGCTCGAGCGCGACGGCCGCAGCGGCGATGGAGTTGGTCATCTTCGCCAGGTCCTGCACCGGCTTGAAGAATTTGCTCAGGTAAGCCAGGAACACCGTCAACGCGCCGATGGTCATCACATCTTTGACAATCAGCGACGCGCCGCGCCAGAGCACGAACGCGGTGCATAGCGCGACCACGATGGTCACCACCGGCGAGAGCATCGACTTGACGCGGCGGGCCTTCAGCGCGGCATCGACCGTCGCCTGGCTGACGTCCTCGAGGCGCTGCTCTTCGAGCTCCTGGCGCCCATAGGCCTTCACCACCCGCACCGACTCCAGGCCTTCCTGCACCACGGTCACGATGTCGGCCTGATGCAGGCGCACCTGATGCTGCGCTTTTTTCACCGCTGTCTTGAAGCGCGACACGAACAGCAACAGGAATGGCGTGACCGCCACCGCGACCAGCGCGAAGTCCCAGTTGAGCCAGAACATCAGCCCGACCACGCCGATAATCGTGAGCAAGTCGACGAGAATGCCTAGCGTCGCCGACGAGGCGAAGCTCTGCACCGTGGCCACGTCGTTGGTGATCGTCGACAGCAGTATGCCTGTCTGCTGATGATCGTAGTAGCCCAGCGACATGCGCTGCAGGTGATCGTAGATGCGCACGCGCAGGTCGTGCGCAACCCATTGCCCCACGCTCTCGGTGTAGTAGTTGTCGACATAGGTCGCTACCGCGCCGAAGATGGCAATGAGCACGACCCCAATGCCGGCCATGGCCGCGAGACCCATCTTGCTCTGTCCCAGCGGGAAGTCGCGCATCCAGTGCAACCATTCGGGCAGCGGATGCGTACCCAGCACATTGTCGATGACCACCTTGAGCGGCCAGGGCGCGGCCATGCTCATCGCCGTTTCGACCAGCATCGCGATGAAAACAACCGTGAGCCACTTGTGATAAGGCCTAACGAGGGCGACCACGAGCTGGGTCATGGTGCCGCGTGCGACGGCCGGCACGCCGGAAGGCGGCGTTTCGCGTGGCGTCGCGGCGGGACGCAGTTCCTGCGTACTGGTGGTTGCGGGTGCGTTCTCGTTCGGCAATGCAAGGCCTCCGGCTGCGAATGGCGACGCGGGGTGGATTGGGCACCGCCGTTGGCGAGGCCGCAAATATTAGCGCGGTTGGCCGGCTTTCACCACCCGTAGACTGGCTTCGGACGGGCGCGTCAGATGTGCAGGAACGCCAAAGTACCGATCACGACGGCCAGGGTCGCAACGCCGTACGACGCGTATTGCAGGCCCTTGTTGCGCGTCAGGATGGTGATTGCGGCGAGCGCGATCGCGATCTGGATGAAAGTGGTTGCCTGCGCCCAGCGATGGTGCACGTGCATCGATGCCTCGCTCGCAATCTCGGCGTCCTTGGCGGCGGTCTCGAGCTTTTTCGCCTCGGGCATGATCTCGTCCTTTTCTTTCTGGTAGCGCCCGACTTCCTTCAGGTACTTCGCTTGCACGTCGCCCGTGGTCAGCGCCGAGCCCAACTCGGCGAGGTTCTGCTTGCTGCTCTTGGCCTGGTAGAAATTCCATTGGTCCGACGCTTCCGCCCGGCGGATTGCGGCTTCGTTCTTGTACAGCAGCGCGGCGTTCTGCGTCGCCCCGCCCATGTACCCGAACATCGCGCCGACGGTGGCGAAAATCGCGGTCATCACCGCGATGCGTCCCGCGAATGGATCGCCATGCTGTGCCGCGTGCTCGACCTCGTGATCGTGCGGTCCGTGGACGTGAAAGCCTTCCGACATGTATCTTCTCCCCTGAAAGTTGGTCGCCGCGCGGCTACGGCGATGCTGCGTCAGCGCTGCTCGGGTAGCCGTTCGTATTCGGCAAAGTCGAAGCCAAAACCGTCGCGGCCGTCGGTACGCCGCGTTTCGCGCGCAATTTCACGCCACGACGCGCGCGAGAATTCCGGAAAGTGCGCATCGCCGGCGAAATCGCGTTCGATTTCGGTGAAGTACAGTCGCGTCGCCATGGGCAGTGCGTCGCGGTAGAGGGCTTCGCCACCGATGACGAACACCGGATCAGGCAGTGTCGCAAGCGCCAGCGCCGCGTCCAAACACGCTGCCACCTCGGCGCCGAAGGGGGCGAAATCACGCTGCCGGGACACGACGATGTTCTGCCGGCCGGGCAGTGGCCTGCCGATCGACTCCCACGTCCTGCGTCCCATAATGATCGTATGGCCGGTCGTCAACGCGCGAAAGCGCTGCAGGTCCTCGGGCAGTCGCCACGGCAGCCGGTTATTGACGCCGATGACGCCGTTTTTCGCCAATGCCGCGACCAGCGCGATGCACCGCAGCCGGCGCGACTGCGGCGCCGCGCTTGGCGCTGTCGCTGGCGGTAGTGTATCGTTCACGCGGGCTTTGCAGGCTGGAATGCCAACGCACCATTATAGCGGCCGCCCCTGACCACACGTGTATTACCCGCGTTCCTTCCTCAAATTCATCCTGCTCGGATTTCTGCTCGTCAGCCTTCCGTTGCTGTACGCGCTCGTCGAACTGATCGTCAGCCTCGATCGTCTCGGCACCCAAAGCCAGCAAGCAGTTCTGCAGGCGGCGCAAGCCGGGCGCGCCAGCCGTCAGCTCTACGAGCAGGCGACCACGCTCGAGCGCCTCGTTCGGCAACATCTGATACTTGACGATCCGCAGCTCATCGAGGATTACGGACGCTTGCGGCAGGACTTCCGCGCTTCGGCGGACCTGCTGCGCCAGTTGCCGCTCGACCCCGCGCAACAGGCGCAACTGGAGACGATCACCGACCGCGAGAGCAGTCTGTTCGCGCAGCTGAAATCGCCGCAGCGCCCGCCCAACGGCGGCGTGGCGCTCGCCCAGGGCTATGCCGAGCTCGCCGAGGGCGCGCAATCGATGCTTACCGCCAGCATCCGACTGACCGAGCGCGAAATCGAGCGCTTGCAGCAGATGGCCAGCGAGGGCCGCAAGACCTGGGCCTACCTGGCGCTCAGCGCGGGCGCGATCGCGCTGGCACTGGCCATCCTTTTCGCGGTGCTGATCGCGCGCCCGATCCGCCAGCTGGACCAGGCGATCAGGCAAATGGGCAGCGCCGACTTCTCGCATGCGATCGAAGTCGACGGTCCTCAGGACATGCGCTATCTGGGCCAGCGGCTTGAATGGTTGCGGGCGCGGCTGCACGATCTCGAGCAGCAGCAGACGCGATTCCTGCGCCACGTTTCGCACGAGCTCAAGACGCCGCTCACCGCCGTGCGCGAGGGCGTCGAGCTGCTGCGCGACCGGGTCGGTGGCGACCTGTCTGCCGAGCAGCAGGACATCGTGCGCATCGTGCGCGCCAACACGCTCTCCCTGCAAAAACTGATCGAAGATCTGTTGAAGTATCACCAGACGCGCAACATCGAGCCGCAGACCCTCGGCCCGGTTGCGCTCGGCGATGTCGTCCGCCTGGTCATTCGCGAACAGAAGCTCGCCGCCTTCGCGCGGCTGATCACTTTCGCGGCCAAGCTCAAGCCCGCGATCATCGTCGGCGACGCGTCGAAAATACGCGCCATCGTCGACAACCTCGTGTCCAACGCCATCAAGTATTCGCCGCGCTCGGGTGTGATCGCGGTCGACCTGGGCATGGAGAGCGACTTCGCGATCCTGGACGTCGTCGATCAGGGGCCGGGGATCGATCCGGTCGACCGGCCACGCATCTTCGACTCGTTCTACCAGGGCAAGACCGCCCCCGCGGGCCGGATCAAGGGTTCCGGGCTCGGTCTGGCGATTGCCCAGGAGTACGCGCTGGCACAGGGCGGCCGGGTCGAACTGGTCGAACGCGCCGACGGCGCGCGTGGCGCGCATTTCCGCCTGCGCTTGCCGCTGGCAATGAGGGGCGAGGGGAGGCGCACAGCGCCCACAGCCTCGTCGGCGACCGTGGTGGGCGAGCCATGAGCGCAAAGGTCCGCCAATGACGCCGGTACGCGCGGTCGGGCCGGCGCGCGCACTGGCCTGTCTGCTGTGCCTGGTCGGATTAGCGTCGCTGTCGCCGTTGCGCGCACAGCCCACGTCCGAGCCTGCGCCAGGCGCCACGACCGAACCTGTTCCGCCTGCTGTCGCGCCGCAGATTACCGAGGAAGATCAGCAGGCGCTCACGCTGCTCTCCGATCTGCAACGCTACTCCGGTGAGTCGGCGGAAGACCTGCGCCGCGATCTAGTCGCCGCCAACCAGGCAATCGCGCGCGCGCGCACCGACGCCAATCGGGTGCGGCTCGCGGTGCTGCTAACGCTGCCGGCGGCGGGAGCGCCCGATGATGCGCGCGCGCTGGCGCTGCTCGATCAGGTGGTCGGCAAGACCCCTGCGGTTTCGCCGGTCAAGCAAATCGCGGCGATCCTGTATTCGCAAATCAACGAGCGCGCGCGGCGTGACTGAAGAGCGCCGCAAAACCGCGGCGGCGCAGGAAAAACTGGACCAGTTGCGTGCGGTCGAACGCAGCCTTCTGCTCGAGCGCAGCCGCAATGCCGGCGGCGCGGGCGGCGGCGGCGGTGGAGGTACCGGAAGATGAAACCCGACACCAGGCATGCCGCCGACGTGCTCCTCGTCGACGACGATCCGGACCTGCTCCGGCTGATCAGCCTGCGGCTGACTTCCGCTGGCTACCACGTGCGCACCGCCGACAGCGGCGAAACCGCGCTCGCCGCGCTGGCGGTGGCGCGCCCGGCCGCGGTGGTGACCGATCTCAAGATGCCGGGCATCGACGGGCTCGCCCTGTTCGATGCGATCCACCGAGCGCATCCGACGATGCCGGTCATCATCCTGACCGCGCACGGCACGATTCCCGAAGCTGTCTCCGCCACTCAGCGCGGCGTATTCGGCTTTCTCACCAAACCCTTCGACAGCCAGGAACTGCTGCAGAAGGTCGCCGCTGCGGTGCAGCTGACCGGCGAAGCGCCCGAGGTCATGCAACAGAATGTCGGCGAGTGGCGCGCCGGCATCATCACCCGCAGTCCGCGCATGGAGGACCTGCTGCGGCAAGCGCGCCTGGTCGCCGATTCCGATGCCAGCGTGCTCATCTTCGGCGACTCGGGCACCGGCAAGGAACTGCTGGCGCGGGCGATCCACCGCGCCAGTCGACGCGCCGACGCGCCATTTGTAGCGGTCAACTGCGGCGCGATTCCGGAGGCGCTGCTCGAATCGGAACTGTTCGGACACGCGCGCGGGGCCTTCAGCGGCGCGGTGCAGGCGCACAAGGGGCTGTTCCAGGCGGCCGACAGCGGAGCGATTTTCCTCGACGAAATCGGCGACATGCCGCTGGCGCTGCAGGTCAAGCTGTTGCGAGTGCTGCAGGAAGCCGAGGTGCGGCCGGTTGGCTCAACTGCGTCAGTTCCTGTCGATGTGCGCGTGATTTCGGCGACGCATCGCGACCTGGACGCGCAAAAAGCGGCGGGCGAATTCCGCGAGGATCTCTACTACCGGCTCAACGTCGTGTCGCTCAACCTGCCGGCGCTTGCCGACCGGCGCGAAGATATCCCGCTGCTGGCCACGCATTTCCTGCGCAAGCTCGCGGAACGCTACCGCAAGCCGGTGCCGTCGCTGGCGCCCGACGCCATGGCGCTGCTGGTCTCCGCGGACTGGCCCGGCAACGTGCGGCAGTTGCTCAATCTGCTCGAGCAGGCGGTGGCGCTGACGACGACCAGCGTCATCCCGGCGACGCTGGTGCAGGGGGCGCTGCGCGAGGATGCGGGCGTAATGGCCCCCTTCGAGGAAGCACGCAAGGAATTCGAGCGCGACTACCTGGTTCGCCTGCTGAAAATCACCGGCGGCAACGTCACGCAGGCCGCAAACCTCGCCAAGCGCAATCGCACCGAGTTCTACAAGCTATTGCAGCGCCATCGCCTCGAGCCCGCGATGTTCAAGGAATCGAAGCCCTAACTTCGGGGATGCGGTTCGCGCCGCATAGCGGCGCCTGATCGCTTGCAGCCTATCGCGGTGAGTTCCCGATCGCAGTCGAAGCCGGGGCGTGCCATGCTGTCGTCATCGCTGTCGTCGATCGGCGACAAGACAATCATTGCGTTTTCATCAAGTTGACATGGATCGCGACGAAACATGTCGGGTAAATGCGACACATAGACCTCCGCCGAGTGAGCAGTTGCATACATTGCTGGCGTCGGCATCGGCCGGCCGGCCGCTAAGTGATTGATCTGGGGCTACTGGAGATATTTGGCATGACTCGTGCTTAGGTAAATCCGCGAGGGTCAAGGCGACCAATGGACAAGGATGCGAAGAGGCTAAAGATGGATAATTTTTCCCCCGAATTCTCGGCGTACTGGCAGCCCGGGCCTGAAGAGGCCGGGGTGGCTCGCGACGCGGCGGGTGGATCGGGCTCCAAATCGTTGTCGGCGTCGCAGCAGGTTGCCCTCGAAGAATTGGTCGAGCGCGTCAGCGCCGCAAGGAGTGTCGTCTAACGCCAAGATACGTTGTTGACGGCTGTTCGCACCGGATGCGAGACCGCCGCGGAGCCCTGGACCCGCTCCGAATACCGCAATCCCCCTCGCCCGCTCATTCTCCTCCCGGCGGGCTTTTTTTTGCCTGATCCAATCTCTTACATGCGCCGAACGCGGCATGGCCAAGGGACGCGCGCACTATCCTGAATACATAAGTACTATCGATCTAATAATAACAATCCATTTGTGTTATGTATGGTGCGCCCGCATTGTATGAATGGTTCAGGTTTGCACTTGAGCATTCATCGATCACGAGGAGCACTGCATGAAAACCGTTGGCAACAAAGTTGAGGCATTCAAGGTCGTCGGCGTCAAGCCTGGGTTCAACCTGCCTGAGGAAAAAGGCGTTTCGGCCTTCGAAGCCATCACCGAACAATCTTTCCCGGGCAAATGGAAGGTCCTCTACTTCTACCCGAAGGATTTCACCTTCGTCTGTCCGACCGAAATCGTCGGCTTTGCCAAGCTGCAGCAGGACTTTGCCGACCGCGACGCAGTGCTGATGTCCGGCTCGACCGACAACGAGTTCGTGAAGCTGGGTTGGCGGCGGGAGCATAAGGACCTCGATCGGCTCAACCACTGGCAGTTCGGCGACGTCACCGGCTCGCTGGTCGACCAGCTCGGCGTTCGCGACCTCGCCGAAGGCGTAGCCCTGCGCGCGACCTTCATCGTCGACCCGGACAACGTCATCCAGCACGTGTCGGTGAACAACCTCAACGTCGGGCGCAATCCGGAAGAGGTGCTGCGCGTGCTCGACGGCTTGCAGACCGACGAACTTTGCCCCTGCAACCGCAACGTCGGCGGCGCGACGCTCTGACGCGGCCTTCACACAACCGCGGAGGGATTACCGATGGTGATCCGCCTGCCCTTACCTGGAGAACGTGCATGGAATACATTGCCGCGATCAAGGATCGCATTCCCGAATACGCCAAGGACATCCGCCTCAATCTGGATGCCGTGTTGGCGCGCTCGAGCCTGGAACCCCACCATGCCGCGGGCGCGGCACTGGCCAGCGCCTTCGCCGCAAAATCGCCAGTGCTGGTCGATGCCATCAGGAACACGGCCGCGCTCGACGCCACGCAGGCGCAGGCCGCGCTCACCGCGGCCGCGCTGATGGGCATGAACAACGTCTGGTATCCATTCCTGGAGATGGCGGGGGACGCGGACCTGAAAACCATGCGCGCCGAGCTGCGGATGAATGCCTACGCAACCCACGGCGGCATCGACCGGACCAGCTTCGAGCTCTACGCGCTGGCGGCGAGCATCGTCGGCAAGTGCGAGTTCTGCGTGCAATCGCATTACAAGCTGCTGCGCGAGAACGGACTCTCCACGCAGCAATTGCGCGATGTCGGCCGCATTGCCGCGGTGATCAATGCTGCCGCCCAGGTCGTCGCCGTCGAGACCGCGCCGATCGCGGCGTGAATTCGCCACGCTGCCGCGCGACCGTCGTCGTCACACCGCGACGGGCGCGCGGATAGCGGCTTGCGGCAGGTAGTTGGCGATCTCGAAGTCATCGTAGCGATAGCCGTAGAGCGTCTCCGGTCGCCGCTTGATCACCAGTTGCGGCAGCGCCGCGGCGGCGCGGCCGAGCTGCGTCTCGACCTGCTCGAGATGGTTCAGGTACAGGTGGCAGTCGCCACCGGTCCAGATGAAATCGCCCACGCCGAGATCGGTTTGCTGCGCGACCAGATGCGTAAGCAGCGCGTAGGAGGCGATGTTGAACGGTACGCCGAGAAAAATGTCGGCGCTGCGCTGGTAGAGCTGGCACGAGAGCTTGCCGTCGGCGACATAGAACTGGAAGAACGCGTGGCAAGGCGGCAGTTTCATGCGCGGGATGTCGCCGACGTTCCACGCCGACACGATCAGTCGCCGCGAATTCGGGTTGTTGCGAATCTGCGTGACGATATCGGAGAGCTGGTCGATGGTGCCGCCGTCCGGCGCGGGCCACGACCGCCATTGATGGCCATAGATCGGCCCAAGGTCGCCGTTGGCATCGGCCCATTCGTCCCAGATGGTCACGCCGTTGTCACGCAGGTAGCCCACGTTGGTGTCGCCGGCGAGAAACCACAGCAATTCGTGAATGATCGACTTTGTATGCACCTTCTTGGTCGTCAACAGCGGGAAGCCTGCGCCGAGATCGAAGCGCATCTGGTAGCCAAATACCGACAGGGTGCCGGTGCCCGTGCGATCAGCCTTGCGATGGCCATGATCGCGGACGTGACGCATGAAATCGAGATATTGGCGCATGGTGACAACACACGGAGGGATTGCACCGACATTGTAGCGTACCGCGCACGCGTCACTGTCGCCTCAGTAGCCATGTTGGGACTTGACAACGCCTCGTCACGGTGTAGACTGATACAACGATATAACTAGTCATTTCGATATGAAACGAGCCTACGCTCGAGCGCTGCCGGCGGCGTGGCGACGCATCGCCAGCATCTTCGTCGCGCTTGGCGACGCGCACCGCCAGCGCATCCTGCTGATGTTCGAGCCGGGCGAGCGCCTCAATGTCGGCCAGATCGTCGCCGCATCGACGCTGTCGCGCTCGACGGTGTCGCACCACTTGCGGATACTGCGCGAAGCCGGGGTCCTGCGTAACGAGAAGGTCGGCAAGGAAGTCTATTTCTGGCCCGACATCGATGAAGTGCGCGCCGCGCTCACCGCGGTTCAGGACTACCTCGCCGCCGCGGAGGCATGAGACGATGGAGCCCGGAATGCCGCAACAACACAGCCAGTTCCAGCTTCTGCGCGAGCGCCGTTTCGCGCCGTTCTTCTGGACTCAGTTCCTGGGCGCCGGCAACGACAACATCTACAAGAACGCCTTGGTCATATTCGTCGCGTTCCAGGCGGCGACGCTGACCGCGCTGTCGTCGAATGACCTGGTCAATGTCGCCGCCGCAGTCTTCATTGCGCCCTTCATGCTCTTGTCCGCGACCGCCGGCCAGATCGCCGACAAGTTCGAGAAGTCGCGGCTGATCCGCTTCATCAAGATCTTCGAGATCGCCGTCATGATCATCGGCGCGATCGGCTTCTACCGGCGCGACCTGGTGATCCTGTTCGCCGCGCTCGGGCTGATGGGCGTGCATTCGACGCTGTTCGGTCCGGTCAAGTACGCCATCCTGCCGCAGCACCTGCGCAAAGACGAACTCATCGGTGGCAACGGCCTGGTTGAAATGGGCACCTTCGTGGCGATTCTGCTCGGCGAAATCATCGGCGGCCTGGTCATCGCGATCAAGCCCGACGGACCGGTGCTGGCTGGCGCCACCGCCATCGCAGTGGCCATTGCCGGCTACCTCGTCAGCCGCCGCATCCCCGAAACGCCCGCGGTTGCCCCCGACCTCAAAATCAACTGGAACCCGTTCACGGAGACGTGGAGCAACCTGCGGTTCGCGCAGGGCAATCGCGTTGTCTGGCTGTCGATGCTGGGCATTTCGTGGTTCTGGTTCTATGGCGCCACCTTCCTTACGCAGTTTGCCAACTTCACCAAGGAGGTGCTGGGCGGCGACGAGCATGTCGCGACGCTGATGCTGGCGATTTTTTCGGTGGGCATCGGCGTCGGCTCCCTACTCTGCGAACGCTTGTCGGGGCGCAAGGTCGAACTGGGCCTGGTTCCCTTCGGCTCGATCGGGCTCTCGCTGTTTGCGATCGACTTGTATTTCGCCAGCAGCGGCCTGGCGCCCGGCAGCCTCGGCGGCGTCGGCGCGTTCCTTTCCAAGCCCGCGCACTGGCGCGTCATCGCCGACCTGATCCTGATCGGCATGTTCGGCGGCTTCTATATCGTTCCGTTGTACGCATTGATTCAGGAGCGCTCGCAGCCGGCGTACCGTTCGCGCATCATTGCCGCCAACAACATTCTCAACGCGCTGTTCATGGTAGCGTCGGCAGGCATCGCCATCGGCCTGCTCAAGGCCGGCCTGTCGATTCCGCAGCTGTTCATGGTGACCGGCGTGATGAATGCTGTAGTGGCGCTATTCATCTACCTGCTGGTGCCGGAATTCCTGATGCGCTTTCTGGCATGGCTGCTCATTCACACCTTCTATCGCGTCGACCAGCAGGGCCTGGAGAACATTCCGGAGGAGGGCGGCTGCGCGATCGTTTGCAATCACGTCAGCTTCGTCGACGCGGTCGTGATCGCCGCGCTGGTGCGCCGGCCGATACGTTTCGTGATGGACCACCGGATTTTCGCCACGCCGGTGCTCAGCTTCATCTTCCGCACCATGCGCGCGATTCCGATCGCGTCAGCCAAGGAAGATGCCGGAATGAAGGAGCGCGCCTTCGAGGAATCGGCGAAGGCGCTGAAGTCAGGAGAGGTGCTGTGCATCTTTCCGGAGGGCCGGATCACCGACACCGGGGAACTGCTGCGCTTTCGCCCCGGCCTGCAGCGTATCCTCGAGCAGGCGCCCGTGCCGGTGATACCGATGGCACTGCGCGGCCTGTGGGGAAGTTTTTTCAGCCGCATCGCCGACGGCAAGGCGATGCGCCGGTTGCGCGGGATATTTTCGCGCATTGCGCTGGTGGCGGGACCCCCAATCGCGCCGGAGAGAGCGACCCCGGAATACCTCCAACAAACCGTACTGGCATTGCGCGGCGATCGCCGTTAGCCCAGGGAGACGACGATGGCATGGATCGGTTTTTTCGCGGGTGCGTTGATTGGTGTCGCGCTCCAGGGCTTCAATGGCCTGCTCGTTGGCGGCGCCCTCGGCATCATCGTGGGCGTGATTCTGCGTCGGCTGCTGCCCCCAGAGCGCCTCGCGATCGATGCGGCGGTCCAGAATCGCGTCGCCAGTCTCGAACAGCGCCTCGCCGCGCTCGAGGCGCGCGTCGCCGGGGCCGTCATGGCGAACGCACCGCCGTCGTTGGGTGTGACGCCAGCGGTGGCAGACGGCGTGGCGGAACCAACGCCGAGCGACGCGGTGACGTCGACAGCTGTCGATGCGGTTCCGGCCATCGCGAGCGTAGCGGCCGTCGCCGCGCCCGCGGCGATCGCGATTGTTCCCGCTGCGATAGCCGCAACGCCACTCCCGGTGCGCAAGGGCGGTACCGGTGCGGGCTTGCCGCCAGCAGCAGCGCTACCCGCGATGGCGCGCGCAGGCCCTGCAACGCCTGCGCAACCCAATCGTCTCTGGGCGTGGTTCACCGGTGGCAATGCGCTCGCCAAGGTCGGCGTCGTGGTGTTGTTCTTCGGCGTCGCCTTCCTGCTGTCCTATTTCGCCGAGCACCTGACGGTTCCACCCGAAGTGAAATTCGCCGGCGTCGCGGTGCTCGGCGCATTGATGGTTGGCCTCGGCGCGCATCTGCGCTTGGCGCGCCGCGCGTACGCGATGGCGCTCATTGGCGGCGGACTCGGCGTGCTCTACCTGACGACGTTTGCCGCGCTGCAGCTCGTTGCGCTGCTGACACCGCCGGTCGCCTTCGCCTTGCTCGCCGCGATCGCGCTGGTCGCGGTGGTGCTGGCGCTGCGCTTCGATTCGCAGGCGCTCGCCGCGCTGGCCGCGTTCGGCGGATTGCTGGCGCCAATGCTCGTCGAAACGACCAGCTCGCCGCTGGTTCTCTTCGGCTACGTCGCAGTCGTCAACGCGACCGTGCTGGCGATCGCCTGGTTCCGTTCCTGGCGCTGGCTCAACGTCGCCGGCTTCGTCTTTACTTTCCTGTTGGGTCTGTGGTGGGGCGTCGAGTTCTACGATCCCGAATATTTGGGCACTGTCGAGCCGTTCCTGGTCCTCTTTTTTGTCGCCTACGTTGCGGTGCCGCTGCTCAACGTGCATTCCAGCACCACCACCATCGATCAGCGCCTCGATGCGATGCTCATCTTCGGCGTCCCTATGGTGGCGTTTGCGCTGCAGGCGACGCTGGTGGCGGACCGGCCGTATGCATTGGCGTGGAGCGCGGGCGTCGTTGCCGCGATGTACGCGACGCTTTGGTTCGCCTTTCGCCATCGCCATGAAGGCGCGGCGGCGACGTTGGCCGCCGCGCACGGTGCGCTGGCGGTGATCTTCACGACGCTGGTCGTTCCACTGGCGCTCGATCCGCGCTGGACGTCTGCCATCTGGGCGATCGAAGCTGCCGGCGTGTACTGGCTGGGCTGTCGCCAGGACAGCCGTTTCGCGCGCGGCTTCGCGCTGCTGCTGCAGGTGGCAACCGGCGTTGTGCTCGCATTCCAGGGCCTGGACGCGGACGCCGACACTGCGTTCGCCAACCGGACCTTCCTTGGCATCGTCGCGATAGCGCTGGCCGGATTCGCGACCGCGCGTTTCGGCGATCGTCGCGAGCTGCATCTCCCCGACGTCAAGCGCGCGCTCGTGCCGCTGGTGTTCGGCTGGGCGTGCTTGTGGTGGCTCGCCGGAGGCGCGTTCGAGGCGGTCAGACATGTCGCCACACGCCTCGAAGTGCACGCGGCTCTGGCGTGGGTGATCGGCAGTGTGGCGACCGCGATGCTGCTCGCGCGACCGTTGCGCTGGCCGCGGTTGGAATCGGTCTCGGTCGTGCTGCTGCCTGCCCTTGCGCTCGCCATCGGCTCCGACCTGCTGCGCAGGCACACGAGCCTGAACGAATACGGCTGGGCCATCTACGCCCTGGGATGGACATTGCATTTCTTCGTGCTCGCGCGCCTGGAGCTGCGCCTGCCGCACGGCGATGATCCCTTGGCGCCGACGCGCGATCCGCTGCGGCAGCGGCTGGTCGCCGCCCACGCGCTGGGCGGATTGCTGTTGCTGTTCCAGATCGCGTGGGAGGCCGGCGAATGGGTCGCGCGCATCACGCCGCATGGGACAGCGTGGGCCGCGTGCGCGCATCTGCTGCCGCTGGCGGCTTACCTGCTCATGGTCAGCACCGTTGAGCGGCGCCTGCCGTGGCCCCTTGCCGCATTTGGCGATGCCTACGGCGGGGTCGCCGCGGTCGTGGTCGCCGCGGCGCTGGGCGCGGGTTTCGTCGCGCTGTCCATTCTCCATCCTGGCGACGCGACCCCGTTGCCGTACGTGCCGCTGATCAATCCGCTCGACCTCACCTTGATCATCGCGCTGGTGGCGCTGGCCGTATGGGGCCGCAGGCATGCGGGCACGGCACCGCGCCATCTGCAGCGCTGGATCGCGGCCGGAGCATTCGTGGTGCTCAATGGCGTGGTGTTGCGCACCGTGCATCACTGGCTGCATGTGCCGTGGCTGTTGGACGCCATGATCGCCTCGAAGACGCTGCAGGCAGCGCTGACGCTGACCTGGACGACCGCGGCGCTGGCGCTGATGGTGATGGCGACACGGCGCAGCGCGCGCGTGGTCTGGCTCGCCGGCGCGGCGCTGCTTGCTGCGGCGGTAATCAAGCTGTTCGTCATCGACCTGGCGGCGTTGTCGGGGTTGACGCGCGTCGTGGCTTTTCTCGGGGTCGGCGCGTTGCTGCTGGTCATTGCATACGTCGCGCCATTGCCGCCGGCGGACGCCGAACACGTCGGACCAGCAACCGGCGACGGCGTGCCGGATCCGGCTAGGCCGTTGGTCTGATGGCGTCGTCGCTGCCTGACGCGCAGAGTGGCAGGAGCAATGACCCCCCGTCTACGAGGAGGTGCCGATGACCGAAGCGACTGCAGACGCGAGCGTCGAACGTTGGGTGCTAGATAAGTGGGCGAGCGACGCGACGCTCGCGCCTGAGGCCTACGAGCGCGCGCTGGAACTCGCCGGACTGCGCCCGGATCGCGCGCGCTGGGCGCGATTCCTGGACCGGCTGTTCGCGGCGATGGGCGCGCTGCTGCTTGCTTCGGGTGTCGTCTTCTTCATTGCCTACAATTGGGACCAGCTCGATCGCTTCGCCAAGTTTGCGCTTGTCGATGCCGTCATCGTCGTCGCCGCGGTGCTCGGCTGGTGGCGTGGCACGCAAAGCATTGCCGGCAAGGCGGCATTGTGGGTCGCCACGGTCGCGATCGGCGCGCTGCTCGCGCTGATCGGTCAGACCTACCAGACCGGCGCCGACAACTACGAGCTCTTCCTCGTCTGGGCGTTGATGGCGTTGCCGTGGACTATCGTGAGCAATTGGGCGCCTGGCTGGATCCTGCTGCTGGCGCTCGTCAACCTCGCCACGGGCTTGTACTTCGGCACCGTGTTCCGCCCGCTCGATCTGGCATTCGGATTGCCAAGCACCGAATTGTGGCTGGCGCTGTGGGCGCTCAACGCGGTCGCGACCGTGATCGCGGAAGCGCTGGCGCTGCGCTCTGTCGAATGGGGCGCGACCTGGCTGGTGCGCCTGGCGGCAGCGCTGGCCATCGGCGCGCAGACGCTGCTGGCCTTCATGGTCATTCACGGCACTCGCAACGCGTCGCCGACGCTGTTGATCGTCACCGCGCTCACGCTCGCCGGCGGCTTGGCGTTGTTCCGCTATCGCCGGCTCGAGCTGATCATCCTGGCCATGGGCGCGCTGTCGGTGATCGCCATCGTCGTCGA
This sequence comes from Edaphobacterium sp. (SeqCode), assembly GCA_039934835.1. Classification (GTDB taxonomy): domain Bacteria; phylum Pseudomonadota; class Gammaproteobacteria; order Burkholderiales; family Casimicrobiaceae; genus PALSA-1003. The sequence continues at coordinate 17,683 of JBDTLK010000007.1, read as the reverse complement.
CGCTGTCGGCTTTCGCTTGCTGCACGGCGCGCGTCACGATGGCGGGCTGTTCCTGCTGGCGGTGCTTTTGGTTGTGCTCTCCGCAGCCGCCGCGATGTGGCTCAATCGCTTGTCGCGCCGCGACGCGGGAGCCACACCATGAACTGGTCGACGTTGTTCCAGGCATTGCAGGCGGCTGGCGTGAGCAATGACGCGTCGATCCCGGCGTTCCCGCCGGCAGGCACCGCAACGCCCTGGGTGTCGCGCGTGCTGCTGGGAGTCTGTGGCTGGATTGCCGGCTTGCTGGCGCTGATATCGCTGGGCGCGATCATCTACGGGATGTTCAACAACGCTGCAACGCTGTTTGGCGTCGCGCTGGTCGCGCTCGGCGTGACGACGGTGCTATATCGCACGGTCGGTCGCAACGAACTACTGCTGCAGTTTGCGCTGGCTACCAGCATTGCCGGGCAACTTGCGTTTGCCGCCGCCCTGCTCGACGTGAACTGGAATTCGACGAGGACAATCGCGCTGGCGATGGCAGCACTGCAGGCACTGTTGGTCGTCATCATGCCCAATGCGGTGCATCGCTTCCTGTCGACGCTGTTCACGGCGATCGCGCTGGGCATCGCCGCTTTCGAACTGCACGCGATGCCGATCCTGGCGCTCGGGCTGTCGCTGGCGACGGTCGTGGTGTGGCTGAGCGAAACCCGCTGGCAGTGCGCGGGCTACGCGAAATGGATGCGCCCCATCGCGTATGCGCTGGCGATCGCGTTGCTGGGCCTGCCGATGGCGTCGCCCGAGACTTCGTTCTGGGGATTGGGCCATGCGCGCTTGCATGTCGATCCGTGGGCGGCGCTCGCCTACCTTCCGGCGAGCGCGTTGCTGTTGTGGGGCCTCGTCCGGAATGCATCCGTGGGAGCGCGCCTTGGCGCGGTCGCCGGCTGCGTTGCTCTGGTGGCTGTAGCCGCTTATGCCCCCGGCGTCACGGTGGCGATTCTAGTGGCCCTGCTTGGCTTTGGCGCCGGCAGCATGGTGCTCGTCGGCACAGCGCTTTGCGCCGCGGTCGCCTACCTCGGCGTTTACTACTACCTGCTCGAATCGTCGCTGCTGGTGAAGGCGATCGCGCTGATGCTGTCTGGTGTCGGCTGTTGGCTGGCCAGGGGCCTGGTGCGGGCGCTCAAGCGGGGAGAAGCGCAATGACGATCACCTGGCAACGCGTGCTCATCGTCCTGGGCCTGGCGTTGGTGCTGGGCGCCGCGCATTGGAGCATCATGGCGCGCGAGCGCCTGCTTGCCGACGGCAACGTGGTGTTCCTCGAACTCGCGCCTGTCGATCCGCGCTCGCTGATGCAGGGCGACTACATGGCACTGCGCTTTCGTGTTGCCGAGGCGCTGCGCTCACGCGACGTGACCGTGCCCGCCGAAGGCGCGATGGTCGTAACACTCGACCGTGCGCGAACCGCGACCTTGCAACGCCTTGACGCACCCGCCACGCCACTCGCAGCCGGCGAGCAGCGCCTGCGCTACAAGATTCGCAATGACCAGGTGCGCATCTCGACCAACGCGTTTTTCTTTCGCGAGGGCACGGGCGATCGCTATCGCGACGCGCGCTACGGCGAGTTTCATGTCGGTGAGTCGGGCGAAGCGCTGCTCGTCGCGCTGCGCGATAAGAATTTCAAGAAACTTGGCGACGCGCTTTAGCGCGCACCGCGTTACTGCGTGGGAACGGCGCCCTGGATGTGCCAATGCGTGTCGACGGCGCCGTATGTGATCACACGACTGACCGCAGCATTGTGATCGAGAACCCACGCCAGGAGCGTGCCATCGGCGCGCCGCCATAGCAGGTCGGCGACGCCGTCGCCGTCGACATCGCCGACCGACTGGATCTGCCACGCACCCGCGATCGCGCCATAGCCCACGGTCTGCCGGATCGTCGCGCCGTCCATCAACCACACGAGCACGTCGCCGTTGATCCTGCGCCACAGCAAGTCCGGCGACTGATCGCCGTCGAAATCGGCGATCGCGACGAGCGTCCAGTCGAGACCCGCGACGCCCAGGTCGCCGGTCGAATTGTAGTTACCACCGCGCATGTACCACACCAATACGCGTCCGGTCGCCTTGTTGCGCCATATGATGTCTCGATAGCCGTCGCGATTGATATCGGCGGCCCCGATGAAGTCCCATTGCGCCGGGTCGGCAACACCCGGCGTCCGGGTCTCGCGTATCCCAGAGCTGCTGTTGTCGAGCATCCAGATCAACACCTCGCCCGAGTCGCGCCGCCAGACGATGTCGGTGAAGCCGTCGTTGTTAAAGTCGCTTGCGGCGAGCACATGCCAGGTTGCATCAGGCTTGCCGTAGTAACGCGTTCCCTTCAGGGTCGACCCGTCGCTATTCATGAGCCATGCCAGGATCTCGCCGCTGCTGCGACGCCACACCACATCATCATGGCCGTCGCCATCGACATCGCCGATTGCGGCAATCGAGTAGACGGCATCGGCGGATCCAGTATGCGCCGTCGGTGGATTCGCGCTTCCATTGTTGAGCCAGACCGCCACACTGCCGTTATCGTGTCGCCACAGCAGATCGGAGGTGGCGTCGTTGTTAAAGTCAGCAACGGGAATCGAGCGCACGAATTTGAACAGCTGTCCGGTGCTGTAGGCGGCGACGTAAAGCTCGCCCGCATCGTCCACGCCGAAGGTCGCGGGATTCTGCGGCACGTTCGCAAACGATCGGAAGAAGTCCCAGACCGGAGTGTTCTGCGGCTGCGCCGACCAGACATGCCCGCTGATGAAGTCGCCGAAGACGTATTGGCCGGCCAGCGTTGGGATCTGTGTGCCCCGATAACGATATCCGCCGGTCACCGATTTGTCGCCATCTCCGTGAAAGTATTCGATGATCGGAAAGCTTATCGAGCCCTGCGCCGGGCACGGCGTTGGAGGAGGACCGTCGTCGGCGGTAAAGCTGTATACGTAACTGGCTTCCCAGCAGCGCCAGCCATAATTGCGCCCGCCGGCGGAGCCGGCTTGCTGAAAATCGATTTCTTCCCACGTGTTCTGGCCGACGTCGCCGATCCACAGGTCATGAGTAACCGAGTCAAAGGAAAACTTCCACGGATTGCGCAGTCCGTAGGCCCAGATTTCCGGGCAGGCGCCCGCCGCGCAGGTGGAGCCCGCGAAAGGATTGTCGGCGGGAATCGAGTACGGCGATCCGCCATTGACGTCGAGGCGCAGCATCTTGCCCAGCAGCGCGCTCTTGCGCTGGCCGTTGCCGAACGGATCGCCGCCACTGCCGCCGTCGCCGGTGCCGATGTACAGGTAGCCGTCGGACCCGAACGCGAGATGGCCGCCGTTGTGATTGTCGAAGCTCGAATGCGCGATCGTGAGCAGCACCGAGCCGCTCGCCGGATCGGCGACATCGGGCAGCGTCGCGTTGCGCTGGTAGCGCGCGATCGTGATCGCGCCATCGCTGGAGCGTGTGTAGTAGACGTAGAAGTAGCGATTGCTGGCGAATTGCGGATGAAAGGCGAGGCCGAGCAAGCCGCGCTCGCCGCTGGTCGACAGCAATGCCGAGAGGTCGAGAAACGGTTGCACGACCTGCTGGCCGTTTTTCAAGATTTTGATCAGGCCGCCTTTCTGCACTATGAACAGGCGGCCGCTACCGTCACCCGGCGCGGCAATTTCCAGCGGCGCTGAGTAACCGCCGGCGACGCCGCGAAGATAGGCGGCGCTGTCGGCGAACGCCGCCAGCGGCAGGCAGACGAGCAGCGCAGCGAGTAGCACGCTGCGGAAGTTGCGACCCGTCGTCATGGCAGACTCCTTCACGCCTATGCAAACAGCATAACATGGCGGCGCTGCAGGGTGGCCGAAGGACATAACCCAACTCGCTCCCGTGCGTGGGCAGGAATCGCGCTACAGCCCCGCGACCACCGTGCCTTCGCGCGAACATTTCACGCGGCCGATGTTGCCATGCAGTGCGACCAACTGTGCGCTGCCTGCACGCTGATGCAGTTCGTCCACGTTCTGCGTCATGAGCAGAATCTGCGCTGCCCTGCGCTCCCATGCGGCGGGCGCGAAGCGGACGGCGTTGAGCTGCGCCGCGGAAAGTGCCTTGGCAAGTTCGGTTGGAACGGCGATCGGTACGGAATTTCGGCATGCGCGAGTGGACTGATCAGGGGCGCGCTATCGCACCTGACGCCCCGCAGCCACATGCTAAACTCATTGCACCCCCACCCGCACCCATCCCGCGATGTCCGGCAACACCCTTGGCACACTTTTCTGTGTCACCTCCTTCGGCGAGTCGCACGGCCCGGCGATCGGCTGCGTCGTCGACGGCTGTCCGCCGGGGCTCGCGCTGACCGCCGCCGACATCCAGCAGGATCTCGATCGCCGCAAACCCGGAACGTCGCGGCACGTGACGCAGCGGCGTGAGTCGGACAGCGTCGAAATATTGTCCGGCGTCTTCGAAGGCAAGACCAGCGGCACGCCGATCGCGCTGCTCATTCGTAACGAAGATGCGCGCAGCAAGGACTATTCGAATATCGCCGACACTTTCCGTCCAGGGCACGCCGACTACACGTACTGGCAAAAGTACGGCATCCGCGACTACCGCGGCGGCGGACGGCAGTCGGCGCGCGAGACCGCGGTGCGCGTGGCCGCCGGCGCCGTCGCGCGCAAATGGCTTGCCGAACACTATGGCGTGACCATTCGCGGCTGCCTTGTGCAGATCGGCACGAAACCGATCGCCTTCAAGGGCTGGGAATACGTCCACGCGAATCCGTTTTTCGTCGCCACCGACGAAATGACCCAGGAACTCGAAGCATTCATGGACGCGCTGCGCAAGTCGGGCGATTCGGTTGGCGCGCGCATCGAGGTGGTCGCACACAACGTTCCGGTCGGCTGGGGCGAGCCGGTGTACGGCAAGCTCGACGCCGATATCGCGAGCGCGATGATGAGCATCAACGCGGTAAAGGGCGTCGAAATCGGCGCCGGCTTCGCCAGCGTGATGCAGAAGGGGACCGAGCACTCCGACGAAATGACGCCGCAGGGTTTTGTCTCGAACCACGCCGGCGGCATTCTTGGCGGCATATCGACCGGTCAGGACATCGTCGTCTCGTTCGCGGTCAAGCCGACTTCATCGATCCGGCTCGACCGGCGCAGCGTCGACAAGGCGGGCAACCCGGTGACCGTCAATACACACGGACGCCATGACCCGTGCGTGGGCATTCGCGCGACGCCCATCGGCGAGGCCATGCTCGCACTGGTGCTCATCGACCATGCGTTGCGCCATCGCGCGCAGAACGCGGACGTAGTGTGTGCGACGCCGAAAATCGCCGCGCAAGCGCCGTCCGAAGTGATTGCCAAGCTTCGCGCCGGCGGTGCGATCGAAGATCCCGATCCCGACGAAGCCTGAGCGGCGGCACAGCCACTGCGGGCCAACCGATCAGTCGCTGTCGCGCGTGACGGTCACCTTGGCGTCCGCGGCGCCGCGCGCGAAGCGCAGCTGCAGCGCATCTCCGGGCGCGATCTGCGCTGCGTCCTGCACGATCGTTCCAGCGCCATTGGTGGCGATGCTGTAGCCGCGTTTGAGCACCCCTTGTGGATTGAGGTGCCGCATGCCTGCGTCGAGCGTGGCCAAGCGTTGCGCCAAGGTCGCCAGTCGTTCGCTGCGGCCGCGGGAGAAGCGCTCGCCGGCGCGAGCCAGCGACGTTGCCTGGACCGGTGGCGCGCGCAGCAGGCGCAGCAGGCGCTGGCCGTGCATCGCCAATTCGCGGTCGCGCTCGCGCAGTTGAGCGCCGGCCGCGCGTCGCAATCGGTTTGCCCAGCTCGCCAGCGCGATGTCCTGGTCGGCCAGGCGTTGCGCGGGATGCACCAGGCGGCGCGAAGCGAGGTCGACGCGCTGCATGCGCGCCTCCAGTCCGCGCTCGACCGCGCGCTGCCATCGGCGCGCAATGGCGCTGGCGTGCGCCAGCAGCGTCAGCCGTTCGGGCGCGACCAGCGCCGCCGCCGCGGTCGGCGTCGGCGCGCGCGCATCGGCGACGAAGTCGCAGATCGTGAAATCGGTTTCGTGGCCGACGCCGCTGACGACGGGCAACACCGAATCGAACACCGCACGGGCCACGACTTCCTCGTTGAACGCCCACAGGTCTTCGATCGACCCGCCGCCGCGACAGACGATGAGCACGTCGACTTCGCCGCGGGCGTTGGCGGTGGCGATCGCGGCGGCGATTTCCACGCCCGCGCTTGTGCCCTGCACCGGCACCGGATAGACGATGACCGGCAGCGACGGCATGCGTCGCCGCAGTGTCGTCAGTACGTCCGCGAGCGCCGCCGCGTGCCGCGAGGTCACGACGCCTACCGATCGTGGGAACGAGGGCAGCGCACGTTTGCGCACCACATCGAACCAGCCTGCCGCGTCGAGTTTCGCCTTGAGCCGCGCGAACTGCTCGTATAGAGCGCCGACGCCGGCGAGCCGCACTGTTTCCACGGTCAGCTGAAAGTCGCCGCGGGCCTCGTAGATCGTCGGGATGGCGCGCACCTCGACGGCCAGCCCGTCGCGCAGCGCAACATCGAGCAGTTGCGCCTTGCTGCGGAACAGCACGCAGCGCACCTGCGCCCGGTCGTCCTTGAGCGTGAAATAGCAATGCCCGGATGCGGCGCGGCTGAAACCGGAGACTTCGCCGCTGATCCAAGCCAGGCCGAGGTGCCTCTCGATGAGCAGGCGCGCCGAACTCAACAACAGCGAGACGGGCAGTACGACAGGCGTGCGTGGCGCGTCACTCAGCATGTCGGTGTGCTCGACAACGCACCCGCGGAGATCTCGATGTCCATGACAAATTTCGGAACGTCGCCACCGCTAAACAAATGTTGAGAACACTCGTCCCGGCCCTGGCAAGAGGTGCAGCGCGTGGCGAGGCGGCCATTTAACCCTATGAATGTGCTGCGTAAAAATACGGTGTGAATTTGGGCATGACAGCAAAATCCCTACGCAGGGCACAACTTAGGCGCCAAATTTACAAGATATGCACACTTTTATCCACAGATAATGTGGACAACGCGTGGGGCCGGATGTCCATGCCTCGCCGCAAAGCCTTGCTGGGCGCGGCTTTCGCCGCAGTCGACGCATGCCTCTGGCATGGCGGGCGATGACGACCCCAACCCCACCAGTTAGAATGTGCATTCGCTGTCATTTGTTCATGAACAAAACCAGATGAGTGCTGCACCGCCACAAGAAAACTCGTCCGCGCCCGCTTCCAACTTTCTGCGTCAGATCATCGCCGAGGATCTGCGCACTCGCAAGTATGGTGCGCGCGTCGTGACGCGCTTCCCACCCGAGCCTAACGGTTACCTGCACATCGGTCACGCCAAGGCGATCTGTCTGAACTTCGGCCTGGCCGCCGAGAACGGCGGCACGTGCCACCTGCGCTTCGACGACACCAACCCTGTCAAAGAGGATGTCGAGTACGCCGAAGCGATCATGGAAACCGTGCGCTGGCTCGGCTTCGACTGGGGCGCGCACCTGTATCACGCCTCGGACTATTTCGATCGCCTCTACGAATTCGCGCGTCACCTGATCAAGGCCGGACTCGCCTACGTCGACAGCTCGTCGGCCGAGGAATTGCGCCGCCTGCGCGGAACGCTGACCGAGCCCGGCCGGGCCGGCCCCTACCGCGACCGCTCGGTCGAGGAAAACCTCGACCTGTTCCGGCGCATGAAGGAAGGCGAATTCCCGGACGGTGCGCACGTGCTGCGACTCAAGATCGATCTGGCGAGTCCGAACATGAACCTGCGCGACCCCGCCATCTATCGTATCCGCCATGTCACGCACCACCGCACCGGCGACAAGTGGTGCGTGTATCCACTCTACGACTACACGCACTGCATTTCCGACGCGATCGAGCGCATCACCCATTCGCTGTGCTCGCTCGAATTCCAGGATCACCGGCCACTCTACGACTGGGTCATCGAGCGCCTCGCCGAAGCGGGCTTGCTGCAGCGGCCGCTGCCGCAGCAATACGAATTCGCGCGCCTGAACCTGACCTACACCGTGATGAGCAAACGCAAGCTCGTCGAGTTGGTCGAGGGCGGGCACGTCGAAGGCTGGGACGATCCGCGCATGCCGACGATCGTCGGCCTGCGCCGGCGCGGCTACACCGCCGAGGCCATACGTCTGTTCGCCGAACGCATTGGCGTGTCGAAAGCGCACCAGTGGATCGACATCAGCGTCCTCGAAGGTTGCCTGCGCGACGATCTGAACGAACGCGCCGAGCGGCGCATCGCGGTGCTCGACCCGGTCAAGCTCATCATCGACAACTATCCGCCAGGGATGGTTGAAGAACACTTCGTGCCCAATCATCCGCAGCATCCCGAGCTGGGCCGGCGCGCGCTGCCGTTCACGGGCGAGCTGTGGATCGATCGTGACGACTACAGCGAGCAGCCGCCGAAGGGCTATTTCCGGCTCACGCCGGGTGCCGAAGTGCGGCTGCGCTATGCGTACATCGTGCGCTGCGTTGGCGCGGACAAGGACGCCGCAGGCAACGTGACTGCGGTGCACTGCACGTACGACCCGGCCACGCGCAGCGGTACGCCAGGCGCCGAGTCGCGCAAGGTCAAGGGCAATATCCACTGGCTGTCGGCGGCGCATGCCGGACGCGCCGAGGTGCGACTCTATGACCGCCTGTTCGTCGTGCCCGAGCCGGGCCGCGCGCGCGAAGTCGCGGCGCTGCCGGGCGCAACGGTCACCGCGTCGGGAGCGCTCGACGAAGACGTGGAATTCGACGAACCGACCGAGCGCAATTATCTCGACGACCTGAATCCCCAAGGCAAGCGCGTAATTGCTGCGTACGTCGAGCCGGCGCTGACGACGGTGCCGCCGGACTCGCGGTTTCAGTTCGAGCGCCACGGCTATTTCGTTGCCGACTCGCGCGAATCCCGCCCGGGAACGCCAGTTTTCAATCGCGCCGTGACGCTGCGCGATTCGTGGGGCAAGGACGCACCCGCAAAGGGTTAGGCGAGAGCGGGCGGTTGGCGGTAAACTTCGCGCCGTAAACCCTAGGGTGAGGAATTCATGAAACGCATCGTCCTGTTCCTTGTCACCAACCTGGCGGTCATGTTGGTGCTCTCGATCGTGATTCGCGTTCTGGGGCTCGACCGGATGTTGGCCGCGGAAGGCCTCAATCCGGGTGGATTGCTGGTCTTCTCCGCGGTCGTCGGATTCACCGGCGCGATCATCTCGCTGCTGATGTCGAAGACGATGGCGAAGTGGTCCACCGGTGCGCACATCATCGACAATCCGCGCAACGAAGCCGAAACCTGGCTGATGCAGACGGTCAAGCGCCTGGCCGACAAGGCCGGCATCGGCATGCCGGAAGTCGCCGTCTACGAAGGCGAGCCCAATGCCTTCGCCACCGGCGCGTTTCGCAACTCGGCGCTGGTGGCGGTGTCGACCGGGTTGCTCAATTCCATGACGCACGAAGAAATCGAGGCCGTGCTGGGCCACGAAGTCGCGCACGTCGCCAACGGCGACATGGTCACGCTGACCTTGATCCAGGGTGTGGTCAACACCTTCGTGGTGTTTCTGGCGCGCGTCGCCGCGTTCTTCGTCGACCGCATCATTTTTCGCAGCGAGCGCGGCAACGGGCCGGGCTACTTCATCACCATGATCGTCTGCCAGCTGCTGTTGGGGATTCTGGCGAGCATCATCGTCGCGTGGTTTTCGCGCCGTCGTGAATTTCGCGCCGACGCGGGCAGCGCGCAGTACCTGGGTTCTCCGCAGCCGATGATGCATGCGCTGGCGCGGCTGGGCGGGCTTCCGGCGGGCGAATTGCCAAAGTCGCTGACCGGTTTTGGCATCACCGATACCAAGGCGTTCGCGACGCTGTTCGCCACACACCCGCCGATCGAGGATCGCATCCGCGCTTTGCAGGGCATACAGCGCTAGTCAACCTCGAATCTCGATGGCCGCACCGCAGAAATTCAAGATCGAGGTCGAAGCCGACAATGGGCTCTGGCACGACGTGCGCGACGATAATGGAGCGTTGCTGATCTTCGCCGACGAGGCCAGCGCCCGCGCCAAGTTGAGCGAGCTCTACCCGATCCTGGTGCAGATGGAAAAATACGCCGGAGGCAAGCGCACGCGGGTAATTCGCATCCTCGTCGACGAGGACGACTGGCCGAAGAAGCCTGGTGCCGGCTGAATCTGCTGAAAAGCGCGGGTGGCGAGCGGTTTGCGAAATCGGTAAACGAAAACGAAACGACCGGAAATCGCATCGCGATGACCGGCCGTCGTATCGAGCTCGGGCGCGCGCGAGAGCGCGTCCGCTGCGGAAGACTATTTAAGGTGGTTGGAAACCAGCTTGGTCATCTCGAACATCGACACCTGCTTCTTGCCAGCGAAAACTTGTCTGAGTTTTTCGTCGGCGTTGATCATGCGCCTGTTCATCGAGTCCTGCAGCTTGTTCTTCTTGATGTAATCCCAGATCTTCTTGGTGACTTCGGTACGGGGTAGCGGCATGCTGCCCACGACTGCGGCGAGCGCTGGCGACGGCGTCATCGCCTTCATGAACGCGGCATTGGGCTTGCGCTTGGCAGCGGCCTTTTTCGGTGCAGCCTTTTTCGGTGCAGCCTTTTTCGGTGCAGCCTTCTTCGCGGGTTTCTTTGCCGCGGGTTTCTTCGCTGCCGGCTTCTTCGCCGCCGGCTTCTTCGCGGGCTTCTTTGCAGCTTTCTTGGCAGTAGCCATAGCTCTCCTTCCTGAGGGTTAATCGCTTGGTATGACGGCGATGAATATGAAGCTTGGCCGATCTCCTGACATCAGCGCTCCTGCTCCATCGGGGCAAATATACCGCAATCTCGATGGCGTGGTATGCAAATCTGCGCGGCTTGCAGAGGGAAGAGACGGGAGTGTTGCATTGGCGAGAATCGCCTTCCGGTCGAACTGCGCAGCGCTTGCGCCCGAAACGATGTGTCCGACATGTCGCAAAGGGGTTCCGCAGTTGCGACAGCAAGCGCGTCTCGAGTCATCTGGAGCGTACTGGGTGCGGCGAAGGCCGCGAACGGCCATAATGGTGGGGCATCCCCCGCTTTTCTTTGCCCGTGAACATCGCCGACCTTCGCCGTGAATATCATCGCGCCGCGCTAGCCGAAGCCGACGTCGATCCCAACCCGCTGCGCCAGTTCGACCGCTGGCTGTCGGAGGCCGTACGCGCCGAGTTGCCCGAGCCGACTGCCATGACGCTGGCCACGGCGGACGCCGAAGGAAAACCGTCGGCGCGCATCGTGCTGCTCAAGGGCGCCGACGCGGCCGGTTTCGTCTTCTACACCAACTACGCGAGTCGCAAGGGTGACGAGCTCGCCGCGCGCCCGCGGGCGGCTTTGCTGTTCCATTGGGTCGAGCTCGAGCGCCAGGTGCGGATCGAGGGAACCGTGGCCAAGGTCGCCGTGGCGGAGTCCGATACCTACTTCTCTACGCGCCCGTTGCTCTCGCGCGTTGGCGCGTGGGTGTCGCCGCAAAGCCGCACCATACCCGACCGCGGCTGGCTCGAACGCGAATTTGCCGCCGCCCAGCGGCATCTCGCCACCGATGGCGAGTCGGTGCCGCGCCCCGCGCATTGGGGCGGCTATCGCCTCGCGCCCGAGGTCCTGGAATTCTGGCAGGGACGGCGCTCGCGGTTACACGATCGCCTGCGCTACGCACGCGACGGCACCGACTGGCGCGTCACTCGGCTCGCGCCGTGAACGCATCGCCGGTCGGCAGGCACCACCACTTTCTCGCGCTCATCGGTCTGGGGATACTCAACCATACCGTGCTCACGGGAGGGCGCGTCACGGTGGCCCTGTACGCGCTCTCGCGCGGCGCCACGCCTCTCGTCGTAGGGACCCTGATGGCGCTCTACGCGTTCATGCCGATGCTGCTCGCGGTCTCCGCCGGTCGCCTGTCGGACAGGATCGGCGTGCGCAAACCCATGCTCGCGGGCTCGTGCGGCATCGTCGTGGGCGCCGTCATCCCCTGCGTGCTTCCGGGTATTGCTCCGCTGTACGTCGCGACGTCGGTGATCGGCTTGTCGTTCATGCTCTTCCAGCTGTCGATGCAAAACGCCACTGGCGCCTTCGGCCCGCCCGTCGAGCGGGCAAAAAACTTCAGCCTGCTGGCGCTGGGCTACTCGATATCGCTGTTCTGCGGCCCGTTGGTCGCCGGAGTCCTCATCGACCACGCGAGTTTCCGCACTGCCTTCGCGGTGCTGGCGCTGCTGCCGCTGGTTCCGATCGTGGTTTTGTGGCGAGGTCTGCTGCAGCTGCCCGGTCCGCACGCTGCCCACGCGCAGTCAACCAAGGGCGGCCTGATCGAACTGCTTGGCGATCCCCGGCTGCGACGCGTGTTCATCGTCAACGGTCTGTTGTCGATGGCGTGGGATCTGCACTCGTTCTTCGTGCCGATCTACGGCGCGAAAATCGGCTTGTCGGCGTCGCGCATCGGCATCATTCTGGCGTCGTTCGCCACGGCGACCTTCGCCGTGCGCCTCGTCATGCCGCGCATCGCGCGCCGATTTTCAGAATTCGAGGTACTCACTACCGCGCTGTTCGTCGCCGGCGCGGCATACGCGCTATTCCCCTTCGTGGAGCAGGTCGGCACGCTGATGCTGTTGTCGTTCGTGCTCGGCCTGTCGCTGGGTAGTGGCCAACCGATGGTCATGTCTTTGCTCTACAGCATGGCGCCGGCGGGACGGATGGGAGAGGCCGCGGGTGTGCGCATGACCATCGTCAACGCGTCCACCTTTGTCATGCCGCTGGTCTTCGGTGGCGTCGGCTCGACCCTTGGCCTGAGTCCGGTGTTCTGGACCGTCGGGGCGGCGTTGGGCGGCGCCGGCTGGCTCGCGCGCAAGCGCTAGCCTGAACCGTGCCGCGTCGGCGATTTCGGTGGCGATTGGATCGCGCCATAACCGGCACCATTGAGCTCGGGGATGGCGCTTTCAGCAACCTTGCGCTGCTCGGACGACTGGGCGAAATCACCGATCGGTCCTGCGTGCCGACGTCGTTTCCCTGCCGGTCCCTGGTTGTCAGCTCAAGCATACGCCGGCTGCGCCTTGCTCAGGGGTACGCGGCCGGCGAATTCGTTGGAGAGGCCTCGCCGGGCAGTGCGATAATCGCGCGCTTGTTCAAATCGATCGCAGCCGCCGCGGCGCTCTCGGCTGCGGCGCGGAACAGGATATCGTCGCGATGCCACAGGTTTTCAATGGACTGAACTGTGCGGGCGCGTTGCGCGCGCAATTCAGCGTAGCGCATGCGCGCATCACGCCGGTGCAACGCCGCGTCTCACGGTGGTGACTGGAGTGCGCGTGCAGGTCGATTTTGGCATGCGGGTGTATCGCCGCGTGCGCGATGTCGACGTCGATCGCGTCGCCGGCAATCTTGCCTTTACCACGCTGCTCGGCCTGGTGCCGCTGTTCACGGTGGCATTCACGTATGTGGCCCGGCTGCCGCTGTTCGACACGTGGCTCGACGCCCTGGAACCTACGCTGCTCAAGTTTCTGCTGCCGGGCAGCAGCGGCCAGGTGCGTGGCTACCTTGCCGAGTTCACCGCCCGCACGTCCGAGATCAAGGGCGTGAGCATCGCATTCGTCGTGTTCACCGCGGTGATGCTGGTGGCCCAGGTCGAACGCGAGATCAACGCGGTATGGGGCATATTGAGCGCGCGGTCGTTCCTTCGGCGAGTCGTCGTATACTCGATCGGGTTCGTCGCGGTTCCCGCGCTCATCGGGGCCGCCATCTACTCGACCAAATGGGCGCTCGAGCGATCTGCCGCAGCCGTGCCCATCGGTGCCGAGGCGCTGCCGTTGCTGTCGGATTCGATTGGGCTGGCAACCAGCACCCTGGTCCTGACGCTCATTTACCTTCTGGTGCCGGCGTGTCGTGTTCCCTGGCGTGCCGCGCTGGTGGCCGGTATGCTCGCGGCGACCACGTTCGAATGCGCAAAAATGGGGTTTGGGTTCTATATCGCACGCGTACCGACATATCAGATCGTGTATGGCACGCTGGCGGCGCTGCCGCTGTTCCTCATCTGGATCTATCTGAGCTGGATGATCCTGCTCGTCGGCGCGGCGATCTCCGCCACGCTTGCCGAGACTGGCGGCAACAAGCTCCACACGAGTTGACGCGATCGATTCAAGCAAGCGGCGCGCGCACCGTGCGTCTTGCCGAATCGTGACGGTCAGGCTAGAGTGCCGGCTTCCTCGTCCGGGAGCCGCAATCCGTGTGGTCGATCATTCAAGCAGCAGGTTGGCCGATCTGGCCGCTGATATTCGCATCGGTCGTCGCGCTCGCGTTGATCTTCGAGCGGCTCTGGTCGTTGCGGCAATCGCAGGTCGCGCCGCAGGGCATGGTCGACAAGGTGCTCGCGGAATACAGGCGCGATGGATTGACGCCGGAGCTGGTCGCGAAGACCGCCGCGCAGGGACCCTTGGGCCGCGTGCTCGCGGCGGGGCTCGCTAACGTCAAGAGCCCACGCCCGGTAATGAAGGAAGCGATCGAAGAAGTCGGTCGCGTCGTCAGTCACGAACTCGAGCGCTTCCTAACGATGCTCGGCACCATTGCCGCGATGGCGCCGCTGCTCGGCCTGTTCGGCACGGTGGTGGGCATGATCGAGATCTTCGGTTCGCAAAGCCAGGCCGGATCGAACCCGGTCGAGCTCGCGCATGGCATCTCGGTCGCGCTCTACAACACCGCGCTGGGCCTGATCGTCGCGATTCCCAGCATGATCTTCTATCGCTACTTCCGCTCCAAGGTCGACGACCTGATTCTCGAAATGGAGCAGCAGGCGGTAAAGCTGGTCGAGCTCGCGCACGGGGAACGGCGCTAAGCGCATGAGCGTCAGGGTACAGCCATGAGACTTCGCGGCAACCGGGGTCGCGACGAGCCCGAGATCAACTTTATCCCACTGATCGACGTGCTCCTGGTCATCCTGATCTTTCTGATGGTGACCACGACCTATCAGCGTGTCGCCGAGCTCAAGATCACGCTGCCCGAAGCCGACGCGGACCAGATGAAACAGCGTCCGAAGGAAGTCAACGTCGGCATCGATGCGCAGGGGCAGTACGTGATCGACAAGAACGTGTTCGCCTACACGACCGTCGCCGCGCTCGCCGAGGCGCTGGGGCGGGCATCGGGCGGCTCGAAGGAAGCCGTCGTCATCATCAATGCCGATGCCAATGCCACGCACCAGTCGGTGATTCACGTCATGGAAGCCGCGCGTCAGGTCGGACTGATCCACATCACCTTTGCTACGCAGACCACCAGGAAGTGACGCATGCGTCCAAGAGCGGGCACAATCGTGCTCGCGATTGGCAACGGCTGCGTCATCCCCGCGAAAGCGGGGAACCATCGTGATTTGAGGCAATTAGATTCCCGCTTGCGCGGGGATGACGATGCTTGTGTGCGAGGTGGATGCCTGCGAATGTCCTGGCGACAAGCGCAAACGCCTAACCCGAGGCCCAAGTGAGTTTTAGCGAGCGCCTCCTCGATTCCTGGTACCGGCAACGACTGACGCCGCTGACTGCGGCGCTTGCGCCGCTGTCACTCATGTTCCGCATCGGCGTCGCGGCGCGCCGGGCGCTTTTTCGCGCCGGCGTGCCGCAACCGCAGCGCCTGCCGGTACCGGTGGTGGTCGTCGGCAATATCACCGTCGGCGGGAGCGGCAAGACGCCGCTGACCATCGCGCTGGCGACGGAACTTGCCGCGCGCGGTTGGCAGCCCGGGATAGTCAGCCGAGGGTATGGCGCGAGCGCGGTGCATGCACGCGCGGTTGCGCGCGATGCTTCGGCAAAAGATGTTGGTGACGAACCGTTGCTGCTCGCCCGCACGGGGTTGCCGGTGTGGATCGGGGCGGACCGCGCAGCGGCCGCGCGCGGGCTCCTGGCGGCGCATCCGCAATGCAATGTCATCGTCACCGACGATGGACTGCAGCACTATGCGCTGGCGCGCGACGTAGAAATCGCCGTCATCGACGCGAGCCGCGAACTGGGCAACGGCTGGTCGCTGCCGGCCGGCCCCTTGCGTGAACCGGCGTCCCGGCTCGACGCTGTGGACGCGATCGTGCGCCTGGCGAGGTCGCCGCGCGCCGCGACGCCGCGAGAGTTTACGATGACGCTTGCCGGCGAGCGTTTCGTGCGCGTCAATGCGCCCGAGGTCCGGACGAATGCCGATGCGTTTCGGAACGCCGACGTTCACGCGCTCGCCGGCATCGGCAATCCGCAACGCTTTTTCGAGCAGCTGCGCTCACTGGGCATCGCGGCCACCTGCCATGCATTCCCGGACCACCATCGGTTTACGCCGCGCGAACTGGCGTTGCCGGCGGCGAGCGCGATCCTGATGACCGAGAAGGATGCGGTAAAATGCGCGAGCTTCGCCGACGACCGCTGCTGGGCATTGCCGGTCCGCGCCATGATCGATCCGGCGCTGGTCAGCCTCATCGAGGAGAAACTGCGTGGATCCAAAATTGCTCGAGATACTGGTGTGTCCGGTGACCAAGGGCCCGCTCGTGCATGACCGGCAGCGCCAGGAACTGATTTCGAAAACCGCGCGGCTGGCCTATCCGATCCGCGACGGCATCCCGGTGATGCTCGAAGAAGAAGCACGCAAACTGGACCCCGTGGAATACGAGTAGGCGGGCGACCTCCCGCGTGTTCACCGTCCTCATTCCCGCGCGCTACGCTTCGTCGCGCCTGCCCGGCAAACCGTTGTCCGACATCGGCGGCAAGCCGATGGTGGTGCGGGTGGCCGAGCGCGCGCGCGCCAGTGGTGCCGCACGAATCGTGGTGGCGACCGACGACCAGCGCATCGTCGATGCGGTGCAGGGCCACGGCATCGAAGCGGTCCTCACCCGGACCGACCACGCCACAGGCACCGATCGTCTCGCCGAAGCCGCGCGCATGTTGGGACTTGCCGACGACACTATCGTGGTCAATGTCCAGGGCGACGAGCCATTGCTCGAACCCGCGCTTATCCGCGCGGTGGCCGAGTTGCTGTCCGACCACGCCGACGCCGCGATCGCCACCGCCTGCCATCCCATCGACGATCCCGCCGAAGCGTTCAATCCCAACGTCGTCAAGGTCGTGCTGGATCGCGCAGGTTATGCCCAGTATTTCAGCCGCGCGACAATTCCCTGGGCGCGCGACGACTTCGCTCGCGATGCGCGGCGCGTTCCGGCGGGCCTGCCGCTGTATCGTCATTATGGACTCTATGCGTACCGTGTCGCGTTCCTGCGTCGCTATCCCGAGATGGAAAACGCGCCGACAGAGCGTTTCGAGGCACTCGAGCAGCTGCGCGCGCTGTGGCACGGGTATCGCATCATCGTCAGCATCACCGGCGGTGCGCCCGCGCCTGGCGTCGACACCGTCGCCGACCTCGAGCGTGTCCGCGCGTTGTTCGCCGAAGGCAAGGTTTGACCGGCGTCGCGATTCCGGCCAGAATCCGCGGGCTGTTTTTTCCACCTGACAATCGCCAACCATGCGCCTGATACTGCTAGGACCACCCGGAGCGGGCAAGGGGACGCAAGCCGGATTCATCCACGACGCATACGGCATTCCGCAGATTTCCACCGGCGACATGCTGCGCGCGGCGGTGAAGGCCGGCACGCCGCTGGGCATCGCGGCGAAGCGGGTCATGGATTCGGGCGCGCTCGTGTCCGACGACATCATCATCGGACTCGTCAAGGAGCGC
>JBDTLK010000006.1:0-51980 GCA_039934835.1 Edaphobacterium sp. (SeqCode) | reverse complement strand
TCACACCGCTCGCGGTCTTCACGTCGAACCCGAACTCAGCGTTCGAAGTCGGCGGCGAAGGCTTGGTGAAATTCAGCGGCACGGCCGAAGCGGTTGTGCTGGTCCGTTACCTGGAGAAGGTCAGCAGCGTGCGACTGACCTATGTGAAGGTCGACGCGCAGTATGTCGACTTCTCGGGTGCCAGCACGTACCAGGGCGGCGCGCTGATCAGCGACAGCGCTTCACTCGACATCAGCGGCGCGGGCAAGGCGCTGGTCAATGCCGCCTCGTTGCTCAAGGTGGAGATCTCCGGGGCGGGCGCGGTGCAATACATCGGCAATCCCCGGATCGAGCAGGAGATCAGCGGCGTGGGCAAGATCACGCGGCGCAATTCGCAGTAGCGGCGACGCGAGGCCGGCGACAGCGCGTCGCGATCCTCAGTGCAGCGCGGACGCCACGGATGCCGGCAGCGCGTCGGTCTTGAACAGCAGCGTCAGATTGGTCGCCGGATCGCGGTCGGCGTGAACGCCCTGCAGGACCCGTACGTCGGTCACGCGGCAATCATGGAGCAGGTCGCCGAGCATCGTGGCCACCTCACCGGCCGTCTCGCCGGGATACAGCGGACAGCGGAATCCTTCCGCCTGGCGCGGATCGAAAACGCTCGACAGCGACAGGCGCAGCTCACCCCCACCGGGCGCGCTTGGGCAGCGGTGTGCGCTGATCACCGCGGAAGGTTCGCCAACGCTCGCGCGGAGCCGCCGGATGGCGTTACTCGCAAACAGTTGCGCGCCAACCTCGCGCTGCGCCGAGCGGCCGTGCGCCAAGGCCATCGGCGGCGGCGCCGGCGCGCGCGGTAACGCCAGCACCGTCATGTCCGGGCGCGCGAGTTGACGGCCCAATTCCTGCGCCAACGGCATCGACCATCCGGCGGTGTTGCTGCGCGCCAGCAGATCGATGCCGGGTGCGGCGAACGCGGCCCCGAGCAGGAAGCGCAGGTGAACGCTTTCCTGGCCCGACTGCGCGGTGATGGGCGCGGGCGGCAGGTCGCGCGCTTCCAGCGCTCCTGCCAGCGCGCGCTGCTGCCAGCGGAGCAGCCCCGGCAGTTGCGCCACGTCGATCGCGTCCGCCGCAGCCAGCGCGTTGGACAGCGCGAAGTTCTGGTTGCCACCGAGCGCCCCGTGCTCGCGCAAGAGCTGCGCGATGCGATCAGGGTGCGCGAGTACGCTGGCCAGCGGCGGGATTTCCGCCCCCCCCAGGCCGCCGACGACGATGACGACGGGCAGCGCGAACAGGGTCGGGGAGATGCCGTCGCTGCTGTCCGCACGAGAGGCTTCCGACCACGCTTCGATCAGCCTGCGCCGCAATTGGCGCGCGACGGCGACCGTCGGTGCCGCGGGGAACAACCCGGCGAGCTTTGCGCCTGCGTCATCGCGCAGCAGCCCGGCGAGCGCGACCGCAAGCTCGCGATCGAGCGCGTCGGCACGCGCCGCGGTGGGCGCGGCCATGCTTGCCGCAGCCAGCGACAACAACGGCGCATGCCGTGCATCGCCGCTCGCCTCGAACACTCGCGGGTCGGGAATATCGGTCATCGGCATACTTGAATGAGACGATCGGACACCGCTGAATTGTCGCATGTCGATGCTGAATCCGGCGCCGGATCGCGGCATAATGGTCGACTCACCGCGGTCAATGGAGGCCTCATGTACAAGCAGATACTCGTCGCGACAGACGGTTCGAAGCTATCGGGAAAAGCGGTTGCGCAGGCCATCGACATGGCGCAGGCGATCGGCGCGAAACTGACCGTGTTCTATGCGTCGCCGGACTATCCGATGCCGGCCTACGCCGAGGGTGTCGCGCTCGAACCGATGTCACGCGGCGAATACGCGGCGCTGTGCAAGAAGGAAGCCGCCAAGATACTCGGCGCGGTCGAGCTGAAGGCCGAATCGGCGGGCCTCGAATTCAATACGGTGCACACCATTGCGTCGGCGCCGTGGGAAGCGATCCTCGCGGCGGCGAAGAAGTATAAGTGCCAGGCGATCGTGATGGCATCGCACGGCCGGCGCGGCTTGTCCGCATTGCTGCTCGGCAGCGAGACGCAGAAAGTGCTGACCCATTCGAAGCTGCCAGTCCTGGTCGTGCGCTGAGCGCGCCGGCGCGCGCCACGCGCGACAATCATTGCGCGCGTTGCGCGAGCAACTGCGGGACGACTTCGAGTGTCCCGTCATCCCGAGTCCCGGCGCCGCTATCGGGTTTCACGTAAACTACGCGCTTTGCCGAAAAGCCAAAAGAAATCATGCGCGTATCGCAGTTTTTTCTGTCGACGCTGAAGGAAGCGCCGGCCGAGGCCGAGCTCGCCAGCCACCGCCTGATGCTGCGCGCCGGGATGATCAAGCGCCTGGCGGCCGGGGTCTACACATGGATGCCGCTGGGCCTGCGCGTGCTGCGCCGCGTCGAAACCATCGTGCGCGAGGAAATGAACCGCGCCGGTGCGATCGAGTTGCTCATGCCGGTCTTCCAGCCCGCCGAGCTCTGGCAGGAATCCGGCCGCTGGGAAAAATACGGTCCCGACCTGCTGCGCATCAAGGATCGTCATCAACGCGATTTCGTGGCGCAGCCGACATCGGAAGAAGTCATCACTGACATCGCGCGCAAGGAAATCAAAAGCTACAAGCAGCTGCCGGTGAATTTCTACCACATCCAGACCAAGTTCCGCGATGAAGTGCGGCCGCGTTTCGGCGTCATGCGCTCGCGCGAGTTCATCATGAAGGACGCATATTCGTTCGACGTCGACAAACCGGCGATGCTCAAGTCGTATCAGGCCATGTACGACGCGTACGTGCGCATCTTCACTCGACTCGGACTGAAATTCCGTCCGGTGAATGCCGACACCGGCCAGATTGGCGGCCTGGCGTCGCACGAATTCCAGGTGCTCGCCGATTCCGGCGAAGACGCAATCGCGTATTGCGCCGAGTCCGACTACGCAGCCAACGTCGAACTCGCCGAAGCGCAGTTGCCGGGCCCGCGTCCCGCCGCGCGCGAAGCGCTGCAGAAAGTGCCCACGCCCGGCCTGTCCACCTGCGAGCAGGTCGCCGGACTGCTGCAGCTGCCGTTATCGCGCACCGTCAAATGCATCATGCTCTGGAACGACGCCAAGGCGCACATGCTGCTCATCCGCGGCGACCACACGCTCAACGAAATAAAAACTGGCAAGGTCGTGGGACTCGCAGGCTTCCGTTGGGCCAACGACGCGGAGATCGAGTCTGCGACCGGCTGCAAGCCGGGTTATCTCGGACCGGTCGGCATTCCCGCCGCAATGCCGCTGATCGTCGATCGCGAAGTTGCGGCGATGGGGGATTTCGTCTGCGGCGCGAACGTAGCCGACTGCCATCTTCGCGGCGTCAATTTCGGACGCGACTGCCGCGAACCGGATCTCGTCGCCGATATTCGCAACGTCGTCGCGGGCGATCGCTCGCCCGACGGCAAGGGCGCGCTGGCGATCGCGCGCGGCATCGAGGTTGGCCACGTGTTCGCGCTGGGCGACGTGTACTCGAAGGCGCTGGGCGCAACCGTTCTCGACCCCGCGGGCCAGCCCCGAATCATGGAGATGGGTTGCTACGGCATTGGCGTCACGCGAGTCGTCGCCGCGGCCATCGAACAGAATCACGACGAGCGCGGCATCGTTTGGCCGGCCCCGCTCGCGCCGTTCACCGTCGCCATCGCTCCGATCGGGTACGAGCGCAGCGACGCCGTGCGCACGCTCGCGGACCGCCTGCACGCCGAAATGCAGGGCGCCGGAGTCGACGTGCTGCTCGACGACCGTGGCGAGCGGCCGGGAGTCATGTTCGCCGATCTCGAACTCATCGGCATTCCGCATCGGATCACTATCGGCGAGCGTGGGCTCAAGGACGGCCAGGTCGAATATCAGGGAAGGCGCGACGCGAAACCAACCGCGGTGTCCATCGAGACCATCGGCGCGCTGGTGCGCGACAAGCTGAGCGGCGAGGTCGCCGGCGCGCAATGACGCTGCGAGCCTTCCTCCCGCGCCGGCTCATCGGGCCATGCTGCGTCGTTGCGCTCGCGGTGGTGGCGACCGGTGCCTACGGCGGCGCGCAGCAGGAAGAAGCCCTGTCTTCGAGCGTTCAGGCATCGCTGCACCGCGCCGTCAGCGACTACCCGGCGGCGAAACTCAATTTCTCGACGCCAACCGAGGGCGAAGCGTGGCTGCATGAGATGAGCCGCCGACTGGCGACCAAAATTCCCGATTGGCCGACGCGCCGGGACTTCCTCATCACCGTGCAATACGAGGCGACACGCGCCGGCCTCGACCCGCAACTGGTGCTCGGCCTCATTCAACACGAGAGCAATTTCCGCAAGTACGCCGTGTCGAGCGCGAGCGCGCGCGGCTATATGCAGGTTATGCCGTTCTGGGTCAAGCAGATCGGCAATGCGGATCACGACCTGTTCAACCTGCGCACCAACCTCCGCTATGGCTGCATTATTCTGCGGCGCTACCTCGACGTCGAAAGCGGCGACTATTTCCGGGCGCTGGGACGCTATAACGGCAGCCTTGGACGCGCCGAATATCCCAACGCCGTGCTCGCCGCCTGGCAGCGCAACTGGTCGTGGACGCCTCATGTCGCACCTCCCGCAGATGCGCGCGCGGCGCAGGCCCCGGCCACCGTGGTGCGGTGAGCAGCACCACGACCTATCGCGGCCGATTCGCTCCATCGCCCACCGGTCCGCTACACTTCGGCTCGCTCGTTGCCGCGATGGCGAGCTGGTGTGACGCCCGCTGCCATAACGGCGAATGGTTCGTACGCATCGAAGACATCGACACGCCGCGCAGCCGGCCGGGCGCAACTGACGCCATCCTGTCGACGCTGGCTGCCTGCGGGTTCGAATGGGACGGCGCGGTGGTGCAGCAGAGCCAGCGTCTGGAGCTGTACCGCGCCGCGTTCGACGACCTCGTAACACGCGGGCTCGCGTTTTCCTGCACGTGCACGCGCCGGCAGCTCGAGCACGCTGCGCTCGGAGCGGGCGGCGAGCGCATCTATCCGGGCACCTGCCGCAGCGGCATCGACTCTGGCGGGGCGGCGCACGCCTGGCGCCTGCGCGTCAACGACGAGCCAATGCGCTTTGTCGATCGGCTGCAGGGCGCGCAGGAGCAGCGGCTGCAGCGAGACGTCGGTGATTTCGTCGTTCGCCGCAACGATGGCCTGTTCGCTTATCAGCTAGCGGTGGTCGTCGACGACGCGGACCAGGCAATCACGCACGTGGTGCGTGGCGCCGATCTGTTGAGCTCAACACCGCGACAGATCTGGATCCAGCGCCAGCTCGGGCTGCCGACTCCCGTTTATCTGCATCATGCGGTAGCGCGCGATGCGCGCGGCGAGAAACTGTCGAAGCAAACCGAGGCCGCACCGCTACCGGCGAATCCACTGCCGGCACTGGAACGGGCGTGGCACTTTCTGGCGCAACAAGCGCCGCCACAGCCCAGCGATTCGGTCGCGGACTTCTGGCAATGGGCGCATCGCGCCTGGAATCCACGCGCTCTGCCCGCGGTCGCGGCGCTGCCTGAGCCGCCCTCGCTGGAGGCGCTATAATCGCGCTTTCGCCGGCCGCGAGTGTCCGTTCAGCCGCCGTTCGTTGCGCCCTGCCCCGCGGCCCCACACCCGTACCGCAGAAAGTCCATGACCACACTCGTCGTCGTCAGAAAAAACCACGAAGCCACCATCGCTGCCGATTCGCTCACCACCTTTGGCGACACGCGCCTGTCCGCGGAATTCGACCGCACCTATGACAAAATCGTCCATTACAAGGGCACGTATATCGGGCTGTGCGGCAGCGCGGCGCATCAGCTGGTCTTCGAGAGTCTCCTCGCCAAACACGAAGATTTCGATTTCTCGACGAAGCACTCGATCTTCGAGACTTTCCGCAAGTTGCACCCGATCCTCAAGGAGCAGCATTTCCTCAACCCCAAGGAAGAGGACGACGACCCCTATGAATCGACGCAGGTCACCGCCCTGATCGCCAATCCCAGCGGCATCTTCGGCGTCTATTCGATGCGCGAGGTGTTCGAGTACACACGCTTCTGGGCGGTAGGCTCGGGCCGCGAGTTCGCACTCGGTGCGATGCACAGCCAATATGGTCTGCTCAAGACCGCCGCGGCGATCGCCGCCATTGGCATCGAGGCCGGCGCGACCTTCGACAAGAATTCCGCGCTGCCGCTGACCCAGTTCTCGGTGCAGCTCAATCAATGAGCGTGTACCTGCCGCCCTCGTTCGCGACGCATGACGGCGCGGCGATCGTACAGCTGATTCGCGAGCGTCCCTTCGCGACGCTGGTCACCGGCACCCGTGACGAGCCGCAGGTCAGCCACCTGCCGCTGCTGTTCGAAGCCGACGGCACGGCGCAGGGCGCGCTCATCGGCCACATGGCGCGAGCGAACCCCCAATGGCAGCAATTCGCGGAGGGCTCGACGCTGGCGATATTCCATGGCCCGCACGCGTACGTATCGCCATCGTGGTACACCAAGCCCGCCGCGATGGTGCCGACCTGGAACTACGTGGTGGTACACGTGCGCGGCAGCATGACCCTGATTGACGACGCGCAGGCCAAACATGACATGGTGCGGCAGCTAACCGGCCATTTCGAGTCGGGCCGGCCTGCGCCGTGGCGGCTGCAGCTCGACGGGGAGCGACTCTCCGCGATGTTGCGCGCGATTATCGGGTTTCGCATGACCATCGATCGAATCGACGCGAAATTCAAGCTATCGCAGAACCGGATGCCTGAAGATCGCGAACGCGTCATCGCCGGTTTGCGCCAGGAGGCCTTCGGCGACGCGGGAGACACAGCGGAATGGATGGCGCGCCATGCGCGCGAAAACTGACACCTGCGCCGAACCGACGCGTATACGAATGGACAAGTGGCTGTGGGCGGCGCGCTTCTACAAAACGCGTAGCCTCGCCGCCGCCGCCATCGAAGCCGGCCAGGCGCGACTCGCGACCGAGCGCGTCAAGCCGGGGCAATCGATCAGGATCGGTGACGACATCGTTCTGCGGCGCTCCGGCCTGGTATGGCATATTCGGGTGGCAGGGCTGAGCGAGCGACGCGGCGGCGCACCCGACGCGGCGAAACTCTACAGTGAAGCAAGTGAGAGCGTCGCCGCGCGCGAACTGGAAGCGGCGCGCCGCAAGGCCGCGTCGACGACCGCCCCGACTACGGACGGGCGCCCGACCAAGCGCGACCGGCGCAAACTGCAGGAATTTCTCGACGAAGCTTAAGCGCGGTCTAGCAGAAGCGCAGGTTGCCGAAATCGAGCAAAAGCTCCGGCTGCTGGTACCCGCGCCACGAAAGGTAGCCCAGGGCGGTGATCACGACCAGCGCGATCAACCGCCGTTGCCACCGCGGTCCGACTGCATCAGGCACGCTGCTGCATCTCCTGCGGTACCGCGCCCGCGACACCCAGTTCACGCATCATCGCCATGATCGAGCTGAAGTCGGCGGCGGTGCGCACATTGGGAATCGGTTTTGCCAACAAATTCACCGCGCGACCGCTGACGATCAGCGGCAGGCCTTCCGGCAACGCGGTACGCAGCGACCGGATTTCCTGTCCTGCGATCTTTCCGGAGATGCCGCGATCGAAGAGCAGGATCGCCAAGCTGACCTTGTACGACCGCGCCGCGCCCGCGACTTCCTGTGCCGGCACGCCGCTGCCCAGCGTCAGGCAGTTGACGCCTTCGGTGAACAGCAGCAGCTCCAGTATCGCCAGTCCGAGCTGATTGGGGTCGTTCGGCGGCGTCGCCAGCAGAACCTGCCGCGATTCGCGCGTCGGCCGCACCAGCCGCGTCACGTCGCGCAGCAGCCGCTGCGCCAGGTCGGCAAAGCGCAATTCCTGGAAGTTCTGCATGTCGCCGCGCACGACGTGCTCGTGGATGGCCTCGTTGAGCGGAATGAGCGTCTGCTCGAGGAAGCGGCGCATGCCCTGACCGACGAGCAGCTTGGACAAGTGATTCTGCAATTCGCCGACTCGATGCTCGCCGAGCAACTTGACCGCCACCGAAATTTCGTCGGCCAGCGGTTCCGGATCCTCGACCGCGATGCCGAGCATCGACTGCAACGCCGACTCCGCGAGCGGCACGACCGCGCCGGCGCGCCAGCCTTCGGAGAGCAGTTGCTTGATGACTTTCAGACGTGCAATCTGGTCCGGCGGATAGACGCGATCGCCAAAACCATCGCGCGCCGGATTCGGAAAACCGTAGCGGCGCTGCCACATGTACAGCTGCTCGCGACGCAACCCGGTGATGCGCACGACTTCACGGATGTGCAACGAATCACGCACTTCGCCCGAGGTCGCCGCGACAGCGAGTTGCGGTCCCGAATCGGTGCGGCGCGTTGGCGCTTTGATCAAGATTCCCATGATGTTCCTCTGCACTCCTGTCTGCCACAAGTATAAAGAGTTCAGCTGTTGGTTTCAGGCCGGCGTGGAGCGGCAGTTGTCGCCGCAACGCGTCAGACCAGAAACAGAACCACCCGAACGCCTTGCCATGGGCGCCCTTCCGTTCCATCATGTTGCTTGTGGAACAAGGGCTTCCAGCACATCGGCACGCTCGAGCGGTCCACAGCTGCTGACCACAACAGAGGCAGTGCAAGTATCGTACCGGACCGGCTCCAGTCCACAAAAAAACGTCCAGCATGTTCCATACAGTATCCATGGCGCAGGCAGGCGTTGCCAAACCACACGCGTCAGCCTACCCTTGTCGCGCGTCGGCGCGGGGGAACTGCGAGGTTACCTTGAGTCGCGTACGCTGACCGCGCACCTGCACCGACCTTAACGACTCTGCGAACTTCCCAGCTCAACCCAATGTTTGGCTTCGGCAAATCAACCAAGGACCCGCTCGCAGACAAAAAAACCGCCGAGCGCTGGTATGCGTCGTTCCCCGGCAGCGATCCACTCGGCACGCACGCAGCGCTGCTCGTCGAACTGGGCGCCCTCGCTGACCGCAATGCGCAGCGCACGCCCGTGCGCCTCGAGGCCGTCTTTCATCTCGACGTCATCTCCGAACCGCTGCGCCGTCAGCTGACCGGCCAGTATCTCGAACATGGCAATCGCTCGAGTCGGGTCGAGAACCAGCTCTGGCAGGGTCTGTTCGATCTCACCCAAGGATTTCTGTTGTGCTATCACGCCTTCGAGGGTGAGCTGGCCGCGCACGCGGGAAATCACAAATGGCAGTCGATGCGCGCCGAGCTGATCGCCCGGCAGATCACCCACGAGGGTATCGACGCGAAGATCCGCCTGTATCGCTACGAACAATGGATCCCGGCGCGCTGGGTGAAGTTGCACTCGCTCTTCCAGGCCGCGTGTACCGCGCAGATCGAGCGGGTGCCGCTGGCCACGCTCGCCGATGGCCTGCTGACCACGATCGAGCAGGAATACCTGCGCGTGCTGCTGCTGCAGCTGATGAACGCGGGCAACATGTCGCCGCGTCACGTGCAGTGGGTCGCCGACCAGCTGCCCGAATGGTGTTCCCCGTTGCGCCTGAACATCGAAGCGGCAACGCCGATGGGCTTTTACGTCGATCTCGGGGACCGCACCGGACTGCGGCGGCGCGCCCCGCAGCCGCTCGAGGGGCGCGTGCTGTTTCTCGACACCCGTCCGTTGCATGCCATGCTGATGCAGAACGTGGTCATGCTCGAGCAGAAGGTTCGCAACGATCCGCTGTCGGATCGCAATTCGCGCCGCACCGAGCAGCTCAATCTGTTGACCAAGCTCGCCGCGCAAGTCAATCCGGAATTTCGCCCGGTGCCGCGTCGGGGCGAGCGAACGAACGCGTCGGGCAACGTCGACGCGATCGTCGGCTTTGCCAAGATTTCAGGCTTTCTGCACGAGGAGGTCGCGGGCGAGCAGTCGGGCATTCGTTCGGACACTGCCAACTACGGCGACACGCTCGAGATTGCCACTTTTGGCCGTATGCGCAACGAAAATGCGCGCATGACGGACGTTGCGCGCCGCCGGCTCGCGACCTACGCCTCGCCCGGCGGCGCGTGGGACATTCGTGACGTATCGCAGACCGGTTACCGGCTGGTCGCGCCGATGACCGTCATCAGTCAGGTCACGCTGGGCACGCTCGCCGCGATCCGTGCGCAAGGTGAACTGCTGTGGTCGCTGGGCATTGTGCGCAGGATGAAGCGGTTGACCTCCGAACGCGCCGAAATCGGCTTGCAGATCATCGCCAACAACCTGGTGGGCGTCGATCTCTCCAATCCCAAGCGCGGAGATCCGGACTACTCGGTCGATGGCGAAGTACCGACGATCAGCGGCCGGCGCTTCCAGGGCCTTTTCCTGTCGTTCAGGAAGCGTCCCGGCGACGCGCCGATCCAGACCCTGATCGTACCGGCAGGCGAATACCGGCCCGGCAAGCGCATGCACATGAGCGCCACCAACACTTCGCACCCGGTCGCGTTCGGCCGGCTGCTCGAGCAGCAGCCCGACTGGATCTGGGCGACCGTGGAATCGCTCGACGCCGTCGTGCCGGTAGCGTCCGACCCGCATTCCTGAACCATAGCCGATGGCAGTCGATACCTACCGCGAAGTCTGCGCGCAGTACCGGTGGGAAGTTCCGGCCGACTTCAACATCGCGAGCGCAATCTGCCGTCGCCATGCAACCGACCGCTCGCGCATCGCGTTGCATTGGGAGGACGAAACCGGCGAGCGCGCGACGCTGACCTTCCGCGAGCTGCAGCAAAGCGCCGACCGGCTTGCCAACGCGCTGGCTGCACTGGGCATCGGCGCTGGCGACAAGGTGGCGATCATCCTGCCGCAGCGTCCGGAAACCGCGATCGCGCACATCGCCTGCTATCAGCTCGGGGCAGTCGCCGTTCCGCTGTCGTTTCTGTTCGGTCCCGACGCGCTCGAATTCAGGCTCAACGATTCCGAAGCCAGGCTGGCGTTCGTCGACGCTGCGTCGTTAGCGAATCTCGCCGCCATCCGCGATCGGCTGCCGCTGCTGCGGCACGTGGTCGGCGTCGCTGGCGCGCGCGAGGCCTGGACCGTGGACTGGCAGTATCTGCAGGACCGGGCGGCGGAGCATTTCACGCCGGTCGCCACGCGGGCGACCGATCCGGCGCTGCTGGTATACACCAGTGGCACCACCGGCCCGCCCAAGGGCGCCCTCATGCCGCAGCAATGCCTGCTGGGCAATCTGCCGGGATTCGTCCACTCGCACGATGGATTTCCCCAGCCAGGCGATGTGTTCTGGACGCCCGCCGACTGGGCGTGGACCGGCGGGCTCATGGACGCGCTGTTGCCGACGCTCTATTTCGGCTATCCGGTCGTCGGCTATCGCGGCCGCTTCGATCCCGAACGTGCGCTGGCCTTGATGGCCGAGTATCGCGTGCGCAATGCCTTCCTGTTTCCCACTGCGCTGAAGATGATCATGAAAGCCGTGCCGCAGCCACGGCGACGCTACGCGCTGGCGCTGCGTAGCATCATGAGTGCCGGCGAGGCGCTCGGCACGACTGTCTTCGCGTGGGCGCAAGACGAACTCGGACTCAGCATCAACGAAATGTTCGGCCAGACCGAGATGAATTACATCGTCGGCAATTCGCACGCGCAGTGGCCGGGCAAGGCCGGCTCGATGGGTCGTCCCTATCCCGGTCATCGCATCGCGGTCATCGACAGCGACGGGCGCGAGTCCGCGCCAGGCGACATCGGCGAGGTGGCGGTGCATCGCATCGCGCCCGACGGCAATCCCGATCCGGTGTTCTTTCTGGAGTACTTCAAGAACCCCGAGGGCACCGCGGCAAAATTCTCCGGCGACTGGTGTCGCACCGGCGATCTCGCGCGGCGCGACGACGACGGTTATCTCTGGTACCAGGGCCGTGCCGACGACATGTTCAAGGCCGCGGGGTACCGCATCGGACCGTCGGAAATCGAAAACTGCCTGGTGCGCCATCCGGCGGTTGCCAACGCCGCTGTCGTCCCGCGACCCGACGCAACGCGCGGCAACATCGTCAAGGCGTACATCGTGCTCGCCGCAGGCTACCCGCCCTCGGCGGCGCTGGAAGAAGAGATCCAGCTCCACGTGCGCAAATTTCTGGCGCCCTACGAGTATCCGAAGGAGATCGAATTCATCGACGCGCTGCCGATGACGACGACCGGCAAGGTGCAGCGGCGCGTCCTGCGCCAGCGCGAAGAGGAACGCATGCGCGGAGTCTAGGTCGCGCGCCTGCCGGCGAAGTTCTCCAGAAAACGCCGGTGCATCAGCACCCAGACGATTGCCGGCGCGACGGTCGGCAGGATCAGCGTGCCGAACTGGTAGCAGAAAGCAATGACTTCGCGATGCCACGGCGCCCAGCCCAGCTGCGCCATTGCCGCCGGGTCGTCGGTGAGGTTCTTGAGGAAATCCGCAATCACGCTGAACGCCTGCACCGGCACCAGCGCAACATAACCTATGGCCAACTTGCGCAGCGCATGTGGCTCGCGCGCCGCGAGCGTAAGTGCTGCGAGCATCGGCAAGCCGAACGAGAACAGGCGAACGTTGCTCGGTACTTCGAGCACCGCGCGCGCGCCGGGCAGCGCGCCAGGGGGACGCAGCGACGTCACGAAGGTGATGATCTCGCCGTGCTGTTCGACAGCGCGCACCACGTCGCCCAGCCCGACGCGGGCGATCAATTCGGCGAGCACGGCGACCGGCCAGGTCAGGACCGGCGTGGCCAGCCACCAGAGGAAAAACATCAGCAGCAGCCATACCGCGACCAGCATCAGGAATGGCGCGATCGGTCGGGCAGACATGGTTCAGGTTGCGAGCGCCGGTTCGCTGCGCGGCAGGGTGCGCACCCAGAGCAGCCAGACGATCATTACGTCGAGCATGATGAGCGCTTGCCATACATACAGGTGCGCCCATTCGAAGATCCGGATATCCCATTGCCCGAGATAGAACAGGCTGATCACGCGCACGATGTTGAGTCCCTGCACGGCGACGATGCCGATCGCGAGCCCGAGCAGTTTGCGACGCCACGACGCAGGAAAGGCCAGGATCGCGGCGACGAGCACGATGGTCGCTTCGACGCCATTGCAGCCCGCCTCGATCGATACCGCGAAGCCGTTGGTGCTCTGCAAAACCTTGCCGTGCGCGAGCACCTGCGGGTCGAAGGTCTTGACCAGCCCCGCCGAAATCGCCGCCAGCGTGTTGGTCCAGGGAATGACCAGCCATTCCTGCACCCACGGCGTCAATTCGAGGCCGAACAATCCCGCTTGCAGAACGAGAAACAGAATGAAGAAGCGAACCATCGGGCGGGATTGTACGCGAACGCCGCCTGCAGGAGTCTCAGCCCCCTTAGCCCACTCGCGCCCTCGCCAGCGGCGGGTTGAGCGCGAAGTAGCGCTTGACGCCGCCCAGGATCGATTCGGCGAAGCGCTGCTGATGCGCCTCGCTCCTGAGCTTCTGCTCTTCCTCGGGATTGGAGATGAACGCCGTCTCGATCAGGATCGACGGCACGTCCGGCGCCTTGAGCACGGCGAAACCCGCCTGCTCCACGCTGCCCTTGTGCAGGGCATTGATGGCGCCGATGCCATCGAGCACCGTGCGACCGACGCGCAGGCTGTCGTTGATCTGCGCGCTCTGCGACAGGTCAAGCAGCGTCTGCGCGAGCACACGGTCGCGGCTGTCGAGATTGACCCCGCCGATGAGATCGGCCTCGTTTTCGCGTTGCGCCAGCCAGCGCGCCGCGGCGCTGCTCGCGCCGTGCTCGGAGAGCACGAACACCGAGGAGCCGCGCGCCGCGGGAGTCGAGAACGCGTCGGCGTGCACCGAGATGAACAGGTCAGCCTGCACCCGCCGCGCCTTCTGCACGCGCTCGTTGAGCGCGACGTAGTAGTCGTCGTCACGGGTGAGCATCGCGCGCATGCCAGGCTCGGCATCGATCAGGGTCTTGAGCCGGCGCCCGATCGCCAGCGTGACGTTCTTCTCGTAGGTGCCGCGCCGGCCTATGGCGCCGGGGTCCTCGCCACCGTGGCCGGGATCGATGGCGACGATGATCGGGCGCCGCGGCGGACGACCCGATTTGTCGGCCGGCCTGTCGGCGGCGGACCTGTCGAACGCATCGCTGCCGGCGCCAGCGCGACCGTTGCCGTCGAGTAGCGCCATCAACGGATCGGGCGGCGTCAGCGAATACAGGTCAAGCACGACCCGGTGACCGTATTCGCCGAATGGCTTGAGCGCGAACAATTGCGGATTGACCTCGGCCTTGAGGTCGAGAACGATGCGCACGACTCCAGGCTTGAAGCGCGCGACTCGGATGGCCTGAATATAGGGGTCGTTCGGCAGCACCAGGCGCGGCAACTGCTCGATCTCGCCGGTCAGCTCGACGTCCTCGAGGTCGAGCACCAACCGGGCGGGATTCTTGACCGTGAGCATCTGGTGTGGGACGGCCGAGCCGGACTCGAGTATCAGCCGCGTGTATTCCTGGGCCGGCCAAAGTCGCGCCGAAGCGACCGTGGCCGCCAGCAGCGAGGTTGGCAAAAACCATTGCGCCGCCGGCACTAGCAGCGTGGCGCAGGCGCGGCGCCGCGCGGGAGATGCGCAATCTACGACGAGGTCGCGGCGTATGCGGCGAGGCATGCCTTACCCGCCGCGGTCCGCGCCGCGAGGTGCAGCGAGCGTCCGGAACCTTGCACCGTCAGCGCCAGCGCGAGGTCGACAACCGGCAAGCGCATGGCGACGCGCTCCGGCCATTCGATCAGGCACACCGCGGTTGGCTGGAAGTATTCGGAGAAGCCTGTTGATTCCCATTCGGTCGGATCATTGAAGCGATAAAAATCAAAGTGATAGAAGTATAAGCTCGAAAACGCATAATGTTCAACCAGCGTATAGGTCGGGCTCTTGACCGGTCCGGCCCAGCCTAGGCGGCGCAATGCCCCGCGCACCAGGGTCGTCTTGCCTGCGCCGAGTTCGCCCGACAACGTAACGACCATGCCCCCCGTCATCGCTGGCGCGAGCGCCGCGCCAGCGGCGAGCGTTACCTCGGCGTGCGCGAGACTTGCGTCGCGCTCTTCTATAATCGGAATCATGGTTTTTCGTCAGCGCGCAACCGCTTGGTCTTCAGAATGAGCGCCGCCGCGTCCACCGCGCCGGATTTCGCGGCATTGGCCGCCGACATTCGTGTCTGGGGGCGCGAGCTGGGCTTCGCCGAAATCGGCGTCGCCGACACCGAATTGTCGACCGAGGAAACGCGCCTGCTTTCCTGGCTCGACTCCGGCCGTCATGGCGAAATGGATTATATGGCACGCCACGGCGCGCGGCGGGCGCGGCCCGCCGAGCTCGTGCCCGGCACGGTGCGCGTAATCAGCGCGCGCCTCGACTATCTGCCCGCGCACGCGGCGAATCCGGACACCGTGCTCAACACTGCGGACAAGGCGTATGTTTCGCGCTATGCGCTCGGTCGCGACTATCACACGGTGATGCGCAAGCGCCTGCAGCGCCTGGCGGATCGCATCGCAGCCGAGGTCGGCGAGTTTCAGTACCGCGTCTTCACCGACAGTGCGCCGGTGCTCGAAGTCGCGCTCGCCGCCCACGCCGGCCTTGGCTGGCGCGGCAAGCACACGCTGCTTCTCACCCGCGAAGCCGGATCGTTTTTCTTTCTCGGCGAAATCTACACCGACCTGCCGCTGCCGCCGCCGCCCGCGACCAGCGCGCATTGCGGAAGCTGCAATGCCTGCCTCGATGCGTGCCCTACCGGCGCGATCGTCGCGCCGTACGAACTCGACGCGCGCCGCTGTATTTCTTACCTGACCATCGAGCTCAGGGGCAGCATTCCGGAAGCGCTGCGCCCGCTGATCGGCAACCGCGTCTACGGCTGCGACGATTGCCAGCTCGTCTGCCCGTGGAACAAGTATGCGCAGCCGTCGACCGATCCCGATTTCGTCGTGCGCAACGGCCTCGATAACGCCGACCTCGTAGCGCTGTTCGCCTGGACGCCAAGCGAATTCGAGGAGCGCCTGCGCGGCAGCGCGATCCGGCGCATCGGCCACGACCGCTGGTTGCGCAACCTCGCGGTCGGACTGGGCAACGCCGACTACCATCCGGTGCATGTTGCCGCGCTGCTTACGCGGCAAGACGACGCGTCGCCGCTGGTGCGCGAACACGTCGCCTGGGCGCTTGCCGTCCAGCGGCGCAAGCACGCAGTCGCGCATCCTGCGTAGTGGGCGCCACTCGCGAGCGTCGGGACAGACTCATCGGATCAACTGATTCATCGACACGATCGGCAGCATGACCGCGAGCACCAGCACCAGCACGATCGCGCCCATGGCCACGATCAACAGTGGCTGTACCAGCGCAGCGAGCCAGGTCAGCCGGCGTTCCACGTCGTCTTCCTGTTCGCGCGCGGCGCGGGCGAGCATGGCGGGCAGTTGTCCACTCTGCTCGCCGTTGGCCACGAGATGCACCAACAGCGGCGGGAAGACGCGCTCGCTCGCCAGCGAACGCGACAGCGTGACACCTTCGCGCACGCGCGCCGCGGCGGACTGCGCGGCGCGACGGATAGGGCGCGCCCAGATGACGCCGGCCGCGGTTTCGAGCGCGCGCAGCAGTGGTGCGCCGCTACCAGTGAGGATGGCGAGCGTGCTGGCGAAGCGTGCCGTGTCCAGACCGGTGAGCACGCGGCCGAACACCGGCAGGCGCAACAGCGTCGCCTGCCAGCGGTCGCGCCAGACCTCCCGGCGCAGCAGCAGCGCTGCGGCGATCGCCAGCAGCACGGCACCGACAACCCAGTACCAGCCGGTCGCGCGCAGAAAATCGCTGGTGGCGATCAAGGCGCGGGTAAGCAGCGGCAGCGTTTGCCGGCTTTGCTGGTACACCGCGACGATCTGCGGGACGACATAGAGCAGCAGCGTCGCGATCACCGCAAGCGCGATTACCGTGATCAGCGCGGGATAGATCAGTGCGGTGGTGAACTTGGCGCGCAGCGCCTGCCTGGCTTCGAGGTAGTCGGCGAGCCGTGATAGCACGTTGCCGAGCTGCCCGGTCTCGCCGCCGACGGCGACCAGGCCGCGATAGAGCTCGGAGAAGGTGTTCGGAAAACGCGACAGCGCCGCGGCCAGCGGCTCACCCGCGCTGACCTGCTCGCGGATCGCCTCGAGCATGCGCGCCGCCGCCGGATGATCGGATTGCTCGGCGACCGCAGCCAGCGCATCGTCCAGCGGCATGCCGGACGCGGCCAGAGTAGCCAGCTGCCGTGTCGTCAACGACAGCGCAGCCGAACCCAAGCGTGTCGCCTCGGTGCGCGCCGCGGCGGTCGACACGGCGGGTTCGATGGCGGTCGGGTACAAACCGTCGCTGCGCAACTGATCGCGTGCCGCTCGCGCGTTGGGCGCTTCCTGCATCCCGCGGCGTGATCGGCCTGCCGCGTCGACCGCTTCGTAGCGAAACGCCGCCATCGCGTGGTTGGCCGGGGTCAGCGGCCGAAACCGCGCAGCGGTGCGCGCAGCAGGAACTGGCTGGTCTTGCCCAGGATCAGGTTGACGAGATCGTCGAGCGCATCGGTTTCCAGCTCGGTCGTCTGGAAGTCGAGAATCACCGGCTCGAAGCGATCGACGTTGCGCAGCGTGACGATGACGCTGTCGTGGACGAAATCCGGATCGAAGCGGACCTCGCAGCGCAACCCGTCACCCACGTGGATGATGTTGTGCGAGGCACCGCCGCGCACCGTCGAGTCGGTCTCGCTGCGGTACTCGATGTTGGCGGACCTGAGCTGGCGTTCGACTTCGGGTGAGCGGCGAATCGTCACCTGCACCGGAGGCGGCGTCGGCCCCTTGAGCGTGTAATAGACGACGACGTGATCGTAGACGTCGCGCTGCTGCATCGGTTTCTTGCGGAACATCACCGAGCCGCGATCGAAGCTCATTGCCTGGTAGTGGGCGATCTGCGCCAGCGTGAAGCTGCGCTCGATGGGCGAGCCGATGATCTGCAGCAACTTGCTCGCTTCGTCGAAGTACTGGAATATCGCGTGCAGCCGCCGATCGATGCGTTCGAGCACTTCGATCGAAACTTCCTGCGCGCGCACGCGCTTGGCACTCACCGACTCGGCCTGTGCGCGCAGTTCCTCGAGCAGGTGCGACTTGGGCGACTTGGCCATTGCGTCAGGCGGCGCCGGAGACGCGCAGCAATTCGGCGAGCGACGTCGCACCTTCTCCGAGCCAGCGCGCGCCATCGACGGCCAGCGTGCGCCCTCCATTTCGCGTGCACGCCTCGCGCAATGCCGGCTCGCTCGCGCGGTCGTGGATCAGGCGGCGCAGCGACTCGTCGATCAGTATCAATTCGTACACGCCGGTACGGCCGCGATAGCCGGTATGGCTGCATTGCGCACAGCCGACAGGTGCGTACAACCGGCGCAAAGGCGACAGACCCCACCTCGCGAGCAACGCGACCTCGCCTTCGGTGGGCGGCGCGTCGCTGCGGCAGGCCGGGCACAGGCAGCGCACCAGGCGCTGCGCCAGCACGCCCAGCACGCTCGACGCCAGTAGGTACGGCTCGACGCCCATGTCGGCCAGTCGCGTCACCGCGCTGACCGCATCGTTGGTGTGCAGCGTCGCCAGCACCAGGTGACCGGTGAGGCTCGCCTGGACTGCGATCTGCGCAGTCTCGAGGTCGCGGATCTCGCCGATCATGATGATGTCGGGATCCTGGCGAAGGATCGAGCGCAGCGCGCGCGCGAAAGTCAGCTCGATGCGCGGATTGACCTGCGTCTGGCCGACGCCGTCGAGCGCGAACTCGATCGGATCCTCCACCGTCATCACGTTCATCGCGCCGCGTGGCAGGCGCGACATCGCCGCGTAGAGCGTCGTGGTCTTGCCGGATCCCGTCGGCCCGGTCACCAGCACGATGCCGTGCGGCTCGCGGATCAGCCGGTCGATCGCGGCGAGCGTGGCATCGCTCATCCCCAGCACGGTGAGGTCGAGCCGCGCCGAATCCTTGTCGAGCAGGCGCAGCACCACGCGCTCGCCCGGACCGGTGGGCAGCGTCGATACCCGCACGTCGACGCTCTTGTCGCCGAGCTTGAGCGCCATGCGCCCGTCCTGCGGCAGGCGCTTTTCCGCGATGTCCATGCTGGCCATCACCTTCAGGCGCGACACCAGCGCGGCGTGCAGCGCGCGCGGCGGCTCGATCACGTCGCGCAATTCGCCATCGACGCGAAAGCGCACCACCGAGCGCAGCTCGTAGGGCTCGAAGTGGATGTCGGAAGCCCGCTCGCGCAACGCCTGCAGCAACAGCGCATTGATCATGCGGATCACCGGCGCGTCGGAAGTGCTGCCGAGCAGGTCCTCGGCCTTCGGGATGTCCTGCAGCAGGCGCGCCAGGTCACTGTCGCGCGACAGGTCGGCGCTGATCTGCTCGACCGGCGCCGACGATTCGTTGTACGCCTGCGCGAGTTCGGCGGCGAAGCGCTCGGCATTGACGGTGAGCGTCTTCAGCGGCCGCTGCAGCACCCGCTTGAGCTCGGCGATGCCCTCGACCGACGCGTCGACACGCGCCAGCACCAGCACCGCGTCGCCCTCATCGCGCAGCGGCAGCACGCCATGCGCGCGCGCGAACGCATAGGGCACGCGGCGCGTCGGCGCCACCGGTGGGACGCCAACTCCGGGCGATGGGGTGGCGGAGCCGGCGGCCACGCTAGTCGCGCCTAGTTCGGCGCCGGCGCCGGCGTTGCCGGCGCGGCGGGCGTGGGTGCTTGCGGCGCGACCGGTCGCAACGCCGCGGGCGACAGCGGCAGCAACCACGGCAGCGGCACGGTGGACGGCGGCGGAACCATCGGCGTCCTTGGCGCGAAACCCTGCGCCGGCAATTGCGGGTCGTCGAAGTTGGGCAGTATCGGCGGGATCGCGTTGGGATTGGTCTGGATCGAGCGTTGCTCGCCGATGATATAGTCGTAGCGGTCCGAGGTCAGCGCGCCGCCGATCGCGGCATTGCGAACGATGGTCGGGCGCAGGAACACCATCAGGTTGGTCTTGTTGCGCGCGCGCGTGTCGTAGCGGAACAGCGCGCCGACGACAGGTACATCGCCCAGGAACGGCAGCTTCTGTGTGCCGTCGGTCTGGCTGTCGGTGATCAGCCCGCCGAGGACGATGATTTGTCCATCCTCGATGAGCACGGTCGATTCGAGCGAGCGCTTGTTGGTGATGATGCCCGCCGGATTGCTCGTATCCTGCACCCGCGACACTTCTTCGTAGATGTTCAGGCGCACCGTTCCGCCCTCGGTTATCTGCGGCCGCACGCGCAACGTCAGTCCGACATCGCGGCGCTCGATCGTCTGGAAGGGCGTGACCGTGGACGTCGAGCCGGTCTGCGCGTACTGGCCGGTGATGAAGGGGACGTTCTGGCCAACGACGATGCGCGCCTCCTCATTGTCGAGCGTGAGCAGATTCGGCGTGGCGAGGATGTTGGCGGTGTTGTCGCCCTGCAGCGCGCGCACCAGCAGCGCGAGATTGGTGATCGTTCCGAGGCCCGGGATGGTGATCGAGCCGCGGATGATGCCGAGATTGAGTCCGTTGGCGGCGCTGCCGAGATTGGCCGAGGTGTCGATGATGTTATTGCCGCTGCCGCGCACCCCAAAGTTGGTGCCGCCGCCGACGTACGAGCTGCTGTTTTGCGATCCCTGCAGGTACTGCCACTGGATGCCGAATTCCGCGGCGCGGTCGGCGCTGACCTCGACGATGAGCGCTTCGACGTACACCTGCGCGCGCTTGGTATCGAGCTTCTCGATGACCGCGCGAATGTTGTTGTACATCGGCTCCGGCGCCATGACGATCAGCGCGTTGTTCGCGGCGTCGGCCTGGATGGTCACGCTGCCGGCGGTGAACGACGTGCTGTTGCCCAGCGGCACTGCCGTGGCGAGCGGCGCCGGGCCGGTGCTGCCGCCAGTCGCGCTGAGGGTTGCACCACCGGGCGTGGTCAGCGAGACCGAGCCCGCGCCAAGGCTGCTGTCGCTGCCTCCGGAGAGCAGCGAGCGCAGCGTCGCCGCGACGCGCACCGCTTCGGCGTTCTTGAGATAGATGATGAAAATATTGCCGCCGGCGCGCCCCGGCGTGTCGAGCTGCTCGATGAGCGAGCGCACGCGCGCGATACGCGCAGCGCTCTCGGCGCGCACCAGCACGCTGTTCGATCGTGGATCGGCGACCAGCGTGAGGCGCTGCTGCGGATCCACCGCGGCGCCCGGCGCCTGAACGGTTTCACCCATGAGCCGGCTGACTATCTGCACCAGGTCCAGCGCGGAGGCATAACGGACCGGCACGATGATCGGCTCGCCCGCGGGCGGCACGTCCAGCGAACCGATGATCTTGTCGATGCGCTTGAGGTTTTCCGCGTAATCGGTGATCACGAGAACATTGGCGCTGGGCAGCGCAGCGATCGCGTTGTTGGGCGTTATCAGCGGCCGCAGCACATTGACCAGCTGCACCGCCGACTCGAACTTCAGCGCATAGACCGCGGTCACCAGTCTGTCTCCACTACCCGCGTTGCCGCCGGTCACGACCGGCGAGCCTTGCTGTTTGGCGTCGGCCTCGGGAATGATCTTGGTAACGCCGTCGCCTTCGACCGCGGTGAAGCCTTGCAGGCGCAGCGCCGAAAGCAGCGTCGGGTAGATGGCCGATCGCGGCACGGGCCGCGCCGAGACGATATTGATGACTCCCTTGACCCTGGGATCGACAACGAAATT
This sequence comes from Edaphobacterium sp. (SeqCode), assembly GCA_039934835.1. Lineage (GTDB taxonomy): Bacteria > Pseudomonadota > Gammaproteobacteria > Burkholderiales > Casimicrobiaceae > PALSA-1003. The sequence continues at coordinate 30,293 of JBDTLK010000006.1, read as the reverse complement.
GCGACCGGTCATTTCCGCGACGGCCCGAACCACCGCGTCGATGTCGGCATTGACGAAGTTCAAGGTTACCGCGTCATCGGCAGCGCGCGACGGCGCGACGAGCGCCAAGCCGGCCAGGAACAACGCAAGAAGTCTTAGGGTTTTCATGGAGATATGGCACCGCCCGGCGTTGCCGCGGCAGGTCGCAATGATAGCATGGGGGGTCAGCGCGCCTGGTAGAGTCACGAGGCGAAAACGTCCCGCGAAAGTGAATCCGCCGGCGTTACTTGCGGCATCCAAGCACCATGAAACCATTCGGGGAGATTTCGATGCACGTTGCCAACCTTCTCCGTATCCAGCCGCGGATTGCCTTGCGCACGGGCTTGATCGCGGCGGCGGCGCTGTGGATCGTGGCCGCACCAGTGCCGGCCGCCGATTCGCAGGTCAAGGGCGGAAACGCGGCGACGATCAAGATCACGCAGGATCCGCCGCCGGTCCAGATCGAGGCTCAAGCGAACGCCGCCGCCGCCGCGAAAGACGCAAACAACGCAAAGGACGCCACGGACGGCAAGGATTCCAAGGACGTTGAAGGCAAGCGCGGGAAACGATCCCATGGCTTCATCACCTTCGACAACGACCAGGAGTTCGAAACATTCAACGACGTCAAGAAGACGGCGCCGTGGTTCATCGGGATCATGTTCCTGTTCGTCGGTACGCTGTTCCTGACTCCGATCATCCTGCTGATTGGCATCGTCTGGTACAAGTTGCGCAAGGCGAGGATGCAGAACGAGGCCTTGCTGAAACTTGCGGAACGCGGCGTCATCCCGCCCGCTCAGGCGATCGACGCGGTCAGTTCCGGGGTCATGCCGGGTGCCCCGGGCAGCGGCTCTGCGCTGGGCGCTGGCTCGCCGGAAGCCGCCGCGGCCGGCATCAGCACGGCGAGCGCGTACGAAAACGCGGTTCAGACGCGCCGGCGCGCGGTGTGGTCGGACCTGCGCAAAGGTGTCCTCCTCAGCGCCGTCGGCCTTTCCATCGTGGTCTACTCCGCAGCCGCGAGTGGCAACCCCAACTGGCTGGGCCTGGCCTTGCTGTTCGTCGGCATCGGCTACCTTGCCTTGTGGTGGCTCGAAGACCGGCAACTTGCGCAGCGCGCCGCCCGTGACTTGCCGAATCAAAAAGGCTAGGGGCGTTCGCGCAGGGGGCCCCACCGATGTCGCCGCCTCCGGCCAGCGACGCCGCGCTGATCGCCCGTGTCGTCGTCAGCGACGATCGTCACGCTTTCAGCGAACTCGTGCGTCGTTACCAGTCTGCCGTCCGCGCGACGCTGCGCAAGCTCACCGGCGGCAACCTCGCGCTGGCCGACGACCTGGCGCAGGAGACGTTCCTGCTCGCGTACCGCAACCTCAAGTCGTTCCGCCAGGAAGCGCGCTTATCGACCTGGCTCTACCGCATCGCCTACAACGCATTTCTCGCCGATGCCCGCAAGATCAAGGAGGTGCAGCTTGCGGACGACGTCGATGCCGATGACTTCGCCGCCAGCGAACCCGCGGCCGTCGGAGGCGTGGCGCGCAGCGCGGCACTGGCCATCGATCTCGAGCGCGCCATGAGCATTCTGTCGGATGCCGAACGCGCGGCAATCGTGCAGTGCTACCATAACGATCTGACGCACGAAGAAGCCGCCGTCGTGCTCGGATGCCCGGTCGGAACTGTCAAGACGCACGTGTTGCGGGCGAAGGAAAAACTCAGGACTCGGCTGGGCGCGTGGGCGCCCGCGCAATGAGCATTGACATGCACAACACCCAACCCGAACGCATTGCTGCGGAAGACTGGCTCGACCGGGCCTTGCGCGCCGAGGGCGCCGCGCAGCGTTCCGACTATATCGCCGACGACGGGTTCACCGCGAGTGTCGTGGCGCAATTGCCTGTTGCCGCAACGGCGCCAGCCTGGCGGCGTCCTGCCGTCGCCCTGCTGTGGCTGGGCGCGGGCATCGCCGCACTGATGGCGGTGCCCGGTCTGTTCGACGACACCTTCCGTGGTTCGGTGGCAATGGTGGTGGGACACCGCTTCGGCGTCGCCGACGTCGCCGTGCTGCTCGGCTTGCTTGCCGCGGCGACGTGGAGCTCGCTGATCTACGCCGCGCGCGCGGAGTAACCACGGTCCTCGAGTAGTTCTCCCCGGGTTCTTGTCCGGCAGGAAAAAACGGCCGCCCTTGCGGGCGGCCGGCATCCCCCTCCAATATTCGGGTTTGCGCGCGGAGCTACTCGTCCTTCAGCGTAAAGGTCAGTTCGACATCACCGACGAACTTTTCGCCCTCAGGCCTGAACTTCCAGCGCAGCAGCGCGCGCGTAACTTCCTTGTTGAAAACACCCGGCGGATCCGCTTCCATGATCTTTACGTCGGTGACGATGCCCTTTTCGTCGACGGACAGGCGCGCCAGAACCTTGCCTTTGGCGACGCCGGCACGAATCGCCTCTTTCGGATAGACCGGGTCGACTTTTTCGATCGGCACGAGGCCCTTGCGGATGCCCGTCGCCTTCGGAGGAGGGGGTGGCGCCGGCGGGGCGATCACGACGGGTTCGGTGGGCACGACCGCGGTCGGTGCCGATATCACGGGCGGCGCCGTGGGCTGTGGCACCGGAATGTCCGGCGGCGGCACGTAGGGCTGGATCACCGGTTGTGCCTTGGGCGGTTCGACGATCTTCTTCGGCGGTGGCGGTGGTGGCGGCGGCGGCGGCGGCAGCTTCACCTCTTCGATGATAGTCGCGGTCAGCGGCTTCTTGATCGCCTCGACTGCCTTGCGCGCGAGGCCCGTCAGCAGCGCGTAGATAACCAGCACGTGTATCACGATCACGATCGTGATCCCGATCACGTGCTTGCCCGGGTTTCTCTGTTGCTGTGCGAAATCCATGTTGATTCGACTCCAGTCGCTCGCGCGCGGCACGCGCCGCCGGCTACTCTTCGATGAACTGCTCGCTGCCGACGATGCCGATCTTGGTCAGGCCGATGCGCTGCGCCGACGCCATCACCGCGGCGACGATCGCGTACTTGGCGGCCTTGTCGGGACGCAGGTGGATCTCGGGCTGTGTCTGCTGGGACGCCGCCGCGGTCATCTTGGCCTCGATCGCCTCACGACTCGCCATTGGCTCGCCGTTCCAGTACACCACGCTTGAAGGATCGATGTCGATCTTGACGACCTCGGGAAGCACCAGCGGCGGCGGCGGATTGCCGGTCGGCATGTTGAGATTCACCGAGTGCAGCTGGATCGGAATCGTGATGATCAGCATGACCAGCAGCACCAGCATCACGTCGATCAGCGGCGTGGTGTTGATGTCGATCATGACTTCGGGATCGCCGGACGGCCCCCCAATATTCATCGCCATGGAGCGTTCCTCGACAGTTCGTGCTCTGCAATCATGTCAGCCGCCCCGTACCGGTGGCTCAGTGATGAAGCCGACCTTGGCGATGCCCGCCCGCTGACAGGCATAGATGATGCGCCCGATCGAGTCGTAGTCGGCGCCACCGTCGCCGCGGATCTGCACTTCCGGTTGCGGCGTGAGCACCGAGATCTTCTTCAGCCGGGCGATCAGCGCCGCGGTGGTGGGTATGCGCAGCTCGTTCCAGTAGATGCGCCCTGCGGCGTCGACAGACAGCACGATGTTCTCGGGCTTGGTTTCGCGAATCTCGTTGCGTTCCTTGGGCAACTGCACTGGAATCGACGTCGTGACCACCGGAATCGTGATCAGGAAAATGATCAGCAGCACCAGCATCACGTCGACCAGCGGCGTGGTGTTGATGGTCGAAACGACTTCGTCCTCGTCGGACGACGAGCCGACGTTCATCGCCATGGCTTCAGGCCCGGACGGGCTGCTTCTGCGCGCTGAGCAGCACGGCGTGCAGGTCGGCGCCGAAGCCGCGCACGCGTTCCATTGCCGCCTTGTTGCGACGCACGATCCAGTTGTAGCCCAGCACCGCCGGTACCGCGACCGCGAGGCCTATGGCGGTCATGATGAGCGCTTCGCCCACGGGTCCCGCGACCTTGTCGATCGACGCCTGGCCGGCAATGCCGATGGCGGTCAGCGCGTGATAGATGCCCCACACCGTGCCGAACAGGCCCACGAACGGAGCGGTCGACCCGACCGTAGCCAGAAACGCCAGCCCGTCCTGGGTGCGGCTCTGCACGTTCTCGACGGCGCGCTGAATCGACATGGTGATCCAGTCGTTGAGGTCGACGCTGCCCAGCATGCCGGTATGTTTCTTGGTGGCCTCAAGACCGGATTCGGCGATGAAGCGGTAAGGGCTGCTCTTGCCAAGACCCTCCGCGCCTTGGCGCACCGAAGGCGCAGTCCAGAACGATTTGTCCGCGGCGCGCGCCTGCTTGCTCATCTTGAACTGCTCGTAGAGCTTGGTGATGATGATGTACCAGCTGCCCATCGACATAATGACCAGAATGAGCAATGTTGCCTTGGAGATGAAGTCGCCACCCTTCCACAACGCCTCGAGGCCGTAGGGGTTGTCGATGAGCTCTGACGACTTGGGTGCGGCCGCCGGGGCGATTGCGGTCGCCGGCGCCGGAGCCGTGGGTACCGCGGCGGGTGCGCCAGGTGCGGTGGGTGTCGACGGTGCGGGCGTCGGCTGCGACTGGGCGACCTGCGGCAGAATCGCCGCGCTGGCAGCGATGGTCAGGGCCGCGGCCAGGGTGGCCAGTCGGTTCATCTTCAACATAGTGTCTCCAGACAGAAGGTTGTTCAGTCAGAAATAGGCTAACGGTCCGGCATGTTCGGACCACGCCACCGACAAATGGCCTTCCCGCGGGTAGCGGTAGCGCCGACTAAAGAATGCAGGCCTTCAAAACGCATTGGCCCTGCCGCGGGACAGGGCCAATACCCTCAGAAAGTACTTAAGAAAGCCGGCGGATTTTACACAAAAGCGCGAGTTTGTCCACCAAATTATAGAACCGGCGGTACGCCGATGTGACTATTTGACCAGCGGGATCGCCGCCGCGATGTCGTAGGCGTGGGCAGCCCGGATCTTGGCCTCGAGCTGCAGGTAGCGCGCCGCTTTTTTCGCCGGCAGCGCCTTCATGACCTTGTTGTAGCAGGTACGGCGCGCCTTGATCTCAGCTTCGTCGGCGCTGATCAGACTCTTTTCGAGGTTTTTGGCGTACAGGTTCGACATCGGCTTTTCCGTTTCGGTGGCGTCGATGACCGTGATGTTGCGTTCGCGATTGATCATGTCGAGGTTGCGCTGATAGGCATCGTAGATCGGCCAGAAGCGCTTGGCTTCATCCGGCGTCAGTTGCAGCGTCTGCGCAACCAGGGCGTGCTTGTCGACCTTGACTGCGGCGCGCAGCGCGTCCAGGTCGGTGCCGTCGGCCAAGGTCCCGGCGGCGAGTGCGAACGTTGCCAGCAACGCCGCGACGGTGAAAACGATAGCAGCCAGCCCAGTCTTCATCGGAATTCCTTCGATCGAGTCATAAAAAACAAACCGCCCGGAGATTTCTTCCGGGCGGCGAATTGGCAGTGCTCAGAGCCTTCCGACTGTCGCCGGCGGCTCGCGGCGTGGAACCGATCTCAGTTGAAATTGTAAATGAAGCCGACACTCAAGAACGTGCCCACCGCACCGGTCATATGGTACGACGGATTGTACGGAAGCCCGGTGTTGGCCGCGTTGGCGTTGTTGCCGGCACTGGCCCCGTAAGTTTCGAAGTCGTACGGCGGCTTGGCGTTGAACAGATTCTGCGCCGACGCCTGCAACGTCCACTGCTTGTTCAGCGCGTATTGCAGGTTCAGGTTGACGTACGTGAACGAGGCGACGTTGCAGTAGGCTGGCGCGCCTTCGCCGCCGGTGTTGCTCCACCGCGCCGCCTGCGACGCGTTCAAACCGTCATTACAGGAGATGACCCCTGCCGACGGGTCGGTGACGTTGAAGCGGCCGACGTAATTGACCGTCGCCGTCCCGGTGAACGGCCCCTTCGCCCACTGGAAGGTCGCCTGGGCGCGGTCCTTCGGCGTGCCGGTATCGCCGCCGACGGCCGTCGGGCCGTGCGTGCCTGCCAGCTTGGACTTCACACCGCCTGACGTCAGGTCGTAGGTGAGGATGTGGTTCCATGTAAAGCTGGTCAGCAAGTTGCTGTTGTCAGGCAACTTCCACGTGTATGCGCTGCTCAGATCGAAACCGTCGGTCGTGACCTGCTGCGCGTTGATGAACGGCGAGGCGATGTAGGCGATGATGCCGGCGGGGGACAGCCCGGTTGAACCGTCGCCGAAAGTCACAATATCCTGCGTTCCACGGACCGTATTCTCCGGCGTGGCGTGGAAGTCCGGCTGCTGCACCGAATTGATGATCTGGCCCTTGAGCTTGATGTAGTAGTAATCGAAGGTCGTCGACCAGCCGCGCACGGGTTCGAGAATGAGGCCTGCGGTGAAGTTATCCGACTTTTCCGCCTGCACGTTCTTGTTGCTGGTCTGCAGGTACGGCGGCGTCAACACACACTGGGTCGGGACGTTAAGCGGCGAGGTCAGGTTCGGCGTGCCGTTGGCGTTGCTGACCGGGCAGTTGGCAGTATCCCGGATGGAGTTGAAGTTGAAGGTCGCGCCCGAGTTGCCGACTTCGGTGATGAACGGCGCGCGGAATCCGGTGCCCGCCGTGCCGCGCAGGGCCAGTTGCTGGATCGGCGTCCACTTGATGCCGACCTTGGGATTCCAGGTATTGCTGGAAGGCACGTTGTAGTAGTCGTAGCGCAGCGCGGCGTCGATTTCCAAGGTCTTGAGCACCGGTGCCACCAGCTCGGCATACACGCTCGCATTGTTCTGGCTGCCGACCGCATAAGTGGTTGCGCCGATAATGCCAACGGTGCCGTTCTGGCCTGCGCCTGCGTTAGGCGACTGCAGATTCCGATAAACGTCGGCCGCACCTACCGAAAGGCTCAGCGGACCGCCTTGCAACTGCATCAGGTCACGCGAACCAGAGGCCTGCACGAAGCTTAGGTTGTTCCAGTTGGTGTTATGGACCGTCGGTTGCACGAAATTCTGGAGTTCCCTGCTGTTGCCGCCGGTCAATTTGTACGGGTTGACCGGGTCGTTCAACGCCGTATACAGGTTGGGCGCGGAGGTCCAACCGTTATACGTGATGTTGTCGGTAACATTGGTGTAGCCCGCCGTCGCGGTGATATCCCAGCCCCAGCCCGCACCTGTCAGGATGGCTACCAGCCGACCGGCTCCAACATCCTCATTGGTCGAACGGTTGCGCCCATCGGGAATGAGCGCACGCACGTTGGCGGGCGCACCGAAGGTGTTGCCGGGGTAGGTAGTCGGAACCGTGAACACGGGAACGGCATTGACGCCGATCTTGGGCAACTGGTTCGGGCCAGCGGTGGTATATCCCGCGAAACTGCCGAAATTGACCGTGGCCGGCGAGAATTGCTGGGTCGACGTGCTGTTGAAGTACGAGCCTGTGACATTGAGCATCCAGTCCTGCGCAAGCTTGGCCGACACGCTCAGGACAGCGTTGACGTTTTGCGACCGCGGCTGGATCTGGCCCCAGGTGTTTTCAACGAGGCACTGGTTGGCGTTACGCAATGCAAAAGTGCAGTTGCTGTCAAGAAACCGGAAAGTATTGGGGTCGTTCGCTGAACCCGTACGCGCCTGGAGGTAGGGCGTCCGCGACAGGGGGTTGGCGGCATTGGAGCTCTTCGCACCTTGGGTGAGATCGTTGCCGCCCCAGGGGGTGTAGTCCATGCTTGCCCACCGCTCGCCGCTGCGGTCCTTCAGCAGGATCTGCTCCTGCGAACGGTACTCAAACGCGGCATAACCTCCCAGCCCCGAGTTGATGTCACCGAAGCCCTGCATGATCTGGGCGTCCCAGGTCGTACCGCCGCCCTTGGTCGTGGTACCGCCGCTGACGTTGACGTTGGTGCCCTTGAAATCCTTCTTGAGGATGACATTGACCACGCCGGCGATGGCGTCCGAACCATAGATGGCGGACGCGCCGTCGAGGAGAATTTCAATTCGCTCGACCGCGACGAAGGGGATACTGTTGAGGTCGACGAATTGACGCTGCGCGTCGTCCGTCCGCGGATAACCCGCCATGCGGTAACCATCGATCAGGACCAAGGTCGCGCCGACCGAGAGTCCGCGCAGCGACACGCCGCTGGAGCCCGCCGCGAACGCTCGCGTAAAGCCAGTGGACAACGTGCCGTTGCTGTTGGCGGTGAGCTCGCGCAACACCTGCGACACACTGGTATAGCCCGACTGGATCATTTGCTCCTTGGTGATGACCTGAACTTCGCTGGGCGTTTCCGTGTCGGTGCGACGAATGTTGGTCCCTGTGACCTCTACGCGACCCACCACTCCGGCCTGGGACGGCGCCGCCTGGGCGAATGCCGGCGAAACTTGAAGCGCGGAGAATGCGCCTCCGGAGATCAATGCGGCAATTGCCAGCGATAGCGGTTTTACTTTGGGCGACATATCGAATTTCCCCTAAAAATTGGACTTCATTGAATGCATGTTCGCCTGATGGCTAGCGGTTACGACTGTATAGCAACCCGATTTTCCGCCGCAATCAAAAGGTGTGATTTTTGCCACAGTCCGTTCGAAACTGTTGCAAATCTGTTGATCGTCGCCCGACGCCCTTCGCAAGCCGCTGATTTGCAAGAACGACCTGACGACCGGATTTTCCACGGCGTCCAGGCTCGACCGGTTATTGCCGCAATGCAACATGACGTGGCGCAGTACCTTCGATCGCGAACCCAGCCGCCGGCCTGCCACTTGCGCACGCCCGTCAAGCGGATGACACTCGATGTCCGCATCGGTCCAAACCCACTGGAAAGGAGGCGTCCGATGAGAAGCCCGGCAATCTCGCTGCTTGCGCTGCTCTGTGTCTTGTTGCTTGCGGCTTGCGCGACGTCTCACGTTGCACCGCAAACCGACGCACTGTTCAATGATCATCTCTTCAGCGCGCCGTCGGAGCGCATCAGCGCCGACGACGTGTTCGCGATCAGCGACGACATGCGCCGCTTTCTCACCCAGCGCCTGGCCACCCAGATGCACAGCACCGACACTCGCGCGGCGCTCATCGACGCGATTTACGTCAAGGGCCAGCTCAGGCTCGAATACGATTCGACGACGACTCGCAATGCCGCGCAGGCGTTCGCGGCGCGCTCGGGCAACTGCCTGTCTCTAGTCATCATGACCGCCGCCTTCGCCAGGGGGCTGGGGCTGCCGGTTCAATTTCAGAACGTCTATGTCGATGACACCGTCAGCCGGCGCGACGACATGCTGTTTTTCATCGGGCACGTCAATCTGACTCTCGCGCCGAGGCAGTCGATACTCAAGCATAGCGATCTGCCCAATCTGATGACGGTCGATTTTCTGCCACCCGAGGAAACGCAGGGACTGCACATTCGCGTCATAGAAGAGCAGACGATCGTGGCGATGTACATGAACAACCGGGCGGCCGAAGCGCTGGCCCGAGGCGATATGAACGACGCTTACTGGTGGGCGCGCGCGGCCATCGGCCAGGACCCTGAATTCGTGAGTGCCTACAACACGCTTGGTGTCATCTACCGCAGTCACGGCAACCCGGCCGAGGCAGAGAGGATTCTCGCTTACGCACTCGAACGCGAACCGAAGAACACCCGCGTCGTAGCCAATCTGATCCGGGTCATGAATGACCTGGGCCAGGTCGCGAAGGCGCAGGTCCTGACACGAAAGCTGGAGCTGCTGGAACCCGATCCCCCATACAGCTACTTCGACCAAGGCCTGCAGGCGATGCGTGATCGCGATTACACGAAGGCAAGGGACCTCTTCGCCAAGGAGGTCGCGCGCGCACCCTTCGACCACGAATTTCACTTCTGGCTGGCAAGTGCCTACGCGAGCCTCGGCAATAGCGAGCAGGCACGCCGGCAGATGCTGCTCGCCATGGCGTACACCTCGACCCGGCGCGACCACGATCTGTACGCGGCGAAACTCGATCGGATCAGGGCAAGCCAGCTCAATTGACGCGCTGATGCGCCGCCTCAAAAGCGCAGCAACAGCGTTACGGAGCGTCGAACGAACCCAGAAACTCGGCGACGGTGACAATTGGGCAGCGCATGCGCCTTTTGAGATCGAGCAGGTCGTGGTCGCCGGTGACGAGAAAGTTCGCGGTACCGACGATTGCCAGTTCCAAAAAGGCCGCGTCCAACGGGTCTCGACACGGCGGCAACTTCGGGCGTTTGGCCGGCATGGGGACCGATGTGCAATAAGGAAGATAATCGGCCAGAAGCTCGCGCTGGTCCGCGGCTGTGAGCTTGAATTTTGGATAGGACAATACTCGCATGAGCTCTCGCGCCGTCGCGGTCGACGCGAGCGGGTGGAACCTTGCCAGCTGCCACGCCATGCGAACTCGCGCTGGTTGCCCTCTGGCGAACACCAGCGCCGAAACTACGACATTGGTGTCGAGCACCGCGCGAGGCAGCGATCTCATTTCCTGGACTGGCGAACCGGCCGGCGCGTCCACGTGACCGCGTCGGCGACGTCCTCCTCAGTAAGTTCGAGCTCTGCCAGTTTGGCTCTGACAGCGTCCGCACGCTGGATTCGCACCGGCGTCAGCACGATCTGGCCATCCTTGGCCTCGACATCGAAGTAGTCGACCGAGCCAATTGCGTTGGTTATTGCCTTGGGCAGCGTTAGCTGGTTCTTGGCGGTCATTTTCGCGATCACGGAAATTCCTTTTGGCGGAATGTACTGGATTCTTACTTTACCAGAATTTCGGACCCTGCTTTAAACCGTTTGATCGCGTCCTCATGAACGCCTGACTGCCGAGGCGTAAACTGCTCAAATGAGCCAATTTCTCATAACCACCGCAGTTCCCGCCGATGTTCCACGCATACTCGACCTGATTCGAGGTTTGGCCGAGTACGAGCGACTGAGCCACATCTGCATCGCCACGGAGGCGGATATTCACGCAGCGTTGTTCGCCGACAGGCCGAGTGCCGAGGTCGTGATGGCATGGCATGCTGGCACGGTGGCGGGCTTTGCCCTGTTTTTCCACAATTTCTCTACGTTCCTTGGTCGACCCGGACTCTACTTGGAAGATCTCTACATACGCGCCGAGTTTCGCGGCCGCGGTTACGGCCGCGCGCTGCTGCTGCACCTCGCCAGACTAGCGGTCGAGCGCCGCTGCGGCCGCTTCGAATGGTCGGTGCTGGACTGGAACGCGCCGGCAATCGACTTCTACGAGGCGCTCGGCGCGAGCGTGCTGCCGGACTGGCGTATTTGCCGCGCCACCGGGCAGGCGCTGGAACGCATGGCGGGGCTGCCGCCCGCCGCTGCCAGGCCCGCAACCTGATCGTGGCGTGCGCGAACTCGCGCCGCGGGCGATAATTGTCGTTTGCATGAATCCGGCGCTCCGTCGCCGAAATGCCAGTGATCATGACCCCGCTGCTTCGCAACGACTTCCAACAACTGAGCTGTTCCGGCGACTTTTGGTCGCTGCGCGCGGTTGAAGAAAACGCGCACACCTTCGCCGTGCGCAAGAATGTTCCACAACCCCCGGTCGCGTCGAGCGACCGCGGCGCCATGCTCACGGTCTGGGTCGACGGCGGCTACGGCTATGCCGCGACCAGCGACGTGTCGCGCGGCGGACTGCAGGCGGCGCTCGACCGTGCCACCGAGTGGGCCCGTGCCAGCGCGCACGCCAGCCTGATCGACTTTCGCGCCCTGCCCCATCCCGCCCCGTCGGGCGAATATGCATCGCCCGGCGCCGATGCGGCCGGATGGACGCGCGGCGAATGGTACGACCTCCTCACGGAAGAATCGCAACTCGCGGGCTTCGATCCGCGGGTCGTCGACTGGGAAGCCAGTGTCGAAACGCGTACCGCGCGGCACGAGTACCTGACCAGCGCCGGCGGCGAAGTGTCACAGCGCTATCGCTTTGTCATGCCGAGCATCGTCGTCACCGCGCATGCCGACGGCGACACGCAGACGCGCTCGCTCAACGGTTATCGTGGCCTCGCGCAACAGGGTGGGGAGTCGATGCTCGCGCGTTTCGGCTTCGCGGGCAGCGGCCGCCGCATCGCCGAGGAAGCCTTGCAGCTGCTCGCCGCGCCAAATTGCCCGACCGGCACGATGGATGTGCTGCTGATGCCCGACCAGATGGTCCTGCAGATCCACGAATCGATCGGCCATCCGCTGGAACTCGATCGCATCCTCGGCGACGAGCGCAATTTCGCCGGGACTAGTTTCGTCACGCTCGACATGTTCGGCAGCTACCGCTACGGTTCGGACCTGCTCAACATCACCTTCGACCCGACGCGCCCTGAAGAACTGGCCAGCTACGCCTTCGACGACGACGGCATGCGCGCCGAGAAGCAGTACCTCATCCGCGCCGGCATGCTGGAGCGGCCGCTGGGTGGCGCGCTGTCGCAGGCGCGCGCCGGAATTGCCGGCGTCGCCAACGCCCGCGCCGACAACTGGAATCGGCCACCCATCGACCGCATGGCCAACCTGAACCTCGAGCCGGGCGATGCCTCGCTCGAGCAGATGATCGGCGGGATCGAGCGCGGCGTGCTCATGCGCACCAACAGCTCCTGGTCGATCGACGACTCGCGCAACAAATTCCAGTTCGGCTGCGAATGGGGCCAGCGGATCGAAAACGGCAAGCTCGCCGAGGTCGTCAAGAACCCCAACTATCGCGGCATCTCGGCCAACTTCTGGCGCAGCCTCAAGCTGGTCGGCGACACGTCGACGCTGCAGGTGCTCGGCACGCCGTTTTGCGGCAAGGGCGAGCCATCGCAGGTCATCCGCGTCGGTCACGCGTCACCGGCGTGCGTGTTCGCCAACGTCGACGTATTCGGCGGCGACGCATGAGTGCGACGGGCCGCCCCGGGCAAGAATTCCGGGCGCGCAGCGCGCAGCTACGCAACCGAGCGCCCCTATGGGAATGACAGCAATGGAGACCTACTTCAACGAGCTCGCGGCGCTGCTCGACCGCTCGCTCGCGCCGGGTGAAATCTACCTGTGCCGTTTTGACGCGGAGGTATCGGACTTCGTGCGCATGAACCGCGGCAAGATCCGTCAGCCGGGCAGCGTGAGGCAGCAGTACGTGGGGCTGCACCTGGTCGCCGGCAAACGTCACGCGGAGCAATCGCTGACCGTGTCCGGTGATCTTGCTCGGGACCGCCCCGCGATCGCTGCCGCGCTCTCGGAACTGCGTTCGACACTGCGCGACCTGCCCGAGGATCCGCACCTGAACTACGCAACCGACGTGCATTCGAGTCGCGTGGTGAGGAGCAAGTCATTGCCGCCATCGGAAGGCGTCGTCGCGGACGTGCTCGACGCGGCGCAGGGGCTCGACCTGGTCGGCATCTACGCCGCGGGACCGGTGTATCGCGGCTTCGCCAATTCGCTGGGCCAGCGCAACTGGCATGAAGTAACCAGTTTCAACCTGCAGTGGAGCCTTTATCACCGCACCGATAAGGCAGTCAAAACCGCGTACGGCGGATTCGACTGGTCGGCGGACGAATTCGCCACGAAAATGCAAGCGGCGCGCGAGCGCCTTGCACTGCTCGCCAATCCGGCGCGCTCGCTGGAGCCGGGGCGTTATCGCGCTTACCTGGCGCCCTCGGCAATGGAAGAGCTGGCAGGATTGCTGTGCTGGGGCGGTTTTTCCGGGCGCGCACTGGCAACCCGGCAAAGCTGCCTGTTTCGCATGCAGAATGGCGGCGCCGCGCTCGATGCCTCGGTTGCGTTTGCCGAGAACATCGGCGATGGCATCGCGCCGGGATTCCAGGACGATGGATTCGCGCGACCGGACAGCGTGCCCATGGTGGCCGATGGCCGTCTGGTGGGTTCGCTGGTCAGCCCGCGCACCGCCAAGGAATTCGCGCTGACCACCAACGGCGCGAACGGCATGGAAATGCCCGAGGCGCTCGACATGGCCGGCGGCAACCTGCCCGTCGCCGACGCGCTGACTGCACTCGACACCGGCATCTACGTCAGCAATCTCTGGTACCTCAATTTCTCGGATCGCCCGGCATGCCGCGTCACGGGCATGACTCGCTTCGCCTCGTTCTGGGTCGAGAAGGGCAAGATCGTCGCGCCGGTAAATGTCATGCGCTTCGACGACAGCGTCTATCGGCTGCTCGGCGATCATCTGGTCGGCCTGACGGCGGAGCGCGAGCTCATCGTCAACAACGACACCTATCGCGCGCGCAACGTGGGCAGCATGCGCCTGCCTGGGGCTGTTGTAGGCGAGATGGCGTTCACGCTCTGACGCTTCGTATGTCATCCCGGCGCACGCCGGGATCCAAGTTGTAATACTGTAGAGATGGAATTGGGCCCCGGCCTTCGCCGGGGCGACAAGCTACCCTGTCAGGTTCCGACCTCAAGCGCCCTGATGCCAGCCCTTGGGAATCGAGGACAGCAGCTTCTTCGTATACTCCTCGCGCGGGTGCCGATAGATGTCGTCGGAGTCGGCGATCTCGACGATCGCACCCTGGTTCATCACCATGATCTCGTCGGCGATGTACTTGACGACGGCGAGGTCGTGGGAAATGAATATGTAGGACAGCTGGTACTCGTCCTGCAGGTCCTGCAGGAGGTTCAGCACCTGCGCCTGCACCGACACGTCGAGCGCCGAGACCGATTCGTCGCAGATCAGGATGTCGGGCTTGAGCGTGAGGCAGCGCGCGATGGCGATGCGCTGGCGCTGGCCTCCAGAAAATTCGTGCGGGTACTTGTAGAACGAGACCTCAGGCAGGCCGACCTTGTCGAGCAGCTCGAAGGCCAGTTCGGTGCGCTCCTGCGCCGACTTGCCGATGCCGTGGATCTGCATCGGCTCGGTGAGGATCTGGCCGATGATCATGCGCGGGTTCAGCGACGCGTACGGATTCTGGAAAATGATCTGGATGCGCCGCTTGTAGGCCATGAATTCGCGCGGCGACATCGCCAGGATGTCCTTGCCTTCGAACAGCGCCTGGCCCGATGACGCCTCGTGCAGGCGCATCAAGGTCAGGCCGACGGTGGTCTTGCCCGATCCCGATTCGCCGACCAGCCCCAGCGTCTTGCCCTTGGGCAGCTTGAACGAAACGTCTTTCACTGCTTCGAACTTGCGCCGGCCGAACAGTCCTTCGCGCGAGTAGAAATTCTTGCCCAGCCCTTTCACGTCGAGAATGATCGGGTCGGCGGCGGCGATGCCGCGCGTGCGCTCGTTCAAATTCATGGCATGCGCGCCACCGTCCATGAAATCCTCGATCACCGGCAGGCGCACCGGCCGGCGATCCAGGCGCGGCCGGCATTGCAGCAGCGCCTTGGTGTACGCATCCTGTGGGTTCTCGAACACCGACTTGGCCGGGCCCTGCTCGCGAATTTCGCCGTTGCGCATGACTACTACGTGATCGGCGATCTCGCCGACGACCGCCAGGTCGTGGGTGATGAACAGCACCGACATGCGGTGTTTGCGCTGCAGTGCGGCGATCAGATCGAGGATCTGCTTTTGGATGGTGACGTCGAGTGCGGTGGTCGGCTCGTCGGCGATCAGGAGCTTGGGCTCGCAGGCGATCGCCATCGCGATCATGACGCGCTGCTGTTGGCCGCCCGACATCTGTGACGGATACGCGTTGATCTTGAATTCCGGATCCGGAATGCCCACTTCCGCCAGCAACGCAATCGCGCGCTTGCGCGCCGCGGCGGCGCCAAGGCCCAGATGCAGGCGCAGCGACTCGATGAGTTGGAAGCCGACCGTGAACACCGGGTTGAGCGATGTCATCGGCTCCTGGAAGATCATCGAGATGTCCTTGCCGCGAAGATCCTGCAGTTCGGACTGCGGCAGCCCGACCAGGTTGCGGTCGCGGTAGATGATCTCACTGCCGGGAAGAACGAGCGCGTTTTCCTTGGGTAGCAACCCCAGTATCGACAGCGAGGTGACGGACTTGCCGCTGCCCGATTCGCCGACCAGCGCCACTGTCGAGTTCTGCGGGATCTCGAAGCTGACGCCCTTCACCGCTTCGAAGGTCGTGTCCTTGTCGAGGCGGAAATTGACGCGGAGGTTGCGTACCGAGAGTATGTTGTCCGTGGTCATCGTACTAGGCGTTCTTATCGTTGTCGCCCCGGCGCAGGCCGGGGCCCAAGTTGGAGCATATCGGCAAACGCACAACTTGGATCCCGGCCTTCGCCCGGATGACGCATCCGTAGCCAATCGCCGCGGCGCTGCGCACCTTGCTCTTGGACGGATGCGTCACTTGAGTTTCGGATCGAGCGCGTCGCGCAGCGCATCGGTGAACAGGCTGAAGGCCGTGACCAGCAGCGCCATCGCGCCGCCAGCGGCAACGAGCTGCCACCACTTGCCGAGGATCAGCTCGTTTTGCGCCTCGTTGAGCATCGATCCCCACGACACGACGTCCACCGGCACGCCCAGCCCGAGGAAGGACAGGATGACCTCGGCCTTGATGAAACCCACGGTGAGGATAGACAGCTGCACCAGCACGACATGGCTGACGTTCGGGAAAATGTGCACAAATATCCGCCGCGCGTTGGATGCGCCGATCGCGTCGGCGGCTTGCACGTACTCGCGGCCCTTGTGCTTGAGATATTCGCCGCGAATCAGGCGGAATACGCCGGTCCAGCCGGTGAGGCCGAGGATGAGCACGATGGTCAGCATGCCCTTCTGCTGCAGTACTGCGGCCACCGCGAAAATGAGCAGCAGCGACGGCATCGCCGTGAATACGCTATAGAACCAGTTGAAGAAATCGTCGACCCACTTGCCGTAGTAGCCGGCTATCGCGCCGAAGATCGTGCCCAGCATGGTGGCCACCACCGCGGCGGCGAGACCGACAAAGATCGATGTCTCGGAACCCTTGATGGTTTTCTTCAGGACGTCGCGCCCCCATTTGTCGCCGCCGAACGGCAGCGTCGCCGCGCGCGCCGCGACCACGGCCGCCGCGGTGCCCTTGGCGCGAATCTCCGCCATGACATCGGCGAGAGGATCGACGACGGCGTCCGCATCTGCGCCGGAAGACTGGCCGGTCTGGCCGCGAATTTCGGCAAGAGCTTCGGCCAGCGGGTCCTTGATGTCGAGCGGGGTCGGCGTGTCTGCCGTCGTCGAGCGTGCAGGTGTCGCCTCGTTCACTGCCTTGGCCTGTTCCAGGTCTTCACCGAGGAACGACGGCGGCGCGTAGTTAACGCCGCTCTCGACGCCCCAGTCCTTGGCGATCAGGCCCGTCGCCGAGAGCATCATCATGAGCAGGAAGGCCGCGACGATGGCCAGCGAAAGCATGGCGACGCGATCGGCGCGCAGGCGCCGCCACGCCAATGCCCACAGGCTCGGCGAGACGGTATGCGGTATGTCGTAGGGCATCGCCAGGCGCCTACTTTAGTTGCACGCGCGGATCAGCCGCTTTGTACGTCAGGTCGGCCAGCAGGTTGAAGATCATGGTCGCCACTGCAACGTAGATGGTGATCGCCTTGATCACAGGGAAGTCGCTGCGATTGACCGCGAGCAGGACTTCGCGGCCAATGCCGGGAATCGAAAAGAAGCTCTCGATGAGAAACGCGCCGATCAGCAGTCCCGGGATCTCGGCCATGACGTGGGTGATGATCGGGATCGACGCATTGCGCAGCACGTGCACCCACATGATGCGGTTTTCGCCCACGCCCTTGGCCCGCGCGGTGCGCACGTAGTCCTGGTTGACCTCGTCGAGCACGAAGGTGCGGAACAGGCGCAGCGTCGGCGCGATGCTCACGACCAGCAGGATGATGATCGGCAATGAGGAGTAGACGACCAGGTTCTTCCAGACGCCGTCGCCCCAACCCTGCACCGGGAACCAGCCGAGCTTGTACGCAAAGAAATACTGGAAAACGATGATGTAGACGAGGATCGAGATCGACAGTCCGATGGTGCAGACGATCATCACCGCGCGGTCGGTCAGCGAACCGCGCACGTACGCGACCGCGAGCGCGAGTCCGATCGCGATCAGCGTCGACAGGATCAGCCAGGGAATCAGGATGGTCAGCGAGGGCCCGAGGCGGGTGAGCATGATCTGCGACACTGGCTCGTTGGTACTCCAGCTCGAGCCGAAATCGCCGGTCACCACCTGCTTGATGAAAATCCACAGCTGCACGTAATACGGCTGGTCGATGCCGAGCTGGCGGCGGATGTTCTCGATCTGCTCCGCGCTGGAGATCTTGCCGGCGAGGACGTACGCGGGGTCGCCGCCGACAAAATTGAACAGGATGAAGACTAGCAGGATGACCCCGAGCAGCGTCGGGATCATTTGCCACAGGCGTCGGATTATGTAGCCGTACATTCGCCTCCCCCTGCCGCCGCGTCCGGGGCAATGCGCCCGGCGTGCGGATGCTAACCGCCCTGCTTCGCCGTGTCGATGTCTATGTACTGCCACTCGGAGTGCAGCACTGGGTGCTTCTTGAAACCCAGCACCCGCGGCTGCACCAGCATGTTGCGATAGCGGTTGAGGTCCAGCCGCCACGGCGCGTACACCTCGGCGATGCGCGCCATTTCGCGGTACAGCTGGTCGCGCTCGGGACCCGCCGGCATGCGCTGCGAGCGTTCATAGCGCACGTCGAACTCGGGGATCACCGCACAACCGTTGTTGCTCTGGTGGATATTCTTGCCATAAAGCAGCTGCATGAAATTGTCGCCGTCCGGATAGTCGGCGATCCACGATGCAGTGCGCATCTGCAGCTTGCATTGCCGTTCGAGCTTGAGCAGCTCGGGGAACTTGTCCTTCTGGATTTCCATGCGGATAGAAATCGAGTCGAACGCCTTCTTCCACATCTCGTCCTGCGCTCGCCCCAGCGAATCGGGCCGCGACGCATAGCGGATCACCAGCGGCTTGCCGTCGGGCAGCGTGCGCCAGCCGTCCTTGCCCTTCCGGTAGCCGAACTTGTCGAGCAGCGCGTTGGCTTCGGCCGGATCGTACTTCGCGATGCCGCGGTAATTCGGATCATTGCCGACGACGCCCGGGGGGATCGGGTAGATCGCTTCGACCGCCTGGCCGTTGCGCACGATGCGGATTTCCTCGTTGGTGTCGTACGCCATCCCCATCGCGCGGCGCAGCGCAATCTTTTCGATCGACAGTCCGCCGACGACCGGATCCTGCATGTTCCAGTAGTGATACATGAGCTCGGGATCGACGATGCGTGACAGCTTGACGCCCTTTTTCTGCATCTCGGGGTTCAGCCCGGCGCCGTTCATCACCTTCGGCGCGAGCGGACCTTCCAGGTTCATCAGGTCGATTTCGTCGTTCTGAAACGCCAGCAGCCGCGACTGGTCCTCTTCCATGATGCTGATCTCGATGCGCCCGACCTGCGGCATCTTCTTGCCCTTCATTTCCGCAATCAGCCGCACGTCGTCCGGATCGCTGCCGGGCCGGAAATTCCAGACAAAACCCCGGAAGTCGGGATTGGCTTCGAGAAAGATCTTCGACGAGCGCACCCACTTGGCAAGCAGGTACGGGCCGGTGCCGACGGGGTTCGCCATGATGCGGCCGCCGGCGTCGCCATAGGCCTCGACGACTTCGCGCGCGACGGCGCTGAGCGGCTCGTGCGCCAGCACATAGGACAGGTTGTAGTCGGGCTGCTTGAGCCGGATGCGCAGCGTGTAGCGATCGACCACTTCAAGCCCCGCGATCTTCGCGTCGTAGTCGAACTTTCCAGATTGCCTGGCCGCCTCCGCTGCTTCGTCCAGGCCGACGACTTTCCCTTCGAGTAGCCACTTCCATGGCGAGCGCAGCTTCGGGTCGAATAGGCGCTTGAACGAATAGGCGTAATCTTCGGCGACGAGTTCGCGCTTCTTGCCCTTGAACGCCGCATCGGGCGTGAAGTAGATGCCTTGCTTCAGCTTGAGCAGGTAGGTCCTGCCCTCGTCGGCGACCCCCGGCAACGCTTCCGCGGTCAGCGGCACCAGTTTCGCCGGGCGCGCCAGGTAATCGTAGGTGAGCAACGTCTCGAATATCACCTGCTCGACGCTGCCCGAGTACAAATCCTGCGCCGCCTGCGGATCGAAACCCTCCTCAGCCGCCGGAAAAACCTCGCGAATGACTTTGCTCATGTCTGCGGCCGGCGCGCCGATGGACAGCGCCGCGCATGCCACGCAGAACGCGCAAGCCGCGATTCCGGCGCGACCCCGCCGATGAGACTGGGAGCGCTTTCGCGCCGCGACTTGCGCTGCGCTGGTCGAAGGCAACATCGGGGGCAACATGAACGAGCCTACTGCCGGCGCGCCGACGGGTCGATATCCACATACTGCCATGCCGCAGTCAGCATGGGGTGATATCGATAGCCCTGCACTTGCGGATGCACGAGCACGTTGCGGTAGCGCGAAACTCCCATCTTCAGCACGCCGTCGACCTCGAGTTGGCGGCTCATCATCAGGAACAGTCGGTTGCGTTCGGGCGAATCGGGCAGGTTGGTGACCTTTTCGTACATCGCGTCGAACGCCTTGGATTCATAGCACGCATGATTGCTCTGGTGCGTGTTCGGGCCATAGAAGAGCTGCATGAAATTCTCGCCGTCGGGATAGTCCGCGCCCCAGGACGAACCCCACATCGCAAGCTGGCAGGCTTCCGCGGCCTTGACGTTGTCGGCGAACGCGGCCTTGCGCGTCTCGAAACGCAAGCCAATGCCATCGAGCGCTTTGAGCCATAGTTCATCGTATTCCCGGCTGATGGCGATCGGCTCCGAGGTCAGCACGATCGCGATGCGTCGTCCGGAAGGATCGTTGCGATAACCGTCGGCGCCTCGCTTGTAGCCGAAATGATCGAGCAGCCGATTGGCGAGGTCGGGATCGTGGCGAATCAGACTGCGGTACTTGTCGTCGTATCCCACCACCCCGGGCGGTATCACCGCTTCGTCGGCAATGGCCTGATCCTGGCGAATAACGTGCACTTCGCGCTGCGTGTCGTACGCCATGGCGATGGCTCGGCGCAGCGCGATCTTCTCCTTCGTATAGCCGCCGATCACCGGGTCCTTGAGATTGAAGAAGTAGTAGGTGATCTCGGGCTCGGCGCTGTGATCCCAGCCGATGCCGCGCGCGGCCAGATCGGGCGCGAGCTCGTTGCCGGGCAGCGCGACCGCCGAGAATGTCTGCAGGCGGTCGATGTAGTCGATCTCGCCGCGTTGGAAAGCGAGCCAGCGCGATTGCGCTTCTTCGATGACGCTGATTTCGATGCGGCCGATCTGGGGAATGGTCTTGCCCTTCATGGCAGCGACCGCGGCCCGGTCGCGCGGCGCCGCGGAACCCGCGAAGTCCCAAACGACTGTGCGATAGCCTGGGTTGGCGTCGAGAATCATCTTGGCGCGCGGCGTCCAGCTGGTGAGTATGTAGGGCCCCGTGCCAACCGGATGCGCGTTGGTGTTGTCGGCGTAGGTCTCGATGACTTCGCGCGCGACCGCGGACAATTGCACCATCGCCATGATGTACGCGAAGTTGTAGTCAACGGCGGTGAGCCGGATGCGCAGCGTGTGGCGATCGACGACCTGGAGGCCTTCCACCTTTGCGTCGTAGTCGAAAGGCTTGCCGTGGGCGGCATTCCTGGCGACGACGTCGAGCCCGGCGATCTTGCCATCGAGCAGAAAGCGCCACGGCGAGCGATTGGCAGGATCGACGAAACGCTTGATCGAATACGCATAGTCGGCAGCGGTCAGTTCACGGCGCACGCCCTTGAACGCCGGGTCCGCCTGGAAATACACACCCTTGCGCAACCGGAACTGATACGTCCTGCCGCCATCGCTGACCTCGGGCAGCGTTTCGGCGGTACCCGGCACGAGTTTCAGCGGGCGCGCGAGGTAGTCGTAGGTCAACAACCTCTCGAAGACTGCCTGCATCACCTGCGCCGAATAGGCGTCGGTCACCTTGACCGGATCGAATCCGGTCTCGCCGATTTCGAAGGCGACCCTGAGGACCTTGTTGGGGTCGGCAGCAGCGTGCGCCGAGGGCGCCGCCAGCAGCAAGGGCAATAGCGCCAGCGCAAAGACGGCGGCGAACCGACGGCGCCCCACGGTTGTCACGAATTACCCTCGCAAAAATGGCGCGTAATGTACCACTGCGTGTCAAACGCTGCGCATCGATGAATTCAAGTGCATTGGACTGCGTGGATTTGCGCAAGGTTCTACAAACTGCGGCGCAATTCGAGCGCGAGTCGCGTAATGGAGGTGGCAAGCACGCGACCGCCACAAGGCGCGCCGAGCGAAAATCCGCTAGACGCGCGTTCACGAGGCGGTCACGATCGCGCGTTGCGTCGGCGCAATCGAAGCGCTACCCCCACTGCCAGTAGCAGGGACAAGAGCACCAGGCCCCACTCGCTTAGCGTCGGTATGGGCTGCGTTGTCGCCGCGACGGCATTCACGATCAACGTGAAGTCTTTGGTGGTAGTTCCCGCTGCGCTGTCGGTAACCCGCACAGTAAAGTTGGACGTACCCACCGTCGTCGGCGCGCCGGTCAATGCTCCTGTGGCCAAGTTCAGCGTCAAGCCTGGCGGCAACGCGCCGGCGGTAATCGCCCATGCCGTATACGGCGGGGTCCCGCCACTCGCCGCGAAGGTCTGGTTGTACGGCGCGCCGACGGTGCCAGAGGGCAGCGGGGAGGAGGTGGTGATTGTCAGCGGTGGGGGCCCGGCGCCCTGTGTGATAAACAACCCGAGGGCGATTGGGCCGGTGCCCACCGCGACGGTTGCGGTCACCGCGTTTGTGGCAGTGCTTATCGCCGAAACATTGTTGCTGGAATTGTTTGCGACGTAGACGCGGTTCCCATCGGGAGTAACCGCCACGCCTAACGGGCTGGTTCCCACTGCGACATTAGTGGTCACCGTGTTCGTGGCGGTGCTGATCACCGAGACATTGCCGGTGGCAATGTTCGCGACATAGGCCCGAGTCCCATCCGGGGTGATCGCAACGCCATACGGCGAACCCACCAACGCCACGGTGGCGATAACGGTGTTGCTGGCGGTGCTGATGACGGTCACGCTAGCGCCACCCGAGTTCGCGACATAGACTTTTGTCCCGTCCGGAGTGATCGCTACGCCATACGCGCCCGTCTGCGCCGGCACAGTCGCGACTACGGCATTGCTAGCGGTGCTGATCACCGAAACGTTGCCGGTGTTATTGTTCGCGACATAGACCCGCGTCCCATCCGGGGTGACCGCCACGCCCGTCGGTTGAATTCCTACCGCTATGGTAGCGATCACTGCATTCGTGGCGGTACTGATCACCGAAACGTTATTGCTGCCGAAGTTCGCGACGTAGACTCTCGTCCCGTCCGGAGTGACCGCAACGCCATCCGGCGCACTCCCCACCGCCACGGTCGCAATGACAGTGTTTGTTGCGGTGTTGATCACTGAGATGTTGCCGCTGCCCTGGTTGGTGACGTAGACGCGTGTCCCATCCGGGGACACCGCAACACCAAACGGGCTGCCGCCCACAGTTACCGTCGCGATCACCGCATTGGTGGCGATGTCTATCACCGACACAGTGCCCGATGTGGCATTGGCGATATAAGCAAACGGCGCCGCCTCGCCGGCTGCCGTGCCCAAGATTGCTGCGCCAAACAGGGCGGCGGCGAGATATCCCCTAGCGGCGGCGAGCACCCCTGCGATTCGAGCTGTTATCATTTTTCCTTCTCTCTTTGTTGTAACGCTGGAACATGCCGTGCCGCGACCGCAACCGCAACCGACGCTACGTTCAGATGGGAATGCCGTCAAGCCTTATTTGGGCTGTGGCGATTCGCCATGCTCAGGCCTTCGAACCAACAGTGACCGCCGTTTCGACGACGTCCGCGCCGGTAGGAGACTTGAAATCTCGTGCCTTCGGGTGCTTCCATCCGGTGCCGTACCATTTCCCAATCGCACCGATACGCAGATGAACAGCTGCCCGCACGTGCGCGCGTCCTCCGCGCTCGAAATTCGCCCCGTCCTCGCCGCATGAAACCCGTCTACTGGGATGAAGCCGCGCGCAAGCTTTGCCGGCGCGACCGCGTGCTGGCGCGGCTGATCCGTCGCTACCCCGGTATTCACCTCACCCGCCGCTCGGACCCCTTCACCACACTCGCCCGGGCGATCGTCGGCCAGCAGATTTCCGTCAAGGCCGCCGACAGCATCTGGAGGCGCTTCGTGTCACATGTGGACACAGGACCAGCGCAAACGTTTCCTTGCCTGAACGCGACGCATGTCGCCGGCGCCGACCGTCTGGCGTTGCGACAATGCGGTCTATCCGCGCGCAAGGCCGAATACCTCACCGATCTTGCCGCACACTTCGCCTCAGGCCGACTCGACCCGAAGGCCTGGACGACGCTAGACGACGAGGCGCTGATCGCGGCACTCATCGACGTCAAGGGCATTGGCCGCTGGACCGCGGAGATGTTTCTGATGTTCCACGAACTGCGGCCCGACATCCTGCCGGTCGACGACATCGGCGTGCAGAGAGCGATCGCCATGCATTTCAACGACGGCCAATGGCTGCCCAAGGAAGCGCTGTTCGCGGTTGCCGACCTGTGGCGCCCGTGGCGGTCGGTGGCGACCTGGTACCTGTGGCGCAGCCTCGATCCCATACCGGTGGAATATTGATGGCCGATAGCGCGACCGCGCCGTACGCGGGTCTCACCCCCGACCTCGTGCTCGACGCGCTAGACAGCTGCGGCTGGAACGGCGACGGTCGGCTGCTGGCGTTGAACAGCTACGAGAATCGTGTCTATCAAGTGTGGCTTGAGGAACCGACGGCTGTCACACTCCCGGGCGCCTCTGCTGTGGTCGCGAAGTTCTACCGGCCCGGGCGCTGGACCGATGCGCAAATCCTCGAAGAGCATTCGTTCGTCGACCAACTCGCCGACCTCGAGATACCGGTCGTCGCGCCACTGCGCATCGCCGACGGCAGCACGCTCGCGACCTTCGGTGGATTTCGCTTCGCCGTCTATCCCAAGCATGGCGGCCGCGCGCCCGAACTCGAGGACCGCTCGGTCCTGACCTGGATCGGCCGTTTCATCGGGCGCATCCACGCGGTGGGCGGCGTAAGCTCATTTAAACATCGGCCGGCGCTCGATATCGCGAGCTTCGGCGAGGAGCCGCGCGACTATCTGCTCGCGCACGATTTCGTGCCCGCGGATCTGCTGCCGGCGTGGACCACCTCGATCGCACAGGCGCTCGATGGCGTGCGCCGCTGCTACGAACGCGCCGGCGACGTGGGCGCGCTGCGCCTGCACGGCGACTGTCACGCCGGCAACATTCTGTGGACCGGTAACGGCCCGCATTTCGTCGACTTCGACGATTGCCGCACCGGTCCGGCGGTGCAGGACCTGTGGATGCTTCTCTCCGGAGAGCGCGCCGATATGCAAGTACAGCTGCGCGCGGTGCTGCAGGGCTACGAGGACTTCTGCGACTTCGACGATCGCGCGCTAAACCTGATCGAGGCGCTGCGCACGTTGCGCCTGATCCACTATTCGGCGTGGCTGGCGCGGCGCTGGGACGATCCGGCTTTTCCGGCGGCGTTTCCCTGGTTCAACACGCAACGCTATTGGCAGGATCGCGTGCTCGAATTGCGCGAACAGATCGCGGCGATGGACGAGCCGGCGCTGGTCGTCTGACGATCCACCAAGCGAAACGTCAGCTCAGTACGCCGTCGACCAGATGCAAAGTCCGGTCCGTGCGCGCCGCCAGGTCCGGATCATGGGTCACGATGACCAGACTGGTGCCGACGCTGCGATTCAATTCCAGCATCAGGTCGAACACCATGCCTGCGGTGCGCCGGTCGAGGTTGCCGGTGGGTTCGTCGGCAAGCACGCACACCGGCTCGGTGACCAGCGCGCGCGCCAATGCCACGCGTTGGCGCTCGCCTCCCGACAGTTCTCCCGGACGATGCTGCGCGCGCGCCGCGAGCCCCACGCGCTCGAGCAGCGCCTGCGCGCGCTCGCGCGCGGCGACGCGCGACTCGCGCCGGATGTAGAGCGGCATCGCGACATTCTCGATCGCGCTGAACTCGGGCAGCAGGTGGTGGAACTGATAGATGAAGCCGAGCGCGCGATTGCGCACCTGCCCGCGCTGCGCTTCGGACAGGCTCGCCATCTTCGCGCCCTGCACGCTAACCTCTCCCGCCGAAGGCGAGTCGAGCCCGCCGAGCAGGTGCAGCAGAGTGCTCTTGCCCGAACCCGAAGCACCGACCACGGCCACGCGTTCGCCCGCGGCAACGCTCATGTCGATACCCAGCAGCACCGGGACCTCGAGCGCGCCGCTGCGATAAGTCTTCGCCAGTCCGCGGCATTCGAGCACCGGCGCGCGCTCACTCATAGCGCAGCGCCTCGGCGGGATTGACCTTCGACGCGCTCCAGCTCGGGTAGAGCGTGGCGAGCAGCGCGAGGGTCAGCGCGATCAATGCGATCAGCGTGATGTCGCCGCGCTGGATCTGCGAAGGCAGCTCGCTGATGTAGTAGACGCTCTTGTCGAGGAACTGCATGCTGAAGGTGCGCTCGATAAACGGCACGACGGTATCGATGTTCAACGCCAGCAGGACGCCACCCACCACACCGATGAGCGTGCCGATGACGCCGATCAGCGCGCCCTGGATCACGAAAATGGTCATGATGCTCGCCGGCGACGCGCCTTGCGTGCGCAGGATGGCGATGTCGGCCTGCTTGTCGGTGACGACCATGACCTGCGCCGACACGATGTTGAACGCGGCCACCGCGACGATGAGCGTAAGGATGATGAACATGACGCGCTTTTCGATCGCGATCGCGCGAAAAAAATTCGCGTGGTCCTGCGTCCAGTCGCGCAATTCGGCATCGACCTTCAACGTTCCCGCCAGTTCGCGCGTCACGGTCGGTGCCGCGAACATGTCATCGAGTTTCAGGCGCACACCGCTGACGCCCTCGCCGGTGCGGTAGAGTTTCTGCGCGTCGGCGATGTCGATGAGCGCGAGTCCGCTGTCGAATTCGTACATGCCGACATCGAACACTCCCACCAACTTGAAACTCTTCACGCGCGGCAGCGTTCCCGCCGGCGTCACCGTGCCCTGTGGCGTGATCACGACGACGGGATCACCGAGCCGCGCGCCAAGCGCTCGCGCCAGTTCGACGCCGAGCACGATGCCGAATTCGCCGGGCTTGAGATCGGCGAGCGCTCCCGCGCGCATGTGCCGACCGACATCGGCGACCGTGTCCTCGAGCGCGGGATCGATGCCGCGCACGACAACGCCGCGGTTCGCGCCGTTGGCCGAGAGCATCGCCTGGCCGACGACGAACGGCGCCGCGCCGCGCACGTGGGCGTTGGTCCTGGCGAGGCGCGCGGTGTCCTGCCAGTCGGCAAGAGCGCCGCCGATGGACCGGATTTCGACATGCGATGCCACCGACAGAATGCGGTTACGCAGCTCCTCCTGAAAGCCATTCATCACCGAGATAACGACGATGAGCGCGGCCACGCCCAGCGCGATGCCGAGCATCGATACGGCGGAAATGAACGACACGAAGCCGTTGCGCCGGGCGCCACGGCGGGCGCGAAAGTAACGCAGGCCAATCAGGATTTCGTAGGGAATCAACGGGAAATGTTGCAATGATTGCGATGCTGAGCGCGAGTGTGCCACAAGCGCTCGCCGCGCCATAGCCGCGCGCTCGCCGCGTCGTGATCAGCCCATGCTAATCTTACCGCTCGCGTATTCTGCACCCATCCTCCGATGCAACTCACGCTGGTCGTCTCAGGTCTGCTCGACATCGCTCCGTCGCTGCTCGCGCCCACCGATACCGTAGCGCCGGCATTCGAGCGGCTGCTGGCCGCCGCGGAGGCGCCCCTTGCCGACCCGGATGGGTGCTCCGCGATCGTGTGCGCGGCGCTAGGCGTTGCCAAGCAGCGCGATTGGCCGGTCGCGCCATTGCTGGCGCGCGCATCGGAGCAGAGCGCGAGCGCGCAATATTGGTTGTGCGCCGATCCGGCGACATTGGAGGCTGGTCGCGACGACGTGCGCCTTCGCGGCATCGTCTGGGATCTCAAGATTGCTGAAACGGCGGCGCTGCTGGCGACGTTGAATACGCACTTTGCGGACGACGGACTACAATTCGTGGCGCCGACGCCAAATTGCTGGCTGGTCGCCTGCGCCGGCGTGCAGGCCATCGCGACGCGTCCACCCGATACCGC
Source organism: Edaphobacterium sp. (SeqCode) (assembly GCA_039934835.1). GTDB lineage: Bacteria > Pseudomonadota > Gammaproteobacteria > Burkholderiales > Casimicrobiaceae > PALSA-1003. The sequence goes on along the minus strand of JBDTLK010000006.1, from coordinate 2,209 downwards.
GCTCGGCAAGCCGCTGTTCGCGTATCTCCCGAGCGGCGCGGACGCCGCGAATTGGCAACGCTGGCAGAGTGAGATGCAAATGCTGCTGTTCGAGCATCCGGTAAACGCGGCCCGCGAAGCCGCTGGGCAGGCGGTGGTCAACGGCGTGTGGCTCTGGGGTGGTGGCGAGCCCGTCAAGGCGCCCGCGCATCCGCGCATCGCCGCGCTTTTTGCCGATGACTGGCGTACCCGCGGACTCGCGCATGGCGCGGGTATTTCCGACGCGGCGCTACCGGGGTCGCTCGACGCGCTGCGCTCTCAGTCGACGCTCTCGCCGGCGCTCGCGCGACTCTCTGCGCCAATCGTCGGCGACGACTCTACGTCTCAACTCGGGCACTGGCTGACGACGCTCGAGCAGCAATGGATCAAGCCCGCCGCCGGCGCGTTCCACGTCGGCACTGTCAGCGAGCTCGACGTTGTGCTCACCGGACGAGCAAAGACTCTGCGCTTCAGGGCGCGGCGGCTGACGCTGGCGCGACGTCTGCGCATCTGGCGCGCCGCGCCGCGACTGTCGACGCTGCTCACGCCGCACTTCGAACCCTGAGGTCGGCGAGCTCTATGCGGATGACGCAGCGCGCCGTCCCGGACACCGCGGCGCTGGTCGCCGCCGGAGTGTCACCGCTGTTTGCCCGCATCTACGCCGCGCGCGGCGTGGTCGACGCCGCGGAACTCGACTACGAGCTGGTGCGACTGCCGCCATTTGCCCAGCTCAAGGGCATTGCCGCGACGGCGACGCGCCTCGCCGACGCGATCGCTCGCGGTGAGCGCATGCTGATCGTCGCCGACTACGACGCCGATGGTGCGACCGCATGCGCGGTCGGCATGCGCGGACTCGCGGCAATGGGCGCCAAAGTCGATTTCCTGGTGCCCAACCGGTTCGAACACGGCTACGGCCTGACGCCGGAAATCGTCGCGCTGGCGGCAACCCGAGCGCCGGCGATGATCATCACCGTCGACAACGGCATCGCCAGTGTCGACGGCGTGGCCGCGGCGCGCGTGCTGGGCATCGACGTTGTGGTCACCGACCATCACCTGCCCGGCGACGCCCTGCCCGCCACCGACTTCATCGTCAATCCGAACCAGCCGGACTGCGCCTTTCCCAGCAAGCACATCGCCGGCGTCGGTGTGATGTTCTACGTGCTGATGGCGCTACGGGCGGAACTGCGCACACGCGGACACTTTGCCGGACGTGCCGAACCCAATCTGGCGAGGCTGCTCGACCTCGTCGCGCTTGGCACCGTCGCCGACGTCGTCAGGCTCGACTCGGCCAACCGCATTCTCGTCGAGCAGGGTCTGCGGCGCATCCGCGCCGGCCGCATGCAACCCGGAGTGCGCGCGCTGTTCGATACCGCCGGCCGCGATCCGGCGCGCGCCACGACCTATGACCTCGGCTTTGTCGCAGGTCCGCGCCTTAATGCGGCGGGACGCATGTCCGACATGGCAATCGGCATCGCCTGTCTGGTGACCGACGATTTCGCAGTCGCGACGCGACTCGCCGGCGAGCTCGACCGGCTCAACCGCGAGCGGCGCAGTGTTGAAGCCGCGATGCAGGAACAGGCACTCGCTGCCATCGACGCCATCGTCGCCGGCGACGCGTTCACGCTCTGTCCCTACCGCGACGACTGGCATCAGGGGGTCGTTGGTGTCGTCGCGTCGCGCCTAAAAGACCGATTCCACCGTCCGGTGATCGTGTTCGCGCCGGGCGGCGAAGGCGAGCTTCGCGGTTCGGGCCGCACCATCGGCGGCTTTCACTTGCGCGACGCGCTCGATCTGGTCGCCAAACGCGCCCCGGGTTCGATCACCCGTTTCGGCGGGCACGCCTTTGCAGCGGGCCTCACATTGCCGGTCGCGGAATTGCCGCGCTTTGCCGCCGAATTCGAGCGGGTGGGGCGCGAATGGCTGTCGCTGGCTGCGCTGCAACGCACGATCGAAACCGACGGCGAGCTCGACGCCGGAGACCTGACGCTGAAACTGGCACAGGACTTGGGCGTGGGGGTCTGGGGCCAAGGGTTCCCGGCACCCACCTTCGAGGGCGTGTTCATGGTCGCCGAGCAACGCCGGGTCGGCGACAAGCACACCCGACTGGTACTGATCAGCGGTCGGCGTCGATTAGATGCCATTGTTTTCAATGAATGCGGCCCCTTTCCGGCCGTGATTCGGGCGGTCTACC